>CAMTWK010000014.1:0-63022 GCA_947085425.1 uncultured Burkholderiales bacterium | reverse complement strand
CCAACCCGGCCGAATTCGGCGGCTACCCAGCGGTGTTTTCCGAAGACGACACGGAAACCTTCAACGCGCCGCGCAAGTTCTGGCACACCAACCCGCCGGGTGGCCAGGCGACCGGCAAGGGCATTGCCGAATTCACCAACCGCAGTTTTATCTCGGCGGGGACGAATTTTGACAAGCCGAATCTTTTTGCCGAGCCAAAGTTACTTGCCATTTATAGAGAAGAAAAAACGATTGCCGAACTCTGCGCCGAACCTGGCGCGGGATGTACCACACCAGGCCTGTCTGGCCTCATAACTTTCTGGGGCAACCGGATTAAAGATACTTACACCGGTGAGCTACTCTTCAACCCGCGCATGACCACGCTGTCAATTTTCGACAGCGCGCTCGTCAAAGCCGAAAAAATGCAGGTGTTTTCCTTCAACCGCTTTAATGCGGATGCCGCCGCCAAAATACTCGTGCCACGCGCAGTGGGTTATTCGGCTGGCATGATCAATTATTTTTTCCGTGGCGAGATTGATCTGGTGGACGACCCTGTGCAACCAGGCACCAATGTGATTGAAAATAATGGAACAGAGACGATGTCTGGTGTGTTTGCGTTGTATTACGATGATGCCGCTGACAATCGCGTGTTGCATAAATTGTGGACGCTAAACATTCCCGCCGGTGGGCGAGAAAATGTTGGCGCGATCACCTCGCCGACCGGCGCTGCGCCGAAAGAAGCTGGCAAGTACATGCTGGTTTTTAGCGGCGATATGGGGTTGGAAACCCGAACGACTTATGGTGTTGGTGCGGTGGCGGGGAAAGTAGTCAATGTAGCAGCAACGGAAATCAGTTATTTTTATTCGGCGGGCGCGGAGAATCCTGATCAGTGCAGGCGGTTAAGTATCGTAGTAAAAACACCCCAAGTGCGACTACCGTCTGCACCATACTTCGATCTCAGGTATACAAACAAAATCACGAATTATCCTGAATGCAATGCCGGCTTGAACGAAACGTTTACTGTAGTTATTTCTAACAATGGAAATCCAATTGGTAGTATTGGTGGATCCGTAGTGAGTATTGCTGGGTTTAGTAGCATGCCTCCCTGCAATGGAATGCCTACTCGTGCTTACACAAACACTATCGCAATTGGAGGTCCTTCGCTCACTTCACTTTTTAGTCAATATCCTACCTATACCCAAGTTGGAATCGCCCCTAATTTTGGTTATTTTTTGCTCAGCGCTAATGCATCGTGGTCAGAGCCATTCTCTGGAATAATCGCGGAAGCTCAGGCAAAATATCAAACTGAATTTTCTGAATGGCAATTGTTGCCCAGAAAAACCCGCATCGTCCTCGATGACGGAACCGAGCTTGCCACACTCCCCTTTACCGACGACGGCAATGGCAACATCACTAACTACCCAACCATAACGCAGTGGAGTGGTGACGGTTGGGTGCAGTTGTTCAACCGGACGGCGGCAGGGGGTTACTCTCCCGGCACGCGATTAACCTTTGCGGTACCACCAGACGTGTGCCGCCCTGCTGGCAGTGACGTTGCACCGGGCTATCCCGGCGGAACCAATCCACAATGGGTTGCCGATTGGGCCGCTGCCCGTGTGGTGGCCAACAGACGTGATCGCGCCAGATTCAAAATGGTCTCCGATAATTTGATTGCCAATCTGCAAACGAGCGGATTGCCTGCCCCAGTCAAACGGAGCACACGAAATCGTGTCGGCTCGCAACATTTGTATCAAACGCCTTTGATGACAGTCAATGTGCAGGACAGCAGCAGTGGTACGGATGACGACGTTACTCAAACTAAAGTGGTGGCTCTGTCCTATGTGACTGCGAATGCGCAGGGACAGAATATATCGCGTACACAAACCATTAGTGGGACAAAGAGAACCTTCACCACAAGTTCACTGATCGATTCCCTCGGCAATAGCGCTACAGGTAAATCCTATAAGACAACAACGTACACCAACTGGCTGCCCATTGACCAAACTGGCGCAACCGAGCTAGGCGATTACACATTTGTGTTAAACAACGGACGCGGGCTCGCCCAGCTGCAAAATGGCGTGGTGATTAGTGGTGCCAGCAGTTATCCTGAAACGCTGGATGTTCATGGCGGGGGTTACACACCTTTGCTTGCGATGTCGTCAGATAACCGTAGCTACTCCTACCCACAAATTTACTTGGATTACCGTCGCGATGTGCCGCGTAAATTCGACAGCGCATGGTGGCAGTGGAGTGTGTTCGACGATAATGACATGCCGGGAATACCAGACGAGCCCGCTCAATTGGCGGATTCTCGTTGGCTCGATTCAAAATTCATCGATGGTGAATTGCTGGATGTCTTCCCGGTTTCCACTGTACATTCCGGTTTGGGTGATTTGGGACTTTTCCAAACCGCCGTCGATACACAAGACCGATCAAAACTGACGCTTAGTTCAAATCTGAAAGTGACGTACAAATACAGCTATTTGACTGGGCAGTGGACGTGGATCGAGACGTCCAATCTGGTTGGTGGACCAATCTCATTGCCATATAACGGCCTAAGTAATTTTATTTTTCGATCGCGGACAAACCGCAATGAACAGTGGCCAGATGTAGTGAGAGAGTACCAGTGGCAGAAAATTGACATTGATGCCAACCCACAACAACATCCACTCTTTGTACCATTGCAATCGAAGTAATCGGTGGCGGATTTTGCGCTGACCAAAGGCATCATCATCGCCGACACCAAGTTTGAATTCGGCCTCGATGCCAATGGCGTGCTGCACTTGATTGACGAGGTGCTCACGCCGGATTCATCACGATTTTGGCCACTTGATCGTTACCAGGTGGGCGTGTCGCCGGAGAGTTTTGACAAACAATTCATCCGCAATTGGCTCGACAGCATTGGTTTTAATCGTCAGCCGCCCGCACCGGATGTGCCGGCTGACATTGCGCAAAAAACAAGTGACAAATATCGGGAAGCGTTAACGCGACTGACCGCGTAAAGGCGAGTATTGGCGCGCACTTCGGGAACATTTTATCCGAAACAACGCGACCAGCAACGCGTTTTAATTTTACGACTTGCGCCGTTCGATCAACGCGTAGGCGGTGTGATTGTGGATCGATTCAAAATTTTCCGCTTCCACTGTGTAGGCGCTGACTCGTGATTCGCGATTCAACGCGGCGGCGATATCGCGCACCAGATCTTCGACGAATTTTGGATTGTCATAAGCGCGTTCGGTGACAAACTTCTCGTCCGGCCGTTTCAAAATGCCATATAGTTCACTCGACGCTTCGGCTTCGGCCAGTCGAATAATTTCATCGGCCGTCATGCCGCTGGCGGTCGTCTCGGCGGTGATGGTGATATGTGAGCGTTGGTTATGTGCGCCGTATGCGGAAATTTCTTTTGAACAGGGACACAGACTGGTAACCGGTGCCAGCACCTTGGTGCTGACGCGGGTGACGTCGTCATTGATCTCGCCCATCAGGGTGACTTCGTAATCGAGCAACGATTTGACTTGTGAAACCGGTGCGGTTTTTTCGATGAAATAGGGAAACGTCACTTCGATGTGTCCCTGCACCACGCCGAGTTTGGTGGTCATGCGTTTGAGCAAGGCAGCGATTTCTACTGTATCAAACGCAATCGCGCTGGCGCGTTCGGCCTCCAATAACTCTACAAACCGTGACATATGTGTGCCCTTGACATCCTCGCGTAATTTCACCGTCATCGAAAAGGTGCCGATGGTGTGTTGCAATTGGCCGTCGGCAGACTTCACAATCAGCGGATGACGGATGCCACGAATACCAACGCGGTCGATGGCAATATGGCGCTCGTCGATACGACCTTGCACATCGGCGATGTCGGTTGCAGAAGAATGAAGCGGGAGGTTGGAGTCGCGTTGATTCATGATGAGCCAATTGAATGAGTCGTCATTTTACCACCCCGACCGCGACCCACCCCGCCCCGCCCGTGTTTCACCGGCCGGAGCAAAATCCCACCGGACACAGGGGTGCAAATTGTCATAGGCAAAAAAAGGGCGTCCTTGCGGACGCCCTGGTGGCAATCAATAACCTTTATAAAATTGCGGCTATTTGTTGTATGCCGTCTCACCGTGTGAAGTGATATCAAGTCCTTCGCGTTCTTCGTCTTCAGTTACCCGCAGACCCACAACCAATTTCACGAAGAGCAGGGTGATCACGGTGGCCACCGCAGACCAAACTACCGCCACACCGACCGCCTTGGCCTGAATCCAAACCTGCTCACCAATCGAGGTAAAGCCGGTCGTGGCCGTCACCCAGTCGGTGACAAAGCCCGGGCCGCCCATGGATGGGGACACAAATACACCGGTGAGCAAGGCGCCAACAATGCCGCCGACCGCGTGTAAACCAAACACGTCGAGTGAATCATCCACTTTGAGGATGCGTTTCAAGCCAGTCACGCCCCATAAACAAGCCACTCCACCGATGACGCCGATGGCCATGGCACCGCCAATATCAACATTTCCGGCGGCCGGGGTGATCGCCACCAAACCGGCGACTGCACCCGAAGCCGCACCCAACATCGATGGTTTGCCTTTTAACATCCACTCCGCGAAGGTCCATGCCAATACGGCGCAGGCGGTGGCGAGGAAGGTGTTCATAAACGCCAGCACGGCTGAATTGCCCGCTTCCAGCGCCGAGCCGGCATTGAACCCAAACCAGCCGAACCACAATAACGACGCACCGATCATGGTCATGGTCAGATTGTGTGGGGTGAGGGCTTCTTTGCCGTAGCCAATCCGTTTGCCCAGCATGGCGGCAGCCACCAGACCGGCAACACCGGCGTTGATATGCACCACCGTGCCACCGGCAAAATCGAGTGCACCCATCTGCCACAGGTAACCGGCTTTGGCATTTAAGCCATCCACCAGCTTTGGATCAGTGTAGGCATCCGGGCCCATCCAGAACCAGACCATGTGGGCAATCGGCAAGTAGCTGATGGTGAACCAGATCGCCACAAACAACAGCACCGCCGAAAATTTCATCCGCTCGGCCACCGACCCCAATATCAGGCAACAGGTGATCGCCGCAAACGTTGCCTGAAACGCGGCAAACAACATTTCCGGAATGACCACGCCTTTGCTAAACGTTGCCGCCATGGCAAATTCACCCTTGGCAACATTGGCAATGCCGTCGAAAAAGAGCCGGTCAAAGCCGCCGATAAACCGGTTGCCCTCGGTGAACGCGAGGCTATAACCGTACACGACCCATAAGACGGTAATGAGTGAGAAGGTCATGAACACCTGCATCAATACCGACAACATGTTTTTGGAGCGCACCAAACCACCATAAAACAGCGCCAGCGCCGGCACACTCATGAGCAACACCAACGTGGTCGACATCAACATCCACGACACGTCGCCTTTGTTGGGAACCGGTGCAGCAGCAGGTGCGGGTGTTGGTGCGGCAAGCGGTGCGGCTGCTGTCGCCGGCACCGCCGTAGTTGTGAGAGATGTAGGGGAAGCTTCCGATTTTTGCTCTTGAGCAAACCCTGCTTGAGAAAATACCACGCTGGTCAACAGCGCCAAACAGGCCAATCCGATTTTCAGTTTCATTTTATTGGCTCCTGGTTACAACGCGTCCGCGCCGGTTTCACCGGTGCGGATACGCACAACATGTTGAAGGTCGAAAACAAAAATTTTGCCGTCGCCAATCTTGCCGGTGTTGGCGGATTTTTCGATGGCCTCAACCACCTGATCGACCATATCGTCCTTGATCGCCACGTCGATTTTTACCTTTGGCAAAAAGTCGACGACGTATTCAGCGCCGCGATATAACTCGGTGTGACCTTTTTGGCGGCCGAATCCTTTTACTTCGATAACGGTGATGCCTTGTACGCCAATGGCGGACAACGCCTCACGAACTTCATCGAGCTTGAATGGCTTGATGATGGCGGTGACCATTTTCATGTTGGGACTCCTGTTGATTTGAAAAACCGGTCAATCGCAATGACTGACCCGCGAACGTTTTGTTTGATTAGAAAGTTTTTGAAACAAATGCAACCAATCGAGCCTTGGACCAGTCCTTGCCGAGCACGGTGTAATTGGCCTCATTGGCGCTGGTGGATTTAATGTACGCACCGGTTGCCCAGCCATCGCCCAAGTCATAGGTGGCACCGGCCTTGTAAACGTTATAGGTCAGCACATCATTTTTCTTAACGGTCTGCCTGGCGATTTGTGCATTCAGGGTTAGTTTTGGCATCACTTCTTGCGACCAATTCAGCTCAAAAAACGACGAGCCTTTGCTATTGGCAATGCCAAACAAGGTGCTGGTGGTGCGGGAATATTTGCTGCTCCACGCGCCCGAAGAAAGACCCAAATAGATCTCATCGGTGTTGGGGGAAGGATTAAAGGCTTTGCTGGACGGATATTCGTATCGCAAATAACCGATATCCATGGTGATGTCTTTGACCAGCTCAAACTTGTAGCCGGCGAAGAGATCCAGTTCCAGGTTGGCGTTGGTATCAAATCCGCCTGCTTTGGCACCGTCCTTGAGCCATTTGATGTTGGTGAGAAACGCCCCCGCATAAAATCCGGATAAATGGCCGTAATCCAGATTGAGTTGCAATGCCGGTTTTTCAGAGGTCTGGGTTATGCCACGGTATTCATACTCGCTATAAATGGAAATTTTGGTTGCGAGTGTATGTTCGGGAGCGGGCTGTGCAATGGCGACGGATGTTGCCGTGGTGGTCACAAGCGTGATTAACAGCGTGGCAAACGGAGGGACAAACCACGCGGCAGAGCGGGTGATAACAGTCGATGGCGCTTTCATACGATATTCCCTTATGTGAGTGGCAAACAAATCGTTCACTAGTAGGGTTAGCACATACCGTGCCATCGCTTGGCGCGCCAAAATTGCCCCGATAGGCATGAAAAACAGACCTAAAATGACCTGAATGTGAATTGAATGCACGAATCCCACGCTCGTCGATATGGCTATGCACCAATTGTGGGCGGCCACGGAGGCGGTTAGACTCGTTCAGGGTCGTTGTCTTTTTGAGGCCTGGTGCGTTTCAAGCAAAGACAATCCATCCCTATGACGCCGAATTGATCAGCCGAGCTAAAATAAGCCATGTCCACACCCAATCCAAACCTCGACAAACTCACCGCACTCGCCCAACGCGTCGGTGAAGCCATCGCCGCCTCTCCGGTCGGGGCATTAGAAAAAAACGCCCGCCAACATTTCATATCGCAACTGGCCAATCAGGGGCTGGTAACGCGCGGGGAGTTTGACGGGCAACGTCTATTATTGGAAAAGACCCGTTTAAAACTTGCTGCGCTGGAAGCAAAAGTGATCGAACTTGAATCCAGCCAAGCCATTGCCGCGATCAAACTGCAAGCCAAATAATGTCTCTTGCGGTATTGACCAGCCGTGCCCTGACGGGCATGGAAGCGCCACCTGTCACCGTTGAAGTGCATTTGGCCAACGGTTTGCCTTCCTTCACGATTGTTGGCTTGCCGGAACTCGAAGTAAAAGAAAGCAAGGATCGGGTGCGGGCGGCGTTGCTCAATGCGCGATTTGAATTCCCCGCCCGGCGAATCACGGTTAACCTTGCCCCGGCGGATTTGCCAAAAGACAGTGGCCGTTTTGATTTGCCGATTGCCATTGGTATTTTGGTGGCCACCGGCCAACTGCCGGGTGACAAATTAAATTTGTATGAATTTGCCGGTGAGCTTGCCTTAACCGGTGACTTGCGGCCGATTCGGGGTGCGCTGGCGATGACGCTCAAAGCGCACGGCGATGGCCGTGCTTTTATTTTGCCCAAGGCCTCGGCGGTGGAGGCCTCGCTGGTCACCGACGCAACCGTGCTGGCGGCGGATAATTTGTTGCAGGTCTGTGCCCATCTCGCCGGTCGTGAGTTGATCGCGCCTTATGTGCCGGATGCGGCAGAAAAATTCGCCCCGCCAAACGTGGCTGATTTTGCCGACGTCAAAGGCCAGAGTGCGGCCAAACGTGCGCTCGAAATCGCCGCAGCCGGCGGCCACAGCATTTTGATGATGGGCCCGCCCGGCACCGGCAAGACCATGTTGGCGCAGCGCCTGCCGGGTATTTTGCCGGGCATGACCGATGACGAAGCGCTTGAGGCGGCGGCCGTGCAATCACTCACCGGTGGATTTCAACTGGCGCGTTGGAAACAACGGCCATTTCGCAGTCCACATCACACCGCTTCAGGTGTCGCGCTGGTGGGTGGGGGTTCCAATCCACGGCCCGGTGAAATTTCACTGGCCCATCACGGTGTGTTGTTTCTGGATGAATTGCCGGAGTTTGATCGCAATGTGCTGGAGGTGTTGCGTGAGCCGCTTGAGTCGGGTCGCATCACTATTTCACGCGCGGCGCGACAGGCTGATTTCCCGGCGGAATTTCAACTGGTGGGGGCGATGAATCCCTGCCCGTGTGGTTACCTCGGGCACTACACCAACAAATGTCGCTGCACGCCGGATCAAACCTTGCGTTATCGTGCAAAAATTTCCGGGCCATTGTTGGACCGGATTGATTTACAAATTGAAGTGCCGGCGGTACCGCAGCTTGATTTGGTCAAAGCACAGCCGGGCGAGTCGAGCGCGGTAATTCGCGCGCGGGTCGAAGCCGCATTTCAGCGTCAATTGGCACGCCAGCAAAAGCCCAACGCCAAACTGGATGTGAAGGACATTGACCGATTGTGTGCACCAACCCCGGCCGGTGAAACACTGTTAAAAAGCGCCATTCAAAAAATGGGCTTGTCGGCACGTGCGTATCACCGCATATTAAAAGTCGCGCGCACCATTGCCGATCTGGCGGCAAGTGAAACGGTTGAGGCCGCTCACATTGCCGAGGCGATTCAGTACCGGCGCATGGACAAAATGTCCACTGTTTAAGTCCCGCGCACGACGTTGCCGCCAGCCGGTCGTGGTCGTGAATGGTGGCGCGATTCAGGCCCGCGAAATGCGTCGCGATTCAGGCCCATGAAACAGGTGGTAGGTAGACGAGGGCGGCGATTCATCTGCTGATGTCTCGCCGCCTTCGATTTGCACTTAAAAATGCCGTGCGCGCGAATCAGCCAAGATCAAAACGATCAAGGTTCATCACTTTGCTCCAAGCCGCCACGAAGTCTTGCACAAACGTTTGCTGCGCATCACCCGACGCATAGACTTCGGCGAGCGCACGCAGTTGCGAGTTCGAACCAAACACGAGATCGACCACGGTACCGGTCCACTTGAGCTTGTTCGTGCTCCGATCGTGGCCAGTCAATACGCCGTCAAACTCGGCAGATTTTTCCCAGCGGGTGTTCATGTCGAGAAGATTGACAAAAAAGTCATTGGTCAATGTTTCCGGCCGCAGCGTGAAGACACCGTGTTTGGCCCGACCGACGTTCGCATTGAGTACACGCATGCCACCAACCAGCACCGTCATCTCGGGCGCGGTCAGGGTCAGCAAATTGGCCCGATCCAGTAACAACTCGACCGCCGTTGTTTCCAGTCCCTTCTGCACAAAATTGCGAAACCCGTCGGCGGTTGGTTCCAATACGGCGAACGAGTCGACATCGGTTTGTGCTTGTGTGGCATCCATACGTCCCGGCGTGAATGGAACGTTTATCTTCTGGCCGGCGTTTTTGGCGGCCGCTTCGATGGCGGCACTGCCGCCCAAGACAATCAGGTCTGCCAGAGAAATTTTAATTTTGCCGGATTGCGCGCCGTTAAATTCTTTCTGAATGGCCTGTAACGATTTGAGAATGTTCGCCAGTTCGGCCGGCTGATTGACTGGCCAATCTTTTTGCGGCGCGAGGGCAATTCGCGCGCCGTTTGCGCCACCGCGTTTGTCACTGCCGCGAAACGTGGCTGCGGATGCCCAGGCGGTGTTGACCAACTGCGCGATGGACAGGCCGGATGCGAGTAACTTGGCCTTGAGGTCGCGGATTTCTGTTTCGCCGACCAATTCGTGATTGGCGTGATCGCGTGCGGGAATCGGGTCCTGCCATATTTGCACCTGCGGCGGAACCAGCGGGCCGAGGTAGCGTGCAATAGGCCCCATGTCGCGGTGTGTCAGTTTGTACCAGGCATTGGCAAACGCATCGGCGAATTCTTGCGGGTTCTTGTGGAATCGGCGGGAAATTTTTTCGTAGGCCGGATCCATGCGCAGAGCGAGGTCCGCGGTCGACATCATCGGCGCGTGCCGTTTCGACGGGTCGTGGGCATCGGGTACGGTATTCTTCGCAGAAGCGTCCTTCGGAGTCCACTGGTGCGCCCCGGCCGGGCTCTTGGTCAGCTCCCACTCATATTTGAACAAGATGTCAAAGTAGTCGTGATCCCATTTGATCGGGTTGGTCGTCCAGGCGCCCTCCAAGCCGCTGGTAATGGTATTAACACCTTTACCGTTGCCCAATGAATTCTTCCAGCCAAATCCCTGTTCCTCGATGCCGGCACCCTCGGGTTCGCGGCCCACATACTTGTCTGGATCCGCCGCACCGTGCATTTTGCCGAATGTATGCCCACCGGCAACCAGCGCCACCGTCTCTTCGTCATTCATGGCCATGCGGGCGAAGGTCTCCCGCACGTCGTGTGCCGACGCAATCGGATCCGGATTGCCGTTGGGGCCCTGCGGATTCACATAAATCAAACCCATTTGCACGGCGCCGAGTGGATTTTCCAGCTGACGATCGCCGCGGTAGCGTTGGTCGCCCAGCCATTCAGTCTCCGGGCCCCAGTAAATTTCTTCCGGTTCCCACACATCGGCGCGTCCGCCGGCGAAACCAACGGTTTTAAAACCCATTGAGTCGAGGGCGACGTTGCCGGCCAGAATCATCAGATCGGCCCAAGACAGTTTGCGGCCGTATTTTTGTTTGATCGGCCAAAGCAAACGGCGCGCCTTGTCGAGATTGCCGTTGTCTGGCCAGCTGTTGAGGGGTGCAAAACGCTGTGTGCCACTGCCCGCGCCGCCGCGACCATCGGCAATGCGATAGGTGCCGGCGCTATGCCATGCCATACGAATAAACAGCGGCCCGTAGTGGCCATAGTCGGCGGGCCACCAGTCCTGCGAATCGGTCATTAAGGCGTGCAGGTCGTTGACCACGGCATGCAAATCAAGGGTCTTGAATTCCTTGGCGTAATCAAACCCCTCGGCCATCGGGTCGGATAACGGGGAGTGTGCGTGCAAACTTTTCAAGTTCAGTTGATTGGGCCACCAGGCCGCGTTGGTGGTGGCGCCGGCCATGGCCTGTTTGCGCACCCCGCCCGTGAACGGGCACTTTGTGTCATTGGTCATTTTCTTCTCCAGTTTGTTTCGTTTTCCATTACCGTCCGGATACAATACGCCCCCGGCGCGCTTCAATCCAATTGATTTTTTGAACCTGACCGATAGCGACTTCCTATTGCTGCCGACCGGACGGATTTTCGAAAAAGCCATAAAAGATTGGCTGGCATTGCTGGTGAGGCCGCTGCCGGGCGTATCATTGTGCATCCCGCGCCAGCGCGGTTTCCGGGCAAAATTGTCGCCGGCCGCGCATCCGTAATCGAATTTTTTGAATATTAGTCCCCACACTTCGCATCAACCGCATAAACACCACGATACGCCGCGTTGGCTGCTGGCGTTATTGCTGGCCGCGTTGGGCATGCTCGGTCCGTTTGCGATCGACACCTATATTCCGGCGTTTGTGGGTATGGGCCGTGACCTGCAGGCCAGCACGCTACAAATGCAGCAGACCTTGTCGGTGTATCTGGCGGCATTTGCTTTTATGTTTTTGTTTCACGGCGCCTTGTCTGATAGTTTTGGTCGCAAGCCCATCATCGTTGGTGGATTGATCGGATTTTTGATCGGCTCCATCGGTTGTGCGTTATCAAACGACATTACGACCCTGGTTTTTTTCCGCGGGGTGCAAGGGTTGTCGGTGGGTGCCGGCATGGTGGTGGGGCGCGCCATGATCCGCGACTTGTTTAATGAAACCGAGGCGCAGAAGTTGATGGCGCTGGTGACGCTTTGGTTTGGTATTGCACCGGCAATCGCACCGATCATCGGCGGTTATTTGTATATTTGGTTTGGCTGGCACGCCATTTTTTGGTTTCTGGCGATCATCACTTGTGTGTTGATTGCTGTGATTGTCTCGACGATTCATGAAACCCTGCCGCCGGAAAAACGCCAACCGTTTCGCCCGCGTCCGTTGTTTGCCGGTTATCGCGCGGTCGGTGCCAATGTGCCATTTTTATTGTTGTCATTGGCGGTGGGATTTAATTTCAACGCATTCTTTCTCTACTTCATGTCATCACCAGTGTATTTGCCGGAGACATTGAAATTGGAGCCGCAACAATTTGCATGGTTGTTCATTCCCGGCATCGCCGGCATCATGACCGGCGCGTTTATTTCCGGGCGGGTCGCTGGTAAATATAGCTATGCCAAGACCATCTGGCTGGGCTATCGCTTTATGGCAGCCGCTGCGGTTTTGAATTTGTTGTACGTGAGTTTTTTTACCTCTTCGGTGCCGTGGGCCATCGTGCCCATTTATATTTACGCCGTGGGCACCGCCATGGCGATGCCGTCGTTGTCACTCAAAGTACTGGATATGTTTCCGACCCGGCGTGGCATGGCGGCGTCCTTGCAGGGTTTTGTAGCGGGATTGGTGAATGCAATCGTCGCCGGTTTATTGTCCCCCGCAGTTTCGCATTCACCGGTTTGGTTGGCGATCGCCATGATGGCATTGATGTTGACTGGTCTGGCGTGTTGGATTGCTGCCCAATCCATTTCGGCCGGTCAGGCACCCGCTCAGCGTGTCTGACGGCAATGGGTCTTGCAGGTAACGGCAGGTAAACCCAGCGCGATCACTGCCTGGCAAAATGCGCCAAATTTTGTTTCAACGTCTGGCCGGACGGTCACCAAGCAAATAGCGGGCACCCGCACCACGTTTGGCAGCTTCATCATCTGGGTTGTATAAGGCGCACTTGCTGAGGGGAAATAGGGGACAGACCACGTTTAATTTCTGCTATCCTGTTGTTTTCCATTTGGGACGACATTTTATGCCGCGCCGCGCCCGACTCTCGCTTGCTGGCATCCCCTGGCACATTATCCAGCGCGGTAATAATCGTGCGGTCTGCTTTTATGCAGAGGAAGATTACCAGTTCTACCTCCATTACCTAAAAGAATTTGCCGACAAGTTTGGCTGCGCGGTTCACGCCTATGTGTTGATGACCAACCACGTCCATCTGCTGCTCACGCCTATAGCCGCCGACAGCGCTGCCCTGCTGATGAAACATCTGGGGCAACGCTATGTTCAGTACATCAACCGCACTTACAAACGCTCTGGCACACTGTGGGAAGGTCGCTTTCGTTCATGTCTGACACAAAGTGAGGAATACGTGTTGGCCTGTTACCGGTACATCGAGCTCAACCCGGTGCGGGCGGGGATGGTGATGAAGCCGCAGGATTATCGCTGGTCAAGCTATCACGCCAACGGGCTGGGGCGGACGAACACCCTGATTACCCCGCATGACCAATATCGGCGGATCGCCCTGACAGATGCGGCGAGGATAGAATCCTATCGCGCCTTGTTTCGGGCGCATGTGGATGAAACGTTGACTGATGAAATACGTGAAGCGACTAACGGCAATACGGTGCTGGGCGGCAAACGATTCCAGGCGCAGATTGCCAAGGCATTAGGGCGGCGTGTGGTGCGCGGTGTGGCGGGCAGGCCGCCCATGCGAGATGATGAAAAAAATGAAAGGCAGGCAACATTGTTATGAATAAACGTGGTCTGTCCCCTATTATTATGCCCCGGTATGCTTAAAGCCGGGGCAGGGGTCTAATTTTCACCCACACCAAATTCAGCGCGTCTGCCGACAATACGTCTCCCGCGTAAACGCCAGCAGCAACAGCGAACACAGTGCCCACACCAGCACCAGTGAAAAGCCATTGGCATACGCCTCAAATACAAACACCCGTTTGCCGTTCAGCATGGTGCCCGTCCATGATTGATCGAGCATCACGCCAACCAATGGCTGCATGAACATCGGCCCTTGTATCACGCCCATGTTGGTCACGCCCGACACCGTGCCCGCCAACCGCAGCGGCACGGATTCCTTGGCGAAGGCGAAGGTGATGATGAAACAGCCGCAGAAAAATCCGCACAGTGCCAACAGAATGGTGAGCACGGCCAAGTTGTGCCCCGGCATGAGGATCAACATTGCCCACAACACGGTCGCCGCCGCCAGGCCAATCATCAGCGGCAGCTTGCGCCGCGCGAAGCGGTCGGAAACAGCGCCAAACACCAGGCAGCCCACCGCCCACGCCACCATCATCAATGAGCACAGTGTTGCCGCATGGGTGGGGCTGAGTTGATATTGCGAAACCAGAAACGGCACACCCCAGAGGCCGGCAAAGGTCAGCACGATGCCGGTCAGGGCACCGGCGAGGGCGTAGATCAATAGCACATTGCGATAGCGCAGCACTTCGCGCAGGCCGTGCAAAAAATGGCTCGGTGCGGCACCCGCCTGTGGTGCATGGTCGTCCGGCGAAAAACTTTGGTAGCCTTTTTCGCTGGGGTCGTCACGCACCACCAGCCAGCACGCCAGCGCCACCAATAAGGTCAGCGCCGCACTCGCCCACATCACCGCGCGCCAGCCGAACGCATCCACAAAAATCCGCAGTGGCACACCGGCAAACACGGCACCGGATACCCCGACCGCCAATGCCACGCCCGAGGTCAGCGCAAATTGGCGCGCGGGCATCCAATGGCTGGCGAGCTTAAGCATGCCGACAAACGCCACCCCCACCGAGCCGCCGATCAACAAACGTCCGGCGTTCGCCCACCACACCGTTTCGGCCATGGCAAACACCAGGGTGCCCAACGCCGCCACCGCGCCGCCCACTGTCAACAAAATGCGCGGACCAAATCGATCGGCCAGCAAACCGGTGGGGATTTGCATCGCCACGTAGCTGTAAAAATAAAACGCGGACAGATTGCCCAGTCCGGCAGCGGTGAGTTGAAAGGCTTGGGACAACTCGCTGGTGATGACCGCCGGGGCGACACGTTGATAAAAGCCGATGAAATACAGCAGCGCACCCAGCCCCCAAATCAGCCACGCCAGTGATATTGGTGGGGCCTGAGGGCTGGTTTTTTTGGGTGTTGGTTTGTGCATTAACTAGGATTTCAAGCGCTCGGATTTGGCGGGAGAACTGTCCAGCAGGCGCGCTGTTTAAGCAATAAATGGCTGAAACGCCGCGCCAGTAAACGTCTTTCTAAACTTGTTCCCATGGTAGTCCGGCGTGCCGCCAGCCACCCAGTTGACCGCGTTGGTGTTGGTCATTCAAATCACCTTCGAATCCTTCCAGCACGTTATAGACTCGCGTGAAGCCGGCCTTTTCCAACGTTAGCCCGGCATCAACACTGCGGTTGCCAGAACGACAGACCAGCACCACCGGTCGGTGGGCGGAATGGCCGCAGGCTTTTTTTACTTGGCCGACAAAGTGCGGGTTAATGTCCCAGTCAGGGCCGTCATTCCATGGAATCAACATCGCGCCGACCGGATGGCCGACAAACAAAAATTCCATTTCGCTGCGGCAATCGATAAACACCGCCGAAGGATCACTCGCTAAAAAATCAAACGTTTGTTTGGGGTTCAAATGTTCCATGATGGCTCCTGTTGGTTTGATTATAGCCACCGACCACTGCACCATTATTGATGCGGTGTCATAATTGTTTTCCTAAAAATTTCCACAGCCATTCAATGAACGCCTCCCCCGTTGTTGTAAGTAGTGCCGTTCCACCCTCCTCCAGCCAGCAAGACCGCGATCAAACCATTGCCGCGCACGCCGACCGACTCAATGACGCGGTCATTGCCTGGCGGCGTGATATCCACGCCAATCCGGAGTTGGGAAATCGTGAATTTCGCACCGCCGGGGTGATTGCCGCGCACCTGAAAAAAATCGGTTTGGATGAAGTCAGGGAACAAGTTGCCTATACGGGTGTGATTGGGCTGTTAAAAGGTGGCAAACCGGGGCCGTGTGTGGCGTTACGTGCCGATATGGACGGTCTGCCAGTCGTGGAAGAAACCGACGTGCCGTTTAAAAGCACCGTCATCTCGGAGTGGAACGGGGTCAAGTGTGGGGTGATGCACGCGTGCGGACACGATACCCATGTGGCGATTTTGATGGGCGTGGCGGAAATTTTGGTGGCGATGCGCAGTGATATCGCCGGCACCGTCAAATTTATTTTTCAGCCCGCCGAAGAAATGCCGCCGGAGGGCGAAGAGGGCGGTGCGCAATTGATGATTAAACAAGGTTGCATGGAAAATCCAAAGGTCGATGCGATTTTTGGTTTGCATATCTCCTCGACTCTTCATGCCGGAAAAATCGGCTACCGGCCGGGGCCGTTTATGGCCAGCGCCGATACCTTTCGAATTTTTGTGCGTGGCAACCAAACTCACGGAGCCCGACCGTGGGGTGGCGTCGATCCGATCGTGGTCGGTGCACAAGTGGTGTTGGGATTACAAACCATTGTCTCGCGCAAAATGAATTTGACCGAAGAGCCGTCAGTGGTGACGGTCGGCAGTTTTCAGGCCGGCAACCGCTCCAACATCATTCCCGACGAGGCGAAAATGGACGGTACCATCCGTGCATTTGATGAAACCCACCGCAGTGACATTCATCAGTTTGTTGAAAAAATCACCACCATGATTGCCGAAGCGGGTGGTGCCAAGGCACACGTGCATATTTCACGAGGTTACCCGGTGACGATCAACAATGTCGCCTTGACCGAGTGGTCATTGCCGACCTTGCGACGCGCGGCGGGTGAAAGTAATGTCAATGTCTGCCCCAAGAATTGTGGCGCGGAAGATTTTTCTTTTTTTCAGCAACAAGTGCCCGGCCTGTTTTTTAATATTGGCGCCACCCCGCCCGACAAAGAGTGCCGCACCGCGCCGTCTAATCACAGCCCGCGTTTTTATGTCGATGAATCCGGTTTGAAGATTGGTGTCAAGGCGTTGACCGCGTTGGCGCTGGATTGGCTCGATGCAAATAGCAGCGCGACCAAATGAGTTATTTGGGTTGTTTTGATTTGTTCAAAATCGGCATAGGTCCTTCGAGTTCACATACTGTCGGACCGATGCGAGCAGCACATCGCTTTTTGAAGGAATTGCCGGCGGGCGAATTGGAGAAAATAAGCAAGGTTGAAGTGGAGTTATTTGGCTCCCTCGCCCACACCGGCAAAGGCCATGCCACCGACACTGCCATCATATTGGGATTACATGGCGACACGCCGGATGATGTTGACACTTCGGCAATCGGTGCGTTTATTGCTGCGGTCACCAAACAAAGTCAGTTGAAGTTATTGGGTAAACAAGCGGTGTCGTTTTCACCATTGACGCACATTCGTTTTAATTTGCGTGATTTGTTGCCCATTCATTCCAACGGCATGATGTTTCGCGCCTATGCCCAAACGACGCTGATTGCCGAACGCGCCATGTATTCGATCGGTGGCGGATTTGTGGTGGACGAAGACGAGGCCTTTGTGGGTACGGCGCGCGGCGATGCGCATAGTGTGCCGCATCCATTTCAATCAATGAAGCAGTTGCTGGCGGCCTGTCATCAAACCGGCAGCAAGCTGATTGATTTGTTACGCCTCAATGAAAACACGTTGCGAGCAGAGGGCAAAACAAATGCCTTTTTGGATCGTGTGATCGAAACCATGTTTGTATGTATGGACCGGGGCATGGCGACCGACGGCCAACTGCCGGGTGGCTTAAACGTGCCGCGGCGCGCGCATGGCATCCACGAAAAATTATTGGCTGAAAACAAATGCCGTACGATGTTGCCGCACCAAATTATGGATTGGGTGAGTGTGTATGCCATCGCCGTGAATGAGGAAAATGCCGCCGGGGGCCGGGTGGTGACGGCGCCGACCAATGGTGCCGCCGGAGTGGTGCCGGCGGTGTTGCGATATGCGCGCGACTTTTGCCATGCGGACCAGGCGCAGCTACGCGATTTTTTGATTGTTGCTTCCGCCATCGGTGCGTTGTGCAAAATGAACGCGTCGATTTCCGGTGCCGAGGTCGGCTGCCAGGGCGAGGTCGGTTCCGCCGCTGCCATGGCCGCAGCCGGATTGGCGTCGGTGTTGGGTGCCAGCAACGAACAAATTGAAAATGCCGCCGAAATCGCCCTGGAGCATCACCTCGGCATGACCTGTGATCCGATTGGCGGGCTGGTGCAGATCCCGTGTATCGAGCGCAACGCCATGGGTGCGATCAAGGCCATATCGGCGACCTCATTGGCCATGCGTGGCGACGGCATTCATCATGTCACGCTCGATCAGGTGATCGAAACCATGCGCCGCACCGGTGCGGATATGCAAACCAAGTACAAAGAAACGTCGTTGGGTGGGTTGGCGTTGGCGGCAGTGGAGTGTTAGCAGTTTGTTGAAATTCTGCTGCGCCCGGTAATGCGGCGTTGGCAAGCGGCTCAAAATCCTCATGTATACCGCATACATTCCGGTTTTTCGCCGCTTTCCGCCTCGTCTGACCTTCGCTCGCGACGAATTTCAACAAACTGTTGGCGCCATTCCGCGTAAAATGACGCATCGCGCCGATTTGAATCAGCTTGCGGGCGCGGGACGGGGGAGAAAATATTTGCCCGTCTGAAATTCCGCTAAAGCGAGGCATGTTCCGACAACCTGTCCGCTTGGCGCCCACCGACCCGACAGGTTTTTTATTTTCTGATTTTGGACATGATGCAATCGCCTTCACAATTTTTGGCCGATACTCCGGCACCAATCGACACCTCAACATTGCCCAGCCGCACCGCCGCGTTGATGGAAGCGTTGGCGCAACGCATTCTGGTGCTTGATGGTGCCATGGGCACCATGATCCAGCGTTACAAATTGACCGAGGCCGAATATCGTGGCGCGCGGTTTGCCGATTGGCCTTCCGATGTTCGTGGCAACAATGATTTGTTGACCCTCACCAAACCGGATGTCATCGGCGAAATTCACGCCGAGTACCTCAAGGCCGGTGCCGACATTCTGGAAACCAACACCTTCAACTCCACCACCATTTCCATGGCCGACTACGGCATGCAATCGTTGGCGTATGAGTTGAATCTGGAAGGCGCAAAATTGGCGCGTGCGGTGGCCGATGATTTTTCGGCCAGGACGCCAAAACAGCCGCGTTTTGTCGCGGGGGTGCTGGGGCCGATGAACCGCACGTTGTCGCTCTCGCCGGATGTCAATGACCCCGGCTTTCGCGCCGTCAATTTTGACGAGGTCAAGGATGCGTATCGTGAAGCCACCCGTGGCCTCATCGACGGCGGCGCCGACATCATTCTGATTGAAACGATTTTTGACACACTCAACGCCAAGGCCGCCATATTTGCGGTCGATGAAGAATTCGAAGCGCGCGGCCTCACTGCCGAACAACGTTTGCCGATCATGATTTCCGGCACCATTACCGATGCCTCCGGTCGTACCTTGTCTGGGCAGGTGGTGGAAGCGTTTTATAACTCGGTGCACCACGCCCGGCCGATTTCGATTGGTTTTAATTGCGCGCTCGGCGCAAAAGAATTACGCCCGCATATTGAAGAACTGGCACAAATCGCCGATTGCCGGGTGTCGGCGCATCCCAATGCGGGCCTGCCGAATGCCATGGCCGAATACGATGAATTACCGGTTGAAACCGCCGCGTATATTCGCGAGTGGGCCGCAGCCGGATGGTTGAATATCACCGGTGGCTGCTGTGGCACCACGCCGCAACATATCCGCGCCATTGCCGAGGTGGTGAAACCATTTAAACCACGCCTTATTCCAACGATCGAAAAGCGCCTGCGCTTGTCCGGACTGGAGCCGGTCAATATTGGCGACGACTCGTTGTTTGTCAACGTTGGTGAACGTACCAATGTCACCGGTTCACGCGCCTTCGCCAAATTAATTCTGAACGACGATTACAACGCCGCGCTGACCGTGGCAAGACAGCAGGTAGAAAGCGGCGCGCAGGTGATCGACATCAACATGGATGAAGCCATGCTGGATTCGCAGGCGGCGATGGTGAAATTCTTGAATCTGATTGCCAGCGAGCCGGATATTTCCCGAGTACCGATCATGATTGATTCCTCCAAGTGGAGCGTGATCGAGGCGGGGCTGAAATGTGTGCAGGGCAAAGCCATCGTCAATTCGATTTCTATGAAGGAAGGTATTCCCGCATTTATTGCCGCCGCCAAATTGTGTCGTCGTTACGGTGCAGCAGTCATTGTTATGGCGTTTGACGAAAAAGGACAAGCGGACACCTTTGCGCGCAAAACCGAAATTTGTGCGCGTTCCTACAAAATTCTCACCGAAGAAGTCGGTTTTCCACCGGAAGATATTATTTTTGACCCGAATATATTTGCGGTCGCCACCGGTATTGAAGAACACGCCACCTATGGAGTGGATTTTATTCGCGCTACCGAGTGGATTAGAGAAAACCTGCCGTATGCCAAGGTCAGTGGTGGGGTTTCAAATGTTTCGTTTTCGTTTCGAGGCAACGAACCGGTACGCGAGGCGATTCATACGGCATTTTTGTATCACGCCGGCCGCGCCGGTATGAGCATGGGCATTGTCAACGCTGGTCAGCTTGGTGTGTACGATGACATCCCCAAGGATTTGCTGTTGTGTGTTGAGGACGTGTTGTTCAATCGCCGCCCGGACGCGACCGATCAGTTGGTTGCGTTTGCCGAGCAATACAAGGGGCTCAAAATTGACCAGGTGGAAAACTTGGCGTGGCGCGCCGATGCAGTCGAAACGCGTCTGACCCATGCACTGGTTAAAGGCATTACCGCATATATTGTTGCCGACACCGAAGAGTGTCGTGCCAAGGTGCAGGCGGCGGGCGGACGTCCGATCAATGTCATCGAAGGACCGTTGATGGATGGCATGAATGTGGTCGGTGATTTGTTTGGCGCCGGCAAAATGTTTTTGCCACAGGTGGTGAAGTCGGCGCGGGTGATGAAACAAGCGGTGGCGCATCTGGTGCCGTTTATCGAAGAAGAAAAACGCCTCAATGGCACGGTCAATGCCAAAGCCAAGGGCAAGATTGTCATGGCGACGGTGAAGGGGGACGTACACGACATCGGCAAAAACATTGTCGGTGTGGTGATGCAATGCAACAACTACGAAGTGGTGGACCTCGGCGTGATGGTGCCCGCCGACAAGATACTTGATGCCGCAATCAAAGAAAAAGCCGACATCATCGGCTTGTCCGGTTTGATCACGCCTTCACTTGAGGAGATGGCGCATTTTGCCAAGGAGATGCAACGGCTCGGCTTCACCATTCCGCTGTTGATCGGTGGCGCCACCACCTCACGCACCCACACCGCGGTCAAGATCGAACCGTTTTATCAAGGGCCGGTGGTGTGGGTGCCGGATGCCTCACGCGCGGTGGGCGTGTGCAGCAATTTGTTGTCGGATGAATTACGTGACAAATTTGTCGCCGAGGTGCGCGACGACCTTGCCAAGGTGCGCGCGCAACACGCCAACAAAAAAGGCGTGAAGTTGCTGACTCTCGACGCGGCGCGCGCCAATGCCGCCAAACTCGACTGGGCGGGATACCTTCCCCCCAAACCAAAATGGCTGGGGGTCAAGACCCTAAAAAACTTTCCGCTGGAACAATTGGTGCCGTATATCGATTGGAGCCCGTTTTTCCAGACCTGGGACCTGTGGGGAAAGTATCCGCAAATACTCGACGATGCTGTGGTTGGTGAAAGTGCCCGCGAGGTGTTCGCTAACGCGCAAAAAATGCTCGACAAAATCATCAAGGGCAAATGGTTGCAGGCCAACGCTGTGTTTGGTTTTTGGCCGGCGAACAGTGTCGGTGATTCGGTTGAGGTTTATGCGGACGAATCCCGCGCCAGTGTGTTGCACACCTTCCACCACCTGCGCCAACAGAATGAAAAACCGGCGGGCAATGCCAATCAATGTTTGGCGGATTTTATCGCGCCAGTTGGAACCCCGGACTACGTCGGCGGTTTCGCCGTCACCACCGGCATTGGCTGCGACGAACGCGCCAAGACGTTTGAAGCCGCCCACGACGACTACAGCGCCATCATGCTGAAAGCGCTGGCCGACCGGCTGGCAGAGGCCTTTGCCGAATACCTGCATGCGCGGGTACGGCGTGACGACTGGGGTTACGCGGCCGATGAAACGCTTGTGATCGAAGATTTGATCGCCGAAAAATACTTGGGCATCCGCCCCGCACCCGGCTACCCGGCGTGCCCGGAACATTCCGAAAAAGCGCCGCTGTTTGTGTTGCTCGACGCCACCAAACGCGCCGGCATCACCCTCACGGATTCCTATGCCATGTGGCCGACCGCCGCCGTGTCCGGATTTTATTATGCGCACCCGCAATCGCAATATTTTGCGGTTGGAAAAATTGATCATGACCAAGTGGTCGATTACGCCAAACGCAAGGGTTGGAGTATTCCGATGGCGGAGCGTTGGTTGGCGCCGAATTTGTGACCTTTTCCAGAATAGAAACGCCAAACCGCCATTACAGGTAAAATGGCACCAGCTTTTAAAACAACATCATCTTGCGCCCTCAATGAATATGCCCAGAAATTTAGCCGGTTCTTATACCCATCTTCCCTCGCCAATGAAAACCTACGTACTTTCGGTTCTCGCCATTGCCAGTTGCGCCATTCCCGCCGCGATTTTGTCATCGTGGTTGTGGAAATCAGTTGGACTGGTCGGCATCCCGCTTGCACTCGCCACGGTCATCAGTGCGATGGTGTTGGCAACCGCGCTGTTTGCGTTGCTTTCCGCGATTGGCAAGGCCTACAAAATCACAAAATGAAATGCGCCAATTGGCGGGTGTTTTCAGACGAAATGCGCTGAAAACGCTTGTTGGCATTGGTGTTTGCGGTTTTTTATAGCGCAGCCGGGATGCCCGATTTATAGCGGCGTCAGTCGGTCGACAATTTTTCCGCTGTCGATCAACGTCGCCAATTCGTCGCGCAGCCGTGCGCTTTCATCCATCGCGAAGCGCCAATATTTGAGTCTGCCTTCATAGTCGTGAACAAACCGACCAAAATCATTGCGATCCGGAAGTTTTTTCATCGGCAACCGGTCAAGGTACGCGCGGCTCGGTGACACCAGCACCACATTGTCGAGCCAGGCACCGCTGGCCTTTCGCCACGGCAACATTTTGTCCAACCAACCAGGCACAATTTTATTGGTGAAATGTGGATATAACACCAGCCCGTCACTTTGCGCGTAGGGTAAATGTAAATGGTAGTCGATGATGCCGCCATCCCAATAGGTGCCGGAGGCCGCGCCTTCAATATGTTTGACGCCTTCGAGGATGAGCGGTATCGAGCCTGAGGCAATCAGGGCATCGGCAAAATTGGATTCACCAAGGTGTGTGTAGTCGGTGTGGAACGGGTCGAATTTGCCAGTCTGCGGCCCGGAGCGAAACGGTGTTAAATCGCACGCCCTGCTGTAGAACCAGGTGCGATCAAGGAAGTGGCGCAAATGTTTTCGCCCGACCATGTTGGCAACGGCCGCCAGTGCATAACCGGCATGGGTGCGACCACGCGCTTCGCGCGCCAAAATGTTCTTGCCGCGTACCGCCAGCACATGCAGGCGATAGTGCGGATGGGTGAGCACATTATTGATATGCCCGACAAATAAATTGTCGATCAAATCGCGCGCGCATGCGGTGATGTACGCGGATGTGACTTTTTTTGGATAGTATTGTTCGCTGTACGCTTTGGCAAAACTGTTGAGCGCGGTACGGGTGGCATCTGCAGAAAAAACGCCATCAATATTGCCGCGACATACTGCGGCAAATCGCCAGGCACCGATGGACGCGCCGATTAAATCGATTGGTGTAGTCCGTTTTGCCGCACCCTCAGGCAGCCAATCGGCAAACAGCCATTCGTCCAGTTTTGCCAACCCCAGCCCCTTGGGGCCACCGGCGGCACCGGGCACAATACCAATATCTTGCGGACGCAGGCCGTGTTCACGAATGTGTTTGATGGCCCGCGGTCCCGCCTTGATTTCGAGCATGTTCACGGCGCAACCTGGGTTTCGTAAAAGTCAAAATAACCGCGCAATACCAATTGTGGCGCTTCGATTTGCGGGTAATGTCCAATGCCGTGTAACAACATGATGTCGGCATGGGCAACCAACTCACGGTAGCGTACGGCCATATGCCGACCGGAAATTGGATCGCTCGCACCAGCGATGAGACGGATCGGGATCGGTCTGTGCAAGACGTCACCAATGGCGTGATTCAGTGCGCCCACCCAGCGGGTCCGATAACGGCGTCGCTCACGCATGTACTCAATGAGTTGCGGAAATATTTTGGTGCCGTCGTTTTCATTCATCAGGTCCCACATCACATCAATGTCGGCCTTGCTGGGTGGTGTGTCGCGGCCAAATATATTGGTCATGTTGACGGCAAAGCGCGCTTTGCTAAATCGTTTGGCGACAAACGGACCCAGCGGCGACAGCAACAACCGTTGCACCAGACGCGGCCGGTGGGTCTCCGGAAAGAGTCCGCCGTTTAACAGGCAAATGCTTTGCAGCTCGACGCGCGCCGATCCATCGTGGTGGCGCGCCAGCAACTCCTGGGCAACGGTGTCGCCATAGTCGTGCGCCATGATGTGATAGTGCTGAATGCCGAAGCGTGACAGCAGTTCTTCGCACAAATCCGCCTGATCGAGAATGCTGTACTGGTAATCGGTTGGTTTGGCGGAAAATCCGAAGCCGAGCAGGTCGGGTGCAATCAGATTAAAGCGCGTGGCAAGTTGTGCCCACAGCGGCGACCAATCCCAGGATGCGGTCGGAAAACCATGAATCAGCAATAACACCGGCCGGTCATCCGGCAACGGCATGTCACGATGCGAGCGCTTGAAAAATACGCGGTGTGAACGATGCGGGAAAAATTCTCCGCCCGCCCGCCAATCTTCAAGGGGGTAAAAAGCTTTGGTCAAAACGTGCTTGTCTAGGTGATTTTGTTGAATGCTATTATCGTTAAAAACGCCACGCAAAGAAAAAAACCATGTCCAAGCTGTTCTTGCCCCTGACAATTCGTCAAACAACATTCAAAAATCGTATCTTTGTTTCCCCCATGTGCCAGTACTCCTGTGTGGATGGCCTGCCAGACAGTTGGCATTTTGTGCATCTGGGCGCCCGAGCCGTCGGCGGCGCAGCCATGGTGATGACCGAGGCGGCGGCGGTGTCGCCGGTAGGGCGTATTTCGCCTGAAGACGCCGGTATATGGAATGACGCCCAGCGCGATGCATGGCAACCCATCGCCGCGTTTATTCGCGCCAATGGCAGTGTGCCCGCCATGCAGCTTGCCCACGCCGGACGCAAGGCGTCCACCTATGCGCCGTGGCGCGCGGCACCGGACAAACACGGCCGGGTGGAGGAGCGTGACGGTGGCTGGCAGGTGATGGGCGCGGGTAACGAACCTTTTTTGACCACCTATGCCATCCCCCACGCAATGAGTGTCGATGAAATTCGCGCCACCATTGATGATTTTGCGGCGGGTGCCCAACGCGCACTTGCAGCCGGGTTTGAAGTCATTGAAGTGCACGCGGCGCATGGCTATTTGGCGCACCAGTTTTTGTCACCACTGGTTAATCATCGCATTGATCAATACGGTGGGTCGTTGGAAAATCGCATGCGTTTTGCCATGGAAATTTCTGCCGCGGTACGCGCCGTGTGGCCGAAAGAAAAACCGGTGTTGGTGCGGTTGTCGGCGACCGACTGGGCAGAAGGCGGCTGGGATTTGTCACAATCAATTGAATTATCGAAGGCGTTAAAACAGATTGGCGTGGATATGATTGATGTTTCGTCCGGTGGTGCTGTCGCCAACGCAAAAATGGACATCCACCCCGGTTATCAGGTGCCGTTTGCACGTGCGATTCGGCAACAGGCCGGCATCGCCACCGGTGCGGTGGGGCTCATAACCGAGGCGGTGCAGGCCGAGCAGATTGTTGCTGACGGTGACGCCGATTGTGTGTTTTTGGCGCGGGCGTTGTTGCGCGACCCCTACTGGCCGTTACACGCCGCCGCCGCACTTGGGGTGGCCGTGGAATGGCCGGATCAATACAAGCGGGCGGTGCTCGCGGCGGTGGCGAAGTGATGGGAACCGCCGATGAAATCAAAATTTGCAACCACAGATGAACACAGATAAACACGGATGTTTATGCCAGGCTTTGAAACCGCCATGATTGCTTTACGACGACGGCATAGTGGATTTGAACTTATCTGCGTTGATCCGTGTTCATCTGTGGTTTTACGTTTTTGACTTCACCCGTCGCAAAATTATCTCGAGGAAAAAACATGATTGACCTCTACTACTGGCCAACACCCAACGGCCACAAAATCACCCTGTTTCTGGAAGAGGCAAAACTCGCCTACAACATCATTGGTGTCAATATTGGTACGGGGGAACAATTCAAACCGGACTTCCTGAAAATCGCACCCAATAACCGCATGCCGGCCATTGTCGATCACGCACCCGCATCCGGTCGTGCGCCCATCAGTGTGTTTGAGTCGGGTGCCATACTTTTATATTTGGCCGGCAAAACCGGGAAATTTATTCCGAAAGATTTGCGCGGGCAAGTTGATACCCTGCAATGGCTGATGTGGCAAATGGGCGGGCTCGGGCCGATGCTGGGACAAAACCATCACTTTTCGCATTACGCGCCTGAAAAAATTCCGTATGCAATTGATCGTTACACCAAAGAAACATCACGTCTTTATGGCGTGTTGAATAAACAGTTGGCGGATCGGATGTTTATCACCGGCCGGCAATATACGATCGCCGATATGGCGTGTTACCCGTGGATATTGCCGGAGCGGCAGGGACAGGACATGAAACACTTTCCGCATCTTGCCCGCTGGCATGCGGCCATCCGCGCCCGTGCGGCGACCATCCGTGCCTATGCCAAAAAAGATGCCGTGAATGCCACGCCAGTGGCGAACATGACCGAGCAACAGCGCAAGGTTTTGTTTGGTCAGGATCGCAAAACCATCAAAAAATAAGCGCCAATAAAAAAGCCGCGATATCCCCGATATCGCGGCTTTTTTACGGGCGAAAGTTGTTCGCTACTGGGCTTTTTTCATTTCGGCGATAAACACATTGAATTCCTCCACCGCGGCGTTGCCGGCTTCCACGTTTGCACGGGCAATTTTGTTTCGCTCGTCACGGAATTGCATGAGGCAATTTTTGTATGCTTCCACTTCCTTGTTAAAACTCTTTTGTCGATTCACCGATGCCAGCCGCCCGGGTACTTCCGGACTGGTGCATGCGTGTTTGGCGATGGATGGCGCCGCCACCGCTGTCGGCACCGCCTGCACAGCGTCGGTGACCGCCGTCGGTTTGGCGTCTTGTGCAAAAGCGGGGGTGGCCAGCAGGGCGGTGAAGAGCAGGGTATTAAATATTTTCATGGTTTCCAAATTGAGAAGACTAATTTAGCCCGCCACTTTGTGGGCAATATGGGCAACGTTTGGTGCATTCAATTCGACCAGCCAATTGCGCACAGACTTTAAGATGCCTTCGGCATTGAGTCCGCAATCGGCTAACAGTGTTGCCGGGTCACCGTGTTCAACAAATACATCCGGCAGGCCGAGGTGCAAAATCGGCAGGGTGAGATTTTGCGCGGATAACGACTCGGCGACCGCACTACCGGCACCACCCATCACCACATTTTCCTCGACCGTGACAATCACATCATGGGTGGTTGCCAATTTAAAGATTAATTCGTCATCAATCGGTTTGACAAAACGCATATTGGCAACTGTTGCATTCAACTCATTGGCGGCGCCCACTGCAGGATGCACCATGGCGCCAAACGCCAAAATCGCCACCCGTGCCGCGCCACCGGTAATGCCGGGCAGATGGTTGCGGCCGTCGCGGGCCATGTCACGCACCATTTCACGCACTATCACACCCTTGCCAACCGGCAGGGTGCCGAGTGTTTTTTCAACGACCGTGCCGGGCCCGGCACCACGTGGATAACGAATGGCAGACGGGCGGTCAATGGTCATGCCGGTGGTGAGCATTTGCCGGCATTCGTTTTCGTCGGCCGGGGCCATCACCACCATATTCGGGATGCAACGCAAAAATGAAAGATCAAATGCACCGTGGTGGGTCGGACCGTCGGCACCCACCAAACCACCGCGATCCAGTGCAAATACCACCGGCAAATTTTGAATGGCAACGTCATGAATCAATTGATCGTAACCACGCTGCAAAAACGTTGAATAGATTGCCAACACCGGCCGCATGCCGTCGGCAGCCAACCCGGCGGCGAACGTTACCGCGTGTTGTTCGGCGATCGCGGTATCAAAATACCGATCCGGAAATTCTTGTGAAAATTTCACCAGACCGGAGCCCTCGCGCATGGCCGGGGTAATGCCGACCAGACGTTTGTCGGCGCGTGCCATGTCACAAATCCAGTCGCCAAAAATTTGTGTGTAGGTCGGCTTCGGTTTCGCTTCGGGCGCGGGTGTTGCCTTGACGAGGCCGATTTTTGGATCGAACTTGGGCGGCCCGTGGTAATTGATCGGGTCGTCCTCGGCGAGTTTGTAACCTTGGCCTTTTTTGGTGACGACGTGCAAAAACTGCGGGCCGTCGAGGTGTTTGATGTTGTTGAGGGTGTCGACCAACACATCGACGTTATGACCATCGATCGGACCGGTGTAATTAAAGCCGAATTCCTCAAACATGGTCGACGGGATGATCATGCCCTTGGCGTGTTCCTCGAGTTTTTTGGCAATCTCTTTAAAGGTCGGTGTGTATTGCAGCGCTTTTTCCGCAGTCTTTTTGGTGGCCGCATAAAAGCGCCCGGACATGAGTTTTGCAAAATAGTTGTTCAGCGCACCGATCGATTCCGAAATCGACATATCGTTGTCGTTCAGAACCACAATAATATTTTCACGGCCAACATTGTTCATCGCTTCAAACGCCATGCCGGCGGTGATGGCACCGTCACCAATAATCGCAACGGCATTGCGTTTGATACCGGCAATGCGCGCCGCCACCGCCATACCGAGTGCCGCGGAAATAGAGGTGGACGAATGGGCCGTGCCAAACGTGTCGTAAATAGACTCTTCGCGGCGCGGAAAGCCGGCAATGCCACCTTTTTGTCGTAGTTTCGGCATTTCAGCCTTGCGACCGGTCAATATCTTATGGCCATAAGTTTGATGCCCCACGTCCCATACCAGCCGGTCGTCCGGGGTGTTAAACACATAGTGCAAGGCAATCGTCAGTTCGACGGTGCCCAGATTGGACGAAAAATGGCCGCCGGTGGTCGAGACCGATTCAACAATAAACTCGCGCAGTTCGGTGGCCAACGCAGGCAATACCCGGCGATCGAGTTTGCGCAGGTCTGCCGGAATGTTGACATTGTCGAGCAACGGATATTTGGATGGGGTTGTCATAGATTGGGTGCTGACTTCGGGCTAGTGATCACGACGCACAATAAACTCGGCCAATTCACGCAATCGTGTGGCGCGTGTGCCAAACGTGGTCAGACTGTCCAGCCCATTTTGCAACAGTTCGTCCGCCAGTGTTTTTGCTTGCGCAAGTCCCATCAGGCTGACATAGGTTGGTTTATTGGCATCGACGTCTTTGCCGACGGTTTTGCCTAATTTCTCCGTATTAGACTCGCAATCCAAAATGTCGTCCACCACCTGAAAAGCCAGCCCAATACATTTGGCATAGTGATCCAAATTCTGCCGTTCAACGGTCGTCAGCTGGTTGCCACACAGGGCGCCCATGATGATCGACGTGCGAATGAGTGCGCCGGTTTTGAGCATATGCATGAATTCCAGCTCGGGCAGCGAAATGTCTTTGTCCACACTGGCCAGATCAATTGCCTGACCACCGGCCATGCCGCGCGACCCACACGCTTCGGCAAAATGGCGGATTAATTCGACCTGAACGGTTGCGTCGCTGTTAAGTTTGTAGGCACTCACAATCTCGAAAGCCATTGCCTGTAAGGCATCGCCAGCAAGTAACGCAGTTGCTTCATCAAATTCAATGTGGCAGGTTGGGCGACCGCGACGCAAAACGTCGTTGTCCATACAAGGCATATCATCATGAATCAACGAGTAGGCGTGGATCATTTCGACTGCGGCAGCAACAATTTTCACCCGTTCGGGATCCGCAGCGGTTAACTCGCCCGCAGCAAATGCAAGCATCGGCCGAACCCGTTTGCCACCACCCAGGGTCGAGTAGCGCATCGCGTCGTGTAACCGTGACGGGGCGTGATCACCGGCAGGCAGCAGTTCGGCAAGCGTTTGCTCCATATTGGTCGCGATTTGACGCGCCCAGTCCTGAAATTGGCTCATGCAGCGCCTACTCTTTGAATTCTTCTAACTTGGCAACCTCGCCGGCGGTTGCGGGGGCAAGAATTTGAATGCGTTGTTCTGCCTCACCTAAAATCTTTTCGCAATACTTCAGCAAGTCGGTGCCACGCTGGTAGGCGGTGATTGATTCTTCGAGCGGCAGTTGCCCGGCTTCCATCTTTTCGACGAGGACGTTGAGTTCGGCCATCGCCGCTTCAAAAGTTTTTGGTGCTTTTTCAGTCATTTTGGGCATTTATTGACGGGAGGTAAGCGGTGACATGAGCTGCAAAGCACGAAGTTCGTCATTTTACCGGAAAGGCGTGGCAGCAAGGCGCGGAAGGGCAATCGTGACGAAACTGAAAACTTGTTTTACAAAAAACTTGCCGTCTTGGGTTGCGCGATGCCGTGCTTTTTGGCACAATTGGCGTCCCTCTTGCATACGCATTTTTCATTTTGCCAAGAGACCGTCGGGACGGAGCAAGCAGAGTTAAAAGCTGGTTTCTCGATCGCCTGGTGTCGTTTTTACTTTGGTTAAGACGCGGCAGTTTGAAGCTACGTGTTGATTGGAGGTAAGGACTATGTCCAAACTACTGGGTGAGCGCGAGCTCTTGAAGCCCTTCACCGCAACATCACAGCTCCCGGTGAGCTGGTACTTTGATCCGGAAATTTATCGGCAGGAAATGGCGACGTTATTCACACGTGCGCCGATTTATGTCGGCCACGAATTAATGGTTCCCGCCAAGAACGACTATCGAACTGTTGGCAATCATGCTTGGGCGCTGATCAATAACGGGACCTCCATTGAGCTGATCTCGAATATTTGTCGTCATCGTCAGGCTGTCATGCTGAAAGGTTCCGGGCAGTTGCAAAGCGGCAACGTTGTTTGCCCTTTGCATCGCTGGACCTATGACAACCAAGGTACGCTGTTGGGCGCGCCACACTTTGACCCGCAACCCTGCCTGCATTTGCCGAATAAGCCACTGACAAGATGGAACGGGTTGTTGTTTGAGGGCCCCAACCCGATTGTTGAAGACCTGGCCAAAATTAAATGGGCAACGGATCTCGATTTCAGCGGATTTGTTTTTGATAAAGCCGATGTCACGGAATACAACTTCAATTGGAAAACCTTTATCGAGGTTTACCTTGAGGACTATCACGTCGTACCGTTTCATCCGGGGCTTGGCAGTTTTGTCGATTGTGATTCACTCGAATGGGATTACGGTGATTGGTACAGCGTGCAGGTGGTTGGTGTGAAAAACCAGCTCAATCGTGCCGGTACCGAGACCTACAAAAAATGGCATGACGCCGTGTTGCGTTATCGGAACGGCAAAGTGCCGCCTTACGGTGCCATCTGGATGACCATTTATCCAAACGTCATGATCGAGTGGTATCCACATGTGTTGGTGGTGTCGACCATCCTGCCGAACGGACCGGAAAAATGTACCAACGTGGTTGAGTTTTATTACCCGGAAGAAATTGCGCTGTTCGAACGTGAATTTGTCGATGCCGAACAAAAAGCCTATGCGGAAACTGCCGTGGAAGACGAGGAAATCTGTCAGCGCATGAACGACGGCCGCAAATTGTTGTGGCAGGCGGGCCGCGATGAGCAGGGGCCGTATCAGTCGCCTTACGAAGACGGCATGATCCATTTTCACGAGTTCGTGCGGCGGGAGCTGGGCGCATAAATTTCCCCTGCCTGTTGGCGAGCTGCCTTGGCAAAAACAACAACTTGGCTGGAAATAAATTTCCAAACGCCAAGACAGGCGGATGTGTGCGCGGCAAATTGGCTGAAAGTGCGCGCCAATAGTCATGTTTGCCGCCCACATTTTATTTTTCACAGTTGCCATATTTGAGTTTATGCCGTGACGTCATCGTGGATGCTGGTCGCCGGGGCCCTGTTTGCCACCATGGGTGCGTTCGCGAAACTGCTGAGCGCCCAATTCAGTGGCGCAGAATTGTCGTTATACCGATCACTGGTGGCACTGGTGGCGGTGGGTGCGGTGGTGCTGTTGCGACGCCAGTCACTGGCCACACGATTTTGGAAGGGGCATTTTTGGCGGGGCGCGACCGGCACCATTTCGCTGGTGGGATATTTTTACACCATGACCCAATTGCCACTCGCCACCGCCATCACCCTGAATTACACCTCACCGCTTTGGTTGACAGTCTTGTCAACCTTGTTGCTGCGCGAACGCTTTCGCCCGATCCTGTTGGTGGCGATATTGATGGGTATGGTGGGGGTGACATTATTGCTGCGTCCAACCTTTGCCAATGACAATTTGCACGCCGGACTGATCGGCCTGGCGTCCGGTTTTTTCGCCGCCTGTGCTTATGTCAATGTGAAAAAATTGGGCGCGGCGGGGGAGCCGGAATGGCGGGTGGTGTTCTACTTCGGTGTTGCCGGTCTGATCGGCTCGGTCGTGGTGCAACTGCTGTGGCAGGGCACCTTTAACGCGGTGACCTCCGCCACTGTATGGCCGTTGCTGGCCATGGGTCTGGCCGCCACCGTGGCACAGTTGGCGATGACGCGCGCCTATCATAGCGGCAACACACTGGTGGTCGGCGCATTTGCGTATTCGACGGTGATTTTTGCGGCGCTGTTTGGCTGGTTTTTTTTCGACGAAACCTTGCCGTTGATCGCGTGGGTCGGTATGGCCATCATTGTTGCCAGTGGCATTTTGGCTAAACTGGCGAGTGAGCAAAAACATGAAAAACGGCCAACATTGCCGGCTGAAGAAGGTTAACGCTGATTCGAGTCGCCAAATTAGAAAGTGATCACCATGCTTATCGACACAAAAACCCTCGCGCAACATCTTGACGACCCATCGTGGGTGGTGTTTGATTGTCGCCACGATTTGATGGACTTGGCCAAGGGCGAACGGTTGTATCGCGAGGGACACATTCCCGGCGCGCATTTTGCCAATCTCGATGTTGATTTGTCCGGCGAAAAAAATGGCCACAATGGCCGCCATCCGTTGCCGTCACCGGCGGCGTTGATCGCTTTTCTGGCGCGACACGGCGTCACCCATCAATCCACCGTGGTGGCCTATGATGACGTTGGCGGCCAGTTTGCTTCGCGTCTGTGGTGGTTGTGTCGCTGGGTCGGTTTGGACAAGGTGGCATTGCTCGATGGTGGGATCAGCAAATGGATTGCCGAGCAGCGTGCACTTTCTAATGTAGTGCCACGCCCGCGCGTTGCGGCCTTGAGCGGTCTGGCCAATCCGATGATGGTTATTTCGGCCGAAGAATTATTGCCACGCCTGCCCGGAACTGAAACTGGCCGCGGTTGTGTGTTGGTCGACGCCCGTCCCGCAGAACGTTTTCGCGGCGAGGTTGAGCCGATTGATCCCGTTGCGGGCCACATTCCCGGTGCGGTGAATCGTTTTTACAAAGAAAACCTCAACGCCGATCTGACTTTTAAAACCAAAGACGAGCTACGTCAATCGTTTGCTGACATGCTCGGCCAAGTGCCGCCCACCCAAGTTGTTCAGCAGTGTGGATCCGGCGTCACGGCGTGCGCCAATATTTTTGCCATGGAGTACGCAGGGCTGCCGGGCTCGACTCTGTACGCCGGGTCGTGGTCAGAGTGGATCAGTGACCCCGCCCGCCCGATCAAACTTGGAGCGGAACCATAATGTCGCGAAAAGCAACAACGGTGCTCGGCGCGACCTGCGTCAGCATGTCCCTTACGGCATCCGCACAATTCATCACGCCGCCCGACAATTTGCTGATCGTCGGCATTCCTGCGATTGAAGTCGAGCTGACCAAAAAAGTCGGCGCGTATACCGGCTTTAATCCCTCAACAATATTGGCCTGGCACCCGCAGAACGCCTCTTTGCTTATTCGTAGCCGGCACAATAATTCGCAGCAGTTGCATATGGTTGGGGGCGCAGGTGAACGACCACAAGTTGTCACAGAATTTACCGATGCGGTGGGTGATGCCTGGTTTGAGCCACAAAAAGGCGCCTATGTCGTGTTTGAACGAGGCATCGGTGGCGACGAGGTCATGCGTTTGTTCAGATTGGACGTGGCCGGAAAACAGGTGGCGCCGATTTCGCCGGAGCATGAGCGCGCGAGCGCGCCGTCATGGAGTCGGACGGGCGACCGGATTGTTTTTTCCACCACCACCATCGACAAATCAAATCAGGGTGCAGGCGCGGATCGTGCGGCGACCACCCGGCTTTATATTGTTGATCCGCAACAGCCGGAAAAAATTAAATTAATCGCTTCGTTTGATGGTGGACGATTGTCCGATTTTCGTTTTTCACCAGACGAAAAATCGTTGGTGTATTTGCAGACTGTTGCCGCGAACGAAGCACATTTATGGCTGCTGGATATTGCCACCGGCAAAAAGTCAGCCATCACGCCGAAACGAGATGGGCATGTCGTTGCCTATTCTGCGGGGCGCTTTGCCGCAGACGGCAAGTCACTGTTTGCCACTTCCAATCGCGACAGCGAATTTAATCGGCTGGTGCAGATTGATTTGGCCACGGGCAACGAGCAGGTGTTGACCGGTCGTTTGAATTTTGATGTTGACGAATTTTCAGTGTCGAACGTGACCAAACGTATTGCCTTTGTCACCAATGAAAACGGCGTTTCGGTTTTGCGGTTTTTGGATTTGGATAGCAAAAAAGAATTACTGCGCCCTGCGTTATTGCCAGGCGAAATTACCAATTTGCATTGGCAATCCACTGCAGCGGAAAAAAATTCTACTGAAGCCGGCACCGACCTGTTGGCCTTTACGCTTGCCTCTGCCAAATCGCCGGGCGAGGTGTTTGTTTATGATGTCAAGACAACCAAACTGACCCGCTGGACCAATGGTGCCGCACCGGGCCTGAATCCGCAAGCCTTTGTCGAGCCAAAATTAATCCAATGGAAAAGTTTTGATGCGCTGACCATCTCCGGGTTTGCCTACCAGCCGGATGCAACATTATTTGCGGGCAAACGCCCGGTTGTTATTGTCATCCATGGTGGTCCGGCCAAACAGGCGCGCGCCAATTTTATTGCGCGCAATAATTATTTGGTCAACGAATTGGGTTTAACGCTGATCTACCCGAACGTGCGCGGCTCATCAGGATATGGCAAGTCCTATTTGGCGGCGGATGATGGTTATAAACGCGAAGACGCCGTCAAGGACATTGGTGCATTGTTTGACTGGATCGCCAACCAGCCGGATATGGATGCCGGTCGGGTGTTGGTGATGGGCGGCAGTTACGGCGGGTATATGACCATGGCGGTGGCGACCCATTATCCCGACAAGATTGTCGGGGGAATTTCGTCGGTCGGCATTTCAAGTTTTGTGACTTTCCTCACCAACACGGAAAGTTATCGTCGGGATTTGCGGCGGGATGAATATGGTGATGAACGAATCCCGGCAATGCGCGCATTTATGGAAAAAATTTCGCCGCTGAACAATGCCGGCAAAATGAAAAAACCGATGTTGATTGTGCAGGGTAAAAATGACCCGCGTGTGCCTTATACCGAGTCGTTGCAAATTGTCGACAAGCTAAAAAAGCAAAACACGCCGGTCTGGTTTTTGATGGCGGACGACGAGGGGCACGGCTTTGTCAAAAAATCCAATTTGGATTATCTGTTTTATTCACACATCAAATTTATTGAAAAGACATTGCTGTCGAAATAACTGAGCAACAAATTGTGGAAAAAAAGGCACCCTCGGGTGCCTTTTTTTTGCTGCATGAGTATTACTTCAAATTTTCAGCAAAAAATTTCTCTGCGCGGGAGAAAAAATCCACAACGTTTTCCTGTTTGTTGAAGCCGTGCGCTTCGCCCTTATAAATCACCAGTTCGTTCTTGACGCCGGCACGATTCATGGCGTCGCGCATCGAAGTGCCGTGGCGCAGTGGCACCCGTACATCGAGCTCGCCCATCACCAACAACACTGGTACTCGGATCTTGTCGGCATGGTTGACCGGTGAAAATTTTTCCAACATGGCACGGTCTGTCTTGGCGTTGCCAAGATTGCGGTCTTGAAAAGCGGCAACGTTGTAGCGTGAGTTGTTGGTGTCACTCAATGTATCGGTCAGCAGCAACATCAGGTCGGAAACCGCGACCCACGGCAAGCCGCATCGGAACATGTCTGGCTCTTTTACCAAGCCTTGCAGAGTAGCGTAACCGCCATAACTTCCGCCGTAAAGGCAGACGCGATTTTTGTCGACAATGCCTTCCTTAATGAGGTGCAATACACCATCGGTGATGTCATCCTGCATTGTTTGCCCCCATTGTTTGTAGCCGGCGCTGAGGTGTTTGCGGCCAAAGCCGGTTGAGGCGCGCGGCTCCGGTTCCAGCACCACGTAGCCGCGATTGGCGAAAAACGGTGCCTCCGAATAACGTCCCCACGGATTGCTGCCGTAGGAGCGAGCATTGGGTCCACCGTGGATATTAACAATCAGCGGCAGATTTTTGCCCGACGTCCCTTTGGGAATGGTCACCCATGCCGGGATGTTCAAACCATCGCGGGCGCTATAAGGCATGTATGCGCGTGGAGATATGTGGTCAGGATTAATCCACGGTCGGCGCTTTGGCAGCTCTTCCAGTCCAGTGGCGGAGTCGTACAGGTAGTATCCCCCCGGATTGGTTGCGGAGGATGTACTCACCAACACACGAGAGTTGTCAGCCAATGTATTAAAACTTAATACATTGCGCATATTTTTGAATGTTGCGTCAATCTGCGATTGCAGCTTGGCCATTTTTGGATCAAGCCAAATTGTTTTGGATTCCTCGGCGCTATAAGCCACGCCCATGAGTTTCTTCTCTGCGCGGCTCCAAATTAGGCCACCTGAAACGTCAATCAGCGGATGTTCAAAAATCAACTCGGCAAGGGCGCGGGTGGCAAGGTCATAACGATACAGCGCGTATTTGTCGCGCCCTTTGTTGGATGATACGATCAGGCTCTTTCCGTCCGGCATAAAAGCCACCACATTCATTGAGTCTTGTGCTTCGTCCGGTGGGTTTCTCCATAGGACTTCCCATTTCGCTTTGATATCTGAACGATACCAAGTGTTAGTTTGCAATGTATCAGGATCAGGACTTTCAGCGATCAGTGGCTGATCATTCCAGTCCAGCAGCCAGCTCTGTGTTTCACCGGGGTTGTCGAATGTCAGCAGTTCATATTTAGCAGTGTTGGTATTGAGCCGATAGACGTCAGCGATGACGCGATTGCGAAGACGCATTGACACCAACATTTCCCCTTTTGTGTCATTGGCAATGATCTGGAGTGGCGCGAGACCACGCAGTTCCGTCAGATTGCGAACGCCAGAACCATCTACGTTGACAGCAAAGGTGCCGCGATAACGCGCCTCACCCAGGGCGTCGCGGCCATCCGCCACCCGCAGGAACAGGCGGTCATTGTTTATCCAGTTGAAATTAATGACGTCATTGTCAGTGAAATTGGTGATGGTGGTGCGGGTGCGTTTGACCAAATCAATGACCACCAGATTATCGCGGTCCTTTACCGGTACCAGCGCGGCAAGCCGATCGCCTTTGGGAGAAATCGACATGGCACCAAATTCGGCACGACGCATGAACGTTTCGACTGGAATAATTGGTGGCTTGGCAGAGGCTTCTACCGATACCGGTTCGGTTTTGGCTTGCGCACGGGCAGCGAGCGGGGCACTCAGCATGATCGCGAGCACCAGGCTCACGGCAAGTGAAAAATGGCTGCGTATATTCATAGGAAAACCCTTAGGTAGTGATGAAAATTGTCGGCCCACTGACAAGGCGCGAACAGGGTTTGAAGTTTATGGCGGTGGGCACGGTAGCGCAAGGATTTTTTGTTCAATAATGGATTGTCCGGCCGCAGGGTAAATTAAGGCTGACCATCGATCCTTGACTCGGGATGATCACCCCCATGCTTGCAGACTTGATCCTGCTTATTCATCTGGCCGTGGTGCTGTTTAACGTTGGCGGTCTCGTCGCGATTTGGTTGGCATGGCTGTTGGGTTTTCGCTGCCTGTATTGGGTGCGTAACCGTAACTTTCGCCTCACCCATTTGGTCTTGCTGGGATTTGTCAGCGTCGAGGCGCTGCTTGGCATCACCTGCCCGTTGACGGTTTTGGAGGATTGGCTGCGGGATGCCACTGTGTCGCGTGGTTTTGTCGCACGCTGGCTGCACCACTGGCTGTATTGGGATTTGCCGCTGTGGGTGTTTGCACTGGCTTATCTGGGCGTGTTTTTGCTGGCGGTGGCGGCGTGGTGGGTGGTGCCACCGGCAAAAAAAAGATAAAAGTCGTTATCTGGCGCGCATTTTCAAGCGAAAAGTGCTGAATATACCCGTCAATAAATGGTTTTATCCATCAGCTTTTTTCTTTGCGCCGATCTTTGATTCGGTGCCGTTCATGAGCTTGCTGATATTTTCGCGGTGTCGCCAGACAAGCAGTATGCATATGAGCAACACGGCCGGAAAATAGGCTGTTAAGCCAAACATCAAAAAGACATAAAACGGCGCAAAGGCCGCCGCCGCCAGGGCCGCCAGCGACGAGTAGCGGAAAAAAACCACGATGATGAGCCAGGTGGCGAGGGTGGCCGCGCCCAGCCACCAGTGAATGGCGAACAAAATGCCGGCGGCTGTGGCGACACCTTTACCACCCTGAAAACGAAAAAACACCGGGAACAGGTGGCCGATAAAAACTGCAAGGGCCACGCCCGCCAGCATTACCGGTGTGAGTCCGTAATCGGCAGCAAGTCGCTGCGCCAACCAAACGGCAAACCCGCCTTTGCCAGCATCACCAATCAGGGTCAATATGGCCGCGAGTTTTTTGCCGGTACGCAATACATTGGTCGCACCCGGGTTGCCGGAGCCATAGGTGTGCGGATCGGGCAAGCCCATGAGTTTGCTGACAATGACGGCAAATGAAAGTGAGCCGATGAGGTAAGCGATGAGGAGGGCGAGTATGGGTGTCAAAGGAGTCATGGGTTGGTAGTTTACAATACGGACACTTTTTCCTGACGCGCATCCGTCCTTAATCATGCGATTGACCGGTTTTTTTATCGAGCCGCGCCAGATCAAAACTGTTGGAACGCTGAGCACACCCTACCCGCGATTGATCGGATTTTATTAATGGATATTATTTTTATTCACGAATTTCGCGCCGAAGCATGGATCGGTGTGTACGAGTGGGAACAGCAGCGTCCGCAAATGCTCGAATTCGATATTGATATTGGCCTCGATACCCATCGCGCAGGTGAAACAGATTTGATCCGCGACACCATTGACTATGGCAAAGTGGTCGAGCGGGTCAAAGCCGATCTGGTCGACGCCAAATTTAAATTGCTCGAGGCGTTGGCCGAACATATCACCCACGTGTTGTTCCATGACTTTAATGCCATGTGGGTGAAAATCAGCGTCGCAAAAATAGGTCATATGCGGGGCGTCAAGCAGGTAGGGGTGACCATTGCGCGCTCGCGGCACGATCCAACTGTGCCGGCCAAACACCAACCGCCGGGTTAACCTGCATATTTCACGGGTCGGCCCGCCTTGCATACGTTTTTCATTCTTGACGACCTATATCGAGTGCGTCCCCGTGAAATATGCAGGTTAACAACTGGTCGCCTCGGATGGTTTTTAGACTTCCACCAGACAGGCGTCAACCAAAATCGGTTTGACCACCCGCACGATTTCCTGCGGTGGCATTCCGACTAAAAAGCCGCGTTTACCGCCGTTGATAAAAATCTTTTCCAATTCGAGAATGGATTTCTGCAAATAAACCGGCATCGGTTTGCGTAAGCCAAACGGTGAACAGCCGCCGACGATATAACCCGAGTGGCGCAATGCGTCTTCCGGTTTACACGGTGCCACCCGTTTTGCGCTGATTTGTCTGGCCAATTCCTTGGTGGAAACTTTTTTGTCACCATGCATCAACACGCATAACGGGCGGCGCTGGTCGTCTTCAAAAACAAGTGTTTTCACGACATGGTGTTCATCTACGCCCAGTGCGCTTGATGACACGCCGGTGCCACCGTGTTCAACGTATTCATAAATATGTTCGGTATAAACAACGCCATGTGTTTTTAGCATGACGGTAGCGGGGGTTTCGGAATGTTTGCTCATGGTTCTTGATTAGCCGCGAGGGTGATGTTGGGCGTGAATTGCCTTGAGCCGTTCACGGGCAACGTGGGTATAAATTTGCGTGGTGGTGATATCCGCGTGGCCGAGTAATAACTGCACGACACGCAAATCGGCGCCGTGATTGATCAAATGGGTGGCAAAAGCATGGCGTAATACGTGGGGGGAGATAACCGAATGAATACCGGCATGCACTGCGTGGCGCTTGATCAAATGCCAAAACATTTGACGGGACATAGCCGCGCCGCGGGCGGTGACAAACAATTCCTTTGATTGACGACCGTCGAGAATTTCATTGCGTGCGCCAGCCAGGTATTGCCCGAGCCAATCTGCGGCGATCTGACCAATAGGCACCAGCCGCTCTTTGCTGCCTTTGCCCAGAATACGCACGACATGTTGATTCAAACTCAGTTGGGCGAGAGGCAGACTGATCAATTCTGTAACCCGCAAACCGGCGGCATACAGTAATTCCAACATCGCGCGGTCGCGCATGCCCAATGGTGTGGTCACGTTGGGCGCGGCCAATAGTGCCTCCACGTCCGCCTCCGACAATGACTTGGGCAAACTGCGCGGTAATTTTGGCGCGTCCAATGAGGCACCGGGATCAATTTCAGTAAGCTTTTCGCGCAGGGTGTACTGATAAAAACGTTTGAGCGTCGAGGTCAGGCGGGCGGTGGTGCGCGGACTGGCATGGTCAACGGCGATGCGGTCGGCAAAGTAAGCTTGTAAATCCGTTGTGTCCAGTTCGAGCAATGGCGCACGTTTATGTTTGACCAGCCAACTGTCGAGTTGCACCAAATCGCGACGATAACTCTCAATGGTATTTTTTGACAAACCATCGGACAAAAACAGGCTGTCGGAAAATTGATCGATGATTGGGTCGTGGTTTTTTTCGGCACTCATAACAGCGCACCGGTCAGGGATTGCGCAGCGATGGCGCCTTCATGTGTCAGCAGCCAGCGCTTGATGGCCAGCGGGTCAGCGCGTTTGCCGCCCATGAAGCCGCCGAGCCCGTTGGCCGCAACAATACGATGACAGGGCACAATAATCGGCACCGGATTTTTGCCACAGGCGGTGCCGACCGCGCGTGCGTTCGAGCCAATGGTGTTGGCGACTGTGCCGTAGGTTTGGGTGACGCCCGGCGCGATTTCCCGCATGGCCTGCCAGACATCCAGCTGATGTTTGCTGCCGGTTAATCGCACCGGCACATCAAAGCGAAATTTAGGGTTATTCAAATACGATGCCAATTGCACACAAGCCAAGTGCGCCAAGGTATTTTTGATGGGTGGTTTGGCCGGTGTGTCGGCAGGCAAAAAATGAATGGCGGTGACAGCGCGTTCATCCGCCAAAATTCCGATACCGGCAAACGGCGCGATCAGAATGGCATCGTACCGGTCATCGTTATTTTGGATTTGATTATTGCGATTCATCATGATGGTTGGCAAAAAATGCCGGTTACAACAACCACTTCATGGCGACAATCACCACAGCGGCGAGAAAGGCAGTCTCTGCCACGATCAACACCACCGGCTGCCAGCCCAACATCACCAGTTCTTTGAGTTGGGTTTTCATGCCAATTGCGGCGATGGCGGTCACCAACAAAAATCGTGACGTTTCACTGGCGATGGTTAAAAATTCCTTCGGCAGCGTCACCATGCTGTTGATGGCTACCAACAATCCAAAAGCGACCGCAAACCAAGGCAGCAGGGGTGGTTTTTTGATGTTTTTGTCGCCTGATGATTGGTCATGTTGCCGCCGATAAACAATCGAAAGGATCAGAATGACCGGTAATAACATGGCCACCCGCAACAACTTAACAATGGTCGCGGTGTCGCCGGCTTCAGGCGAGACCGAATAGCCCGCGCCGATGACTTGCGCGACATCGTGAATGGTCGCGCCTAAAAAAATTCCCGCCTCGCGGTCGGTAAAACCAAGTGCGTGGGCCAGCAATGGGTAAACAACCATGGCGATGGTCGACAATGCCGTGACACCGATAACAGTAAAGGTGGCGTCACGATGGCTGTGTGCGTGTTTGGGAAGAACAGCTGACACGGCCAGCGCAGCAGAGGCACCACATATCGCCACCGCACCCCCCGTTAAAACGCCAAAATGATTGGGCGTGGCCATTATGCGGCTGAGTAACGCGCCGAACAGGATGGTAGCCAACACTGCGCCGACCACCAGCAGGGTGACGCCCATCCCCAGGCCGGCCACTTCGCTAAAGGTGATGCGCAACCCCAGCATCGCCACACCAATTCGCAATAAAGTGGAGGATGACCACACCACCCCGGGCACGGTACGACCCTCTTGGCCAAGAAAATTGACGGCCATCCCCAGCAACAGGGCAAACAACATCGCCGACGCGCCGTAATGCCCGGCCAAAAACATTGCGGCTATCGCGATAATAGCGGCGGCAGCGAGTCCGGGAAAAATGTTTTGCCAGAATGTTTTTAGTTCTAAAGCCATGTTTTATTTTGGTTTATACAAATTGTCGGTTTTTTGTTTCTGCTCGTTGTTATTTTCACGCGTGAGCAATCGAAAAAGTATCGTGAGCCCGTCGGCACTGCCGGACTCGAGCTCGCAGGCGTGGGTAATTATCACGGATTTATGCGCGGGGCGATGGGCTGTCTTGGCGGCCATGTTGCTGAGCCTATAATTTGAAATGTCCTTTGCCATCCTCCTCATCCCCGATTTTGCGTTGATCCTGTTTGGGTTTGTGCTGAATCGGATCACTAGCTGGGGGCGTGACTTTTGGAGTGGGCTGGAAAAACTCATTTATTACGTGTTGTTTCCGGCGCTGTTGTTTAACTCCATCGCCAAACAAAAACTGGATTTTGTGGCGGCGGCACCCGCACTCAAGACCGCATTGTTAACGGTGGCGGTCGGTATTTTTGTCGCTTATGCCGCCAAGTGGTTTCTGAAGTCCGAGTCAAAAGTGTACGCATCGAGCTTCCAAACGGCATTTCGATTTAACTCGTACATCGGCTTGGCCATCGCCGGACGACTACATGGTGAGGCGGGCATTGCGGCGTTTGGTATCGTTATCGCGATGGTGGTGCCGATTTGTAATATTGCCTCGGTATGGATGCTTGCAAAAAATTCGCAAGTGCCGATATTGAAGGAGTTGGCGCAAAATCCGCTGATTCTTGCCACGGTTGGTGGTGTGTTGTATTCACTGTCTGGGTTGCCCTTGCCAGAAGTGTTACAAATGCTGATTTCGCGCATGGGCGCGGCTTCGCTCGCTTGTGGATTGCTGGCGGTGGGGGCGTCGTTGACCCTGACCAATGTGGGCACCAATGCGCCATTGATCAGTTACAACATGGCGGTCAAATTAATCGTTATGCCCATTACTGCCATCACGCTGGCAAAGTGGTTTGATGTGACGGGCGTATATTTTGATATGGTGGTGTTATTTGGCGCGTTACCGACCGCCACCTCCGCCTACATTTTGGCGATTCGTATGGGCGGCAATGGCCCGGTGGTGGCGCAGTCGATCACCGTCAGTACGTTATTTGGCATGTTGTCGATTCCGATTTGGCTGGGGTTGGCGAGGGCGATTTAACCTGCATATTTCACGGGGACGCACTCGAGAGTGTGTGGATAAGCGAGTGATTTTTTGCTCGACTGACCGAGTAATATCAAGATATTACGAGGGAAGAGAGCGGAAAAGCGCTGCTCAGCCGCCTGCTATCGAGTGTGTAGGCCATCAACCTTACGAAGTACAGTTTGGATTCGCAGAATTTATAGTTCGCCAAGAATGAAAAGCGTATATAAGGCGGGCCGACCCGTGAAATATGCAGGTTAATTCCGCAACGCATCGATTGGCCAAAAAAAACCGCGACCCAGGGTCGCGGTTTTTTAACATCCTAAGAGCAAGAGACGGTGCAAAAGTAATTACGCTTCGCCCTTGGTCTGTGAAGACACATAATCGAGCTTTTCTTTGATACGCGCCGATTTGCCTGAACGATCACGCAAATAATAAAGTTTGGCGCGACGCACGTCACCACGACGTTTCACTTCGATCGAGGCTATGGTCGGGGCATACGATTGGAATGTCCGCTCGACACCTTCGCCGGACGAAATTTTACGAACGATGAAAGATGAATTGAGGCCGCGATTACGCTTGGCAATGACCACACCTTCGTAGGCCTGCACACGTTTGCGTTCGCCTTCGATGACCTTGACGTTGACGATGACGGTATCGCCCGGGGCGAAATCCGGGATCTTGCGACCCAGGCGGGCAATTTCTTCTTGCTCCAAAATTTGAATCAGGTTCATGTTGTTTCCTTAATGTTTATCAATGGTGATGGATTAAATTGTCCACCGACCTAATCACACAGCGCAACGCGGGTTTCAACCTGCTGCAAACCCCGCAAAAACAACCCGTTGATGTGTGCCAGCTTTTTTACCTCACTACCAACCTGCTATCTACTACACCTGCTACGTTTCCACTTGCTGCGATCGCTTGATTTCTTCAAGCCAGCGCAAATCTTCTTTCGACAACGTCAGCCCGTCAAGTAAATCGGGCCGCCGCAACCATGTCCGCTGCAACGCCATGCGTCGTCGCCATTGGGCAATTTCGGCATGGTTGCCACCCATTAATACCGGCGGCACGGGTGAGTCAGTTACTTCAAGCCATTGCTCCGGCCGGGTGTAGTGCGGATGATCCAGCAGGCCGTCACGTGCGGGGGAATAGGAATCCTCCACCGCCGAGGCGCCGTCGTTTAACACGCCGGGCAACAACCGTACCATTGCATCTATCACCACCATCGCCGCCAACTCGCCACCGGACAAAACATAATCGCCGATGGAAATTTCTTCATCAACACACGTTTCAATCAAACGTTCGTCAATGCCTTCATACCTGCCACAGAGAAAAATCAACCCCTCCTCTGCCGAAAGCCGCCTGACATCGGCGTCTCTCATCGGTTTTGCCTGCGGGGACAAATGAATCACCCGCGGCACCACCTGAAACTGTTGCTGCCTGGCCTTTGCCGCCATGATGGCTGATTGCAAAGGGGGCGCTTTCATCACCATTCCCGGCCCGCCGCCAAAGGGACGATCGTCAATGGTCCTGTGTTTATCCTCAACAAAATCGCGTGGGTTCCAACATTGCAGCTCCCACACGTTTTGGTCCAACGCCCGACGCGTCACGCCACTATCGGCAATCGCATCAAACATTTCCGGAAATAAAGTGATGACGTCGTAGCGTTTCATCTCCATTTTTCCAAATCAAAACCTTTTTGTCAGATCGTCAGCCGAAGTATTTTCCGGGTTCTTTTCTGGCTTGTTCCAATCTTTTTCCCAGCGGACCGTGACCATTTTTTTGTCGCGATCCACATTCAGCAAATATTCATCGACAAACGGAATCAAAATTTCGGTTGTATCTGATGTCACCACCAGCACATCATTGGCACCGGTTTCCATCAATGTTTCAATCTTGCCGAGTTGTTCACCCGCTTCATTCACGACTGCCGCACCGATCAAATCGATCCAGTAATACTCGCCATCTTCCGCGGCATCGAGCCAATCACGCGGCACGGCGATGTCACGTTTATGCAGCTTTTCAGCTGCGGTGCGATCATTGCAGCCTTGCAATTTAGCCACCACCGACTTGACATTGACCGCGTAATCTTCCACGTCAACCTCTTCCCATCCGCCTGGTGTGGAAAGAAACCAGCTGTCGAATTCATCCAAACTATCGGCGAACTCGGTAAACGTTTGTAGCTTGACCCAACCTTTGATGCCGAACGGCGCAGCAATACGCGCCATCACCACCATATTGTCGGTTGCCGGTTTTATCGCTAAATTTTTTGCTGCTGCCATGCTGGCGTTTGTGCCGTAAGTGCCGTCTGACCCAATTTACCGCCCCTCAATACGCTCAGATCCGAATGAAGCCGAGTGCACCGCGAGGCGGCTAACCGGTTAAACGTTATGCCGTGGCGGCTTTTTTGCCGCGTCGGACCAATTTCATGACCGCATCAGAGGCTTGCGCCCCTTTGCCCTGCCAGAACGTCAAACGATCCATCGCAATCCGAAATCCTTCTTCGGATTCGGATGCAACCGGATTGTAGAAACCGAGGCGCTCAATAAAGCGACCATCACGACGATTGCGGGAATCGGCAACAACGACGTGGTAAAAAGGGCGGTTCTTGGAACCACCGCGTGCCATACGAATAACAACCATGCTAACTCCTAAGGGTAGAGAATCATCCGATTGCGAACCGGAAACAAGCCCGTTGCGAACGGGTAACGCCTGACAAAGCCAGGAAAGCCCGAAATTATAACCAAAACAAGTAGTTAAGGGCAAGACCTTTTAGGTCGATGCGGCCTATGCTACGACAACATCAGGACGACACCAATGCCTGCAAAGCCAGCCGGTCTATTTTGCCATTGGCGTTTTTGGGCAAAAAACGCAAGATCGTTAATCGTCGCGGCACCATATAGGGCGGCAACCGCGGAAGACACAGCCTTTTCTGTCCATCTGTCCGGTAAAATCAATAAATATGAAGAATCTCTACGTTACACAGCCAGACTTGCCGCCTTTAGACGATTTTATCCCCTATTTGCGTGAGATTTGGGATCGGAAAGTGCTGACCAATAACGGGCCTTTTCACGAAAAACTCGAAGCCGAACTTTGCCGGTATCTGGGCGTCGAGCATTTGAGCCTGTTCACCAACGGCATGTTGGCGCTGGTCACCATGCTGCAAGCCATGCGCACTAGCGGTGAAGTGATCACTACCCCATATAGTTTTGTTGCCACCGCACACGCGCTCCATTGGAACGGCATCAAACCGGTTTTTGTCGACATTGACCCGGCGACCGGAAATATGGATCCAGCCAAAATCGAGGCCGCGATTACCCCGCAAACGACGGCGATCATGCCGGTGCACGTGTACGGCAACCCTTGTGACAACGCTGAAATTCAGCGCATCGCCAATATTTACGGGCTCAAAGTTTTGTACGACGCGGCACATACCTTTGGTGTGACCCAAAATGGACAATCCATCACCAATTACGGCGATATGGCCGCGTTGAGCTTTCATGCGACCAAGGTTTTTAATACCTTTGAGGGTGGCGCCATTGTTTGCCATAATGCCGAGACAAAAAAACGCATCGATTATTTGAAAAATTTTGGTTTCGCCGACGAAGTGACCGTGGTTGCGCCGGGCACCAACGCAAAGATGAACGAATTTCAGGCTTCTCTCGGGTTGTTGCAGCTTTCGCGCATCGATCAGGCGTTGGCGGCACGCGCAGCGATTGACCAGCGATATCGAGAGGCATTGGCGGGGCTAAAGGGTATTCGGATGATGCATCAACAGGAAAACGTCGCACCAAACTATTCCTATTTCCCGATTTTTGTCGGACCCGAATACCGCATGTCACGTGATGCGCTTTATCAGAAGTTGCGTGACCAGGGCATCTATGCGCGGCGATATTTTTATCCGCTTATCAGTGAATTTTCCGCCTACCGCGGATTGCCGTCATCCAAGCGTGACAACCTGCCGCACGCATTCCAAATGGCCGAACAGGTTTTATGCCTGCCGATTTTTCCAGCGCTCAAGCAGGACGAGCAGGCGCGCGTCATCGCCGGCATCGTTGGTTAACGCATCGTCGTCAGGATTGCCGATGCGTCTCGCCATCATGCAGCCGTATTTCATGCCCTACGTCGGTTATTTCCAACTGATTGCGGCGGTCGATTTGTTTATTGTGTACGACAACATCAAATATACAAAAAAGGGCTGGATCAATCGCAATCGCATGTTGGTCAACGGCAAGGACGAAACGTTTTCGCTACCGTTGCAGAGTGATTCAGATTCGCTAAATATCGACCAGCGTGTACTGGCCGGAGATTTCAACCGGGAAAAATTATTGAACAAGATCAGCGGCGCATATCGGCGCGCCCCGCATTTCGTTGATGTTTATCCGCTGGTCGAGGAAATCGTCCGTTATGAAGAGTCAAACTTGTTTCGCTTTTTGCATCACTCAATTGTCAAAACATGCGTACATCTCGGCATCGGAACTGAAATCCGGGCGTCATCTGGTGTTGCAATTGATCACAGCCTCGCCAGTCAAGAAAAGGTGCTGGCGATTTGTCATGCAGTGGGCGCGAATACTTACGTAAACGCGATTGGCGGCAGGGAATTGTATTTGGTAGAGGCGTTTCGTGCGAAGCATGTGGATCTGAAGTTTATTCAGTCGAAACCATTCGAATATGCACAATTCGGTGCAGCGTTTGTGCCGTGGCTGTCAATTATTGATGTGATGATGTTCAATAACTGTGAATCAGTCAAAAAATACGTGACGGGGAGCTATCAGTTGTTGGAACGTTAGGTGCCAAGTAAACGACAGGCCCATCGATACCAAATGGTGCTCCCGCATAGAATCGGACTAATTGAACGGCGTTCTGTGTTTGAGTGATTGCAGACAATTTTCAGGAGAATTTCGTGAATAACAAAGAGATCGAACATTTGGAATCCATCAGCGCCTTTTATGAAAAAGGTGACCATATGGACGAACTCATGATCGACCGGGAAATCGAGATCATCAAGCGATATGTAACCCCGGGAAAAAGCGCACTTGAAGTTGGCTGCGGCAGTGGGTCGTCAACTGAAAAACTTTGCAAATTATTTGACGATATTGAAGTGATCGAGCCATCGAATAAAAATATCTCGTTGCTAAGAAAACGGGTTGCTGATGTCAAATGCCATGAATTGCTGCTTGAAAATTTCAAGCCAACACGAAAGTATGACTTTATTTTTTTCCTCAATGTAATTGAACATGTCGAGGACCCGGTCGAATCGCTGAAATATCTGGCCCAGTTTGTCAAGCATGAAGGGCTGATTTTCATTTCGGGTCCAAATTGTATGTCGCTAAACAGGCGCGCAGGCTACAAAATGGGCTTGCTCGAAGACTACGAAAAAATGGCCCCCAAAGACTTTGAAGTCGGCCACCGTCGCCTGTATACCGTGGCGATGATGGAAGATCATTGCCAGCAAGCCGACCTAAGAGTTTTATCAATGAAGGGCATGTATCTCAAGCCGCTTTCGGAAACGCAAATGATTGCCCTTGGCGAGGATGCCGTGCGCGCCTTTTATGCCCTTGGGGAAGACATCCCGGAGTATTGCGCGAGTCTGCTTGCGATCGCAACCAAGAAGTACTACTAGGGTTTGTCATTTCGCTTGGGCATTCGACTTTTTCAGCCGAAGTAATTTATTCATGGTGGGTGATCGTGTTCAGATGGAAAAAGCTTGGTCTTGTTTTTAAGCCACAGGAGGTAGAGGGCCGCAACTGGCTAAAGGAGTACGCTCAGGCGCCATCGGTGTTGGTTTTTGATGAATTTGTTCGAGTCTATTTTTCCTGCAGGCCGTTGGCCGATGCAAACGGGCAATACACCAGCTATTCTGCATACGTTGACCTGAACAGAAGAAATCTATTCGAAATCATGGATGTTGCCAAGGCGCCAATTCTGACTCTGGGTGAACTCGGTACATTCGACGAATTTGGTACCTATCCGGTTTCTGTCATCCGGGATGGCGAATCAGTAATGGCCTACTACGGCGGCTGGACAAGATGTGAATCAATTCCGTTTACTGTATCGATTGGCGCTGCGCGAAGTGAAAATAACGGCGAGAGTTTTACAAAACTTGGCAAGGGGCCGCTGCTTACCGCTAACGTTGATGACCCATTTGTCGTTAGCGGACCAAAGATCAGAAGGTACAACGACAGTTGGTTCTTATGGTACGTGGCTGTGACCGAGTGGTTGAAGAATGATGGTAAACCAGAGGCGGTTTATAAAATTCGGATGGCAACCTCAAATGACGGGCGAAACTGGATTCGTAGCGGAAGAAATCTCATCGAAAATAGGTTGGAGGAAAATGAATGCCAAGCCAGCCCGGATGTCTTTTTTCATGACAACAAATACCATATGTTCTTTTGCTACAAATACAGCCTGGATTTCAGAAACAACGACCGGGGATATCGGATTGGGTACGCAGTATCGGATGATCTGAAGCATTGGGTACGCGATGATTCAAAGGCTGGAATCGATCTGGCTGAACATGGCTGGGATGACGAATCGATTTCCTACCCCCATGTGTTCGCGCTGGACGGCGAGATATTCATGCTGTACCTGGGCAACCAATTTGGGCGATATGGTTTTGGACTTGCCCAGTTGGAGGGAAGTCTGTCATGACAGAACTGGTGCGCCCGCCATTGAAATGGAAAAAGCTCGGGAAAATTTTCGACCCGACGAATCATGTTCTTTCAAATAATTGTGTTGAATTCGCCCAGTCGCCCCAAACGTTGATTTACGACGATTTCGTGCGCATATATTTTTCAACGCGTGAAAGAGATCACTCGGGAAAATATTTGAGTCACGTTTCATTCGTCGATATGAACAAGACTTTTCGAAATATTATCGGGATAGCGTCCAAACCTGTTATCCCATTAGGGGGGCTAGGATGTTTCGATGAGCACGGCATTTTCCCGATGAACGTCTGTCGTGTGAACGATAGCATCCATGCATACACAACGGGATGGAATCGGCGAGTCTCGGTATCGACAGATGCGGCAATTGGACTGGCGATCAGCGGCGATGGCGGTGATACATTCAAGAAGGTCGGAAAAGGTCCGGTACTTTCCGCCTCGCTTGATGAACCATTCTTGGTTGGCGATGCGTTCGTCAAGACGTACGACGATCGCTTTCAAATGTGGTACATACATGGGAAAAGGTGGACAACGCCTGTAGACGGCCAAGCGCCTGAAAGGATATACAAAATTGCCCACGCAACCTCTACGGACGGCGTATCGTGGCAAAAGGAGGGGCGGCAGATTGTTGCCGACAAACTTGGCGAAGATGAATGCCAAGCGTTACCGACCGTGATCTATTTTCAGAAGCGGTATCACATGTTCTTTTGTTACCGACACGCAACAGACTTCAGGACGAATCCGCAACGGGCATATCGATTGGGCTATGCGTTCTCAGATGACTTGGCTTATTGGGTGCGGAATGACGAGAATGTCGGAATCGATGTTTCTCGAACCGGATGGGATTCAGACATGATGTGCTATCCACACGTGTTTGAAATGGATGGGGACGTATTCCTGTTGTACAACGGAAACGAGTTTGGCCGGTTGGGGTTCGGTGTGGCAAAGTTGGAAAAATAATCTCATCTAATAGATTGGGGGACCAGGTGGATATCAAAGGAAGAATGTTGACGCTGCGCGCAATAGAAGAGCGGGATCTTCTGCTTCTGCATAAATGGGCGAATGATCCGGTAACCCAAGACGGTATCGGTGAAATTCATTTCCCAAGCTCGATGGATTTCCACCAGGCATGGTTTCAAAACCTGAAGAGTGATCGGCTAAATCAACGATTCGTTGTTGATCTGCCTGAGACGGGCATCATTGGAATTTCGAGCATCGTAAATATCGACTGGCGCAATCGACATGCGTGGCATGGGCTGGTTCTCGGCGAATCGCAGCAACGTGGAAAGGGCTATGGCGTCGATGCAATTATGGCGACCATGCGATATGCTTTTGAGGAGTTAAACCTTGAAAGGCTGGATGGGTCGATGATCGAGTACAACCAGCAGTCGATTGCAACGTATTGCGGAAAAAAACTCGGGTGGAAAGAAGAGGGGCGCAGACGGAACTATTTCTATCGAAAGGGTCGCTACTGGGACCAAGTTGTTGTCGGTATTACGCGAGTGGATTACTTTGAGCTGATTAAGGTGACGAATTACTGGGGGACACCTGTGCCATGAGTGTGCAACGGGACTACAACAAAGAATTAATTGATTCAGGCGCGGCAAAATATGCCTACAGTTTCGATACGGATGTAATGCACCCGTATATGATCAGGTCGTTTTCGCCGTTTTTTGTTGATGGCAGCCTGCTCGAGCTGGGAAGCGCAAAAGGCGATTTCACCAAACGATTAATTTCGTTTTTTTCTGACATTACCTGCATCGAAGCGTCCGATGCTGCAATTGTGGAGGCGCGGCAAAAACTCGGAGACGACATCAAAATTGTCAATTCTCTTTTTGAGAAAGCGACTCTGCCTAATCGCTACGACAACATTGTCATGACCCATGTTCTAGAACACTTGGATGACCCGATATTGGTATTAAAACGAGTCAATGATGAATGGCTGGCAGAGGGCGGCCGGTTTTTTTTGGTTTGTCCGAACGCCAACGCGCCGTCCCGTCAGATTGCCGTCAAGATGGGGCTGATTTCGCACAATGCCGCTGTCACGCCCGCCGAGTTGGAACATGGCCATCGTTGCACTTATTCGCTTGACACCTTGGAGCGCGACGCGGTGGCAAGCGGGCTATCCGTTATTCATCGATCGGGAATATTTTTTAAGGCGCTTGCCAACTTCCAGTGGGACCGCTTGTTGCAGACAGATATTATTTCGAAAGAGTATCTGGATGGTTGTTATCAGTTGGGGCAGCAGTATCCCGATCTGTGCTCAAGTGTTTTCCTCGTTTGCGAGAAGGGAAAGAAATAGCGTTCCCTCTACTAAATTAGTACATTTCTTTCAATTTTGTTTCGAATAAATGACAACATTAATATTCCCAGCGGGCATGCCCAGAGCGATAGCATTTCTAGGCGATTGTTTACTGCAAAAAAAACAAGTCGTTGGTGCGTCATCATTGTTGCAAGACCCAAGCCGTGCTCAATTTCCGGACTGGGCCTATTTGCCATATATCAACGACGTAAATTTTGCCAATGCGCTTATCCAAATCATTGCTCAAAAAAATGTCACTGAAATCTACACCGCCAATCCTGTTGTCTGGGGAATACTAAAAAAACAATTGCCAAAAATTGCCTCTCATGTGCATTTATTGGGAGAGGCACCAGCAGATGAGATGCTGGCAAGTTACCGCTCATCAAAGAGCATTGCCGAAATGCTGTGGAGCCAGCGGGATTTTTTGGCGATGGATGACCCAGCACAATCGCGCATGCGGGCGGAAGAGTTCACGGCATTGGTTCGGCACGCCGACGCCATTCCCGGCATGTGTGATCATCAAAAATTGCTGGCGCTATCAGAAATATTTCGAATGGCGCCGCCGGGTGATATCGTCGAAATTGGCAGCTGGTGGGGAAAATCAGCATTCATATTGATGTTTCTCGCGCGTCGTTACCTAATCGGAAAATTGCTTTGCGTCGACCCTTGGTCCGATGCCCATCTTGTGCAAGACGATCAATTGGTTGATGACGCGTCTGCAGAGATCAGCGCTGAAGAGGCGCATCAAGTCTTTATCGCAAACTTGCTGCCCTATAGCATTGGTAGCAGCGGAAATATTAATTTCCTACGCATGCCGTCAGTCGATGGTGCTGCGTTTTATCGAGAAAACGCCAAGGTTAATACTCGGCCGTTTGGCGAGACGCAATACGCAGGAAAAATTTCCGTTTTGCATATTGATGGCAATCACGCGCTAGCTGCGGTCAAGGAAGACACGGAGGCATGGGCAGGCCTTGTGGTGGCGAGTGGATGGATCGTGTTTGATGACTACAAGTGGGCCTATGGTGATGGCCCGAAAGTCGTTGCTGATGCTTTTGTCCAAAAAAACATCAAAAAAATTGCCTGCGCATTTTTTACCGGCGGAGCTCTATTTGTGCAATTGAGCGAAGGTGTTGAATACCAGTAGGTCGACGTCACCCTCTTTTATCTGCGTGCAGGGCGCTGAAAATATTTGTTGCCGCAACGAGTAATGAAGTATCTCCACCCCGCTTACCAACAAGCTGCAACCCCAGCGGCAAGCCGTCTTTGCTCTTGAGTCCAGGAACACTGATGGCCGGTGTATGCAACACCGACGCCAACCGGTTAAAAATCGGGTCGCCAGTCGAGGACAACCCATGCGGTGCCGAGCCGGTTGCGGCGGGCATCAGCCAAACATCCCAATCGTCAAATAATTGATCGGCCATGTCGCGAGCCTGTGCAGCCGCAAGAGTAGCCTGCAAATAGGTGTCTCGCGGGATGGCGGCACCTTCGTCCAGCGCAACGGCCAGTGCTGGTGTCAGCAAATCGCGATACTGGCTGAGCTCTGGATGGTATGCGCGCGCGGACTCGTAATATTGAATGGTTTTTTGATGTTCAATCATTTCATCAAGTGGCGCAGGTAAAGCGAGGTCGTCAGCAATGTGTCCGGCGTCCATCAGGGCGTGTTTTGCTTTTGTGATGGCCGCGCGAATTTCGTCGCCGGCAAAATCCAGCCAATTGGTCACACAACCAATCCGCAGGTGGCGATGTGAATGGTCTTGACGGTCTTGCCAATCCCCCTTCGGCACCGCCTCTCCGGTCATTGCCGCCAGCCACGCCTGGCAATGCGCAATGTTTCGCGCAAAAACGCCCACGGTGTCCAGCGATTCTGATTGCACCTTCACACCGGTGCGTGGCACCAACCCAAAGGACGGCTTAAATCCAAACACGCCACAATACGCAGCGGGTCGCAGCATGGATCCCGCCGTCTGTGTGCCAATGGCGATTTCGACATGCCCGGCGGACACCGCTGCGGCCGAGCCGGCAGATGACCCGCCCGGAGAATATTCGAGGTTAACCGGGTTGCGCGTTTCAGACGGTACAAAGGTGGCCAATTCGGTGGTGACCGTTTTACCGACAATCACCGCACCGGCAGATCGCATCAACGCGACACAAGCCGCATCCACAACAGCGGGCGGGGCGTTGTCATAAATAGCCGAACCACAGCGGGTGGGCAAACCAACGACGTCGATAATGTCTTTTACGCCGACGGTCAGGCCAGCAAGTGCGGGCAAAGGTCGTTTTTCAAACTCGCCTATTGACGGGGTGTTCGGGTCATTAACGTCTGAAAATGCGCACCACGCCTTGAGTTCTACGTCTTTCTGTTTGATGTTGGCAATCAGTGTTGCGAAGGCTTGTGGGCTCATGGGGCAATCACGCTAGCGCGCGCCCGGTATCATGCCCTTCATGCCGCGCATCATTTTCGCCATGCCGCCGCCCTTCATCATTTTCATCATCTTCTGCATTTGCTCGAACTGGGTCAGCAATTTGTTGACTTCCTGCACGCTCACACCGGCACCGGCGGCGATGCGGCGTTTGCGTGAGGCCTTGAGCAGGTCCGGCTTGCGGCGTTCGAGCGGGGTCATTGAATTGATAATGCCTTCGGTGCGTTTGAGCTGTTTTTCTTGCAGGTCCGGTGCCTGATTGGCCGCCTGCGTCAACTGCGCGGGCAGTTTGTCCATCAAGGCGCTCATGCCACCCATTTTGCGCATCTGCGTGAGCTGCATTTTGAAATCATCAAAATCGAAGTTCTTGCCTTTCTTGAATTTCTCGGCTAGCTTTTGTGCGGCGTCTGTATCCACCGATTGTTGGGCGGCCTCGACCAGCGAAAGTACGTCGCCCATGCCCAAAATACGTGAGGCCATACGTTCCGGATAAAACGCCTCCAGTCCGTCCATTTTTTCCGACACACCGACCAACTTGATGGGTTTGCCGGTGATATGCCGCACCGACAGGGCCGCGCCACCTCGTGAGTCGCCATCCAGCTTGGTCAGTACCACACCAGTCAGCGGCAGCGCCTCGTTAAAGGCTTTGGCGACATTGACGGCATCCTGACCCTGCATGGCGTCAACCGTAAACAGGGTTTCAATCGGTGAGACGGCCGCATGCACCGCCTTGATTTCGGCCATCATGGTGTCGTCAATCGCGAGGCGACCGGCGGTATCCACAATCAACACGTCATGGAAATGGGTTTTACCCCATTGTTTTGCCGCAACGGCAATATCCACCGGTTTTTGAGAAATCTCGCTCTCAAAAAAGTCCACATCGACTTGCTTGGCCAGCGTGCGCAGTTGTTCAATCGCGGCGGGGCGATAGACGTCCACGCTGACCAGCAACACCTTTTTCTTGAAACGCTCGCGCAGCAACTTGGCCAATTTGCCTGCGCTGGTGGTTTTGCCCGCACCTTGTAAACCGGCCATCAGAATCACGGCTGGTGGGGTGGTGGAAAGATTGATCGGCAGTGTGTTGAAATCCGGCAGACGGGGGGCGGCCGGCGCAGATGGGCTGTTTTTCACCTCGCCGCTCATCAGCGCGATTAATTCCTGATGAACAATCCCGACCAACGCCTGTCCCGGTGTGAGGCTTTGTAACACTTCGGCCCCCAGCGCCTTTTCCTTCACCCGGGCGATGAAATCCTTGACCACCACCAACCCCACGTCCGCTTCCAGCAGCGCCATACGTACGTCACGCAGCGTGTCGGCCACATTGGCCTCCGTCAGGCGTGACTGGCCGCGCAGTTGCTTAACGATGCCGTTGAGGCGGTTGGTGAGGTTATCCAGCATGGTGATGGTCTACTTTAATTTGGTGTGGAAAAGCGTGCTGCGGGTAAACTATGGCTATCCGGCGGCATCAAAACGTGGATGCGGCTACTGCGAAAAACGAATAATCAAGAAACACTATCGTGCTCGACCTTAATTTTATCACTGCCCTGCTATACCTAGCGGCCTCGTCAGGCGCGTGGATACACGTGCACCGCATGGACGATGCGGCATCGAATAACCTGACCTGGCAGGCCGGCTGGCCGAATGTGGCGCTGTGGCTCGGTCTTGGCACCCACACCGTGGCCATTGGCTGGGCGTTATTTGGAGGCGTGGCTGTCGGCATCAATATCGGCTTTTCCCACGCAATATCGTTATTGGTCTGGTTGACGTTGCTGAGTTATATCTTGGTCGGACGCGACAGCCGCCTGACACGTCTGGCCATGCTTTATCTGGCTCCGGTTGCCGCGCTGGCCGCTGCCATGGTGGTTTGGTTACCGGGCAATCGGTCGATGGACTTCGGCAGAATCGACTTTGCTTTTGGTCTGCATGTGGTGGTTGCGGTGTTGGCTTATGCCCTGTTCACCGTGGCGTCGTTGCATGCGGTGTTGATCTTGGTTCTGCAACGGCAATTACACGCCGCGTCCATTGCTTCCGGGCAGGATGGCTTGCCGCCGCTGATGCGTATTGAAAAATTGATGTTTCAGTTGTTGTGGATCGCATTTGTATTACTGACCGCCACCCTCGCGTCGGGCGTATTTTTTTCCGAAGCACTGTTCGGCAAACCGTTTGCCATTAATCACAAGACGGTATTTGCCGTTTTGTCATGGTTTGTTTTTGGCGGGTTATTGGCCGGACATTTGTTTGCCGGATGGCGGGGAACGCTTGCGGTTCGCTGGACCTTGATTGGGTTTGTCATGCTGCTGTTGTCGTATGTCGGCAGTAAGTTTGTGCTCGAGGTAATTTTGAAACGGGTTTGATGCCGTTTTTCACCTAATTGGCCACATCAAGTAGAAAATAAAAAGCAGGCAGGGGTAAGCGCTTTCAGGCGTTTATGCCTGAATAATGCCGCTGGTAGCCGACTTTCATATTTCAATATTTACTAATTCATGACCGACGAATTTCCTTTTTCTTGGCTATTTGGCGCGCTCGCCACCCTGCTCATCTGCTCCGGTTTTTTTTCGTTGGCCGAAACCAGCATGATGTCGCTCAACCGCTACCGGTTGCGGCATCTGGTCAAGCAGGGTTCGCGCGGCGCGCGCATGGCGCAGGCGCTGCTCGACAAGACCGAGGAGCTGCTCTCCTTTGTGCTCGCCGGCAATACTGTTTTCAATGCCGCCACCACCATTCTGGTCGCTGAGATTTGTCTGCGGTTATTCGGCGAAGGTGAGTTTGTGCTGGCGATTGCCACTGCGGCGGCATCGTTTTCAATATTGATTTTTGCCGAAATTTTGCCCAAGGTGCTGGGGGCGCGTTTTTCCGAGCGGTTGGCACTCGCCGCCAGTTACTTGCTCTATCCGCTGATCCATTTTTTTCTGATCAAGTGGCTGATGTGGTTGATCAATGCCCTGGTGCGCGGAATACTGAAACTGTTCCGCATCAAACCGACCGCCGAAGGCGTGCAAAATTTGTCAATGGAGGAAATGCGCACCCTGGTGCTCGAGGGTGGACAATTCATCCCCAAAAAACATCACAACATCATGGTTAATTTATTCGATCTGGAATACATGACGGTTGATGACACCATGACACCGCGTGCGCTGATAGAAGGCGTGGATATCGAGGACAAAATCGAAGCGATACGCTCGTCATTGGCGTCCTCGCATCACACCCGCATTGTGGTTTATGAAGGCGACCTTTCCAACGTGATCGGCCTGGTGCATGCGCGCAAGGTGTTGAATGCGTCGGAAAAAGAGCCGCTGTCAAAACAAACACTGCGCGAGATCATGCGCGAACCATACTATATTCCGATGGGCACGCCGCTGCTGCAACAACTTACTCATTTCCAGACCAAACAGCGGCGTACTGCGTTGGTGGTCGATGAATACGGCGAGATTCAGGGGCTGGTTTCGCTCCAGGATATTTTGGAAGAGATCGTCGGTGAATTCACCAGCCAATCCCCCATGAACGCCGGCATGTTTCGCAAAGAAGCCGACGGCAGCATTATTGTTGAGGGTTCATGTCCATTGCGGGTGTTGAATCGTAAGTTAGGCTACGACTTTCCGATTGATGGTCCCAAAACCATGAACGGATTGTTGCTGGAACGGCTCGAAGTCATCCCGGAACCGGGCACCTCCGTCAAAATCGGTGGTTATCCGATTGAAATTTTGCAGACGGAAGATCGCAAGGTGAAAGTGGTGCGGCTGTCGAAACGCCTTGCCTAACCACCTTAATTGCCGCGGCTAGCAGTTTGTTGAAATTCGTCGCGAGCGAAGGTCAGGCAAGGCGGAAAGCGGCGAAAAACCGGAATGTATGCGGTATACATGAGGATTTTGAGCCGCTTGCCAACGCCGCATCACCGAGCACAGCAGAATTTCAACAAACTGCTAGTTTGCCGGCAATATACCGATGTCAGCTGCATCCCCTTCGCCGCCACGTTTACCGTCACTGCCCATGGAATACAGGGCAAAGGGTTGGCCACCGGCACCCGGCACGCTGTATTGGTAGGGGTTTTTCCAAGGGTCGAGAGGCAGTGCGTCTCCATCCAGGTACGGGCCGCGCCAGCGAGATGCGATTGAGGATTCACTTGGCTTGGTCACCAGCGCAGCCAGCCCTTCTTGCGTGGTTGGGTAACGGCCGACATCCAACCTGAAAGTTTCAACGGCGCTGCGTAACATCTTCGCTTGTGTGGCGGCGAGCTTGGGCGCTTCGCGGTCTAGTGTGCCGAGCAAACGCGGACCTAATAAGCCCATGATGGCAGCAATGATGGCAAGTACCACCAACATTTCCATCAAGGTGAAACCAGCCGAATTCGAAAATTTAATTTGGTGCGACATCATTTAGCCTTTGTATTGGTCGTACTGGTTGCCAACAAAAGTAGATTATCCCACTCTGCCATGGGAATGCGCGCGACCGGCTCGGTGCCACCATTACCATCCGGCTGGAATACCACCACTTCTGCTTCCTGAATACCTGCCATTACTCGTTCTTCGTTACGCGCGCTGCTGTGTGTATGTGAAATCAGCAAAATATTTTTGCCTGTTGGCGGCATTGTCGCCAGTAATTTAAAGCGCAGTTCATTGACGTCCGTGCCTTCGCGCTGGCCGATCTGGTGATTTAATGCTTCGGTGATCTCTACCGGATCAAGCGCCATGGTGATGGCCGTGTCGCGCACCCGGCAAAATTGACTGGTTTTGACCGTGGCAATGGGTAAGTTGAGTTCGCGCATGGCCGTGCCGACTTTTTTGGCATGTTCACGGCCAAGGTCTGAAATATTGCGTTGAATTGCGCAGTTCTGCCACCACATCGGCACCTTTAACAAATCCTGATCGGTGCCGATCGTGGCCGAAGCGTGCCGCATATACAGGTTGTAACCACCGCGACGCAAGGCGGTAATGAGTGCAGTACCCTTGAGCTCGCGGGCAGGATCAATCACCGGTGGCTGATTGGCGGGTATTTGAGTCGGAGGTTGGATCACTTGCGGCGCACCAGCATTCACAACCGACGCACTGCCCTGCGGGATGGATGCCTGCACAACAAAGTTTGGTTGATCAGCAACAATTTGCCGGCCAATAAATTGCCATTGCGCTGGCGAGAGTTCGGCAACCAAGTGAAAACGACTGTTGCCCTCCGGCTTGAAGACAAGGGTGTGCCCCTCTTGCAGATGCGCGAACAAGGGATGGATGATGGTCGGTGATAGCGCGTGCCCAACCAGCAATCTATTTTGTCCAACAGGTGGAACAGTCGATATCAGATTGATGATTCCCGCCGCTTGGTCGGCCAAGGTGCGGTTTTGTGATGCAAAGGCGGAGATTGCATTGAGCGCTGGGTTACGCTTGGGTGTGATCAGCCCGAGGAAAACACCGGTATCAAAGGCGCGACAAAACTCACTGGTTTGGATATCGCTGATAACAATTCGCTGTTTGGTTAATGCTTCGCCGATCAATCGTGCTGTTGGCAACGCGGCTGCACTGGTTTGTTGTGTCGTGGCACAATTTTTCCACCATTCACCGGGCCCACGAATATCTGTCTGGCTTGGTTGGGTAGGGCCGTGTCGCATGTATATGACGTAGCCACCACGACGAAGTTCGCGGATGAGGCCGTCGTGGAGGGCAAACAACTCGTCATTTGGGCTGACAGCCGGTGGCTGCAATGCATGTGTGTTGATGGCATTGGCAAGTGTGAAAATCAGGGCAAGCCAAGGTATCAACCGAGTGCAAGGGGTCACAGCGCAAGGGGTCAGGTCTATATTCATAGCATCATCCCGCCGCTCTCAGTGCAAGGGGTCAGGTCTATATTCATAGCATCATCCCGCCGCTCTCACCACACGCCCGACCGTCGTGAAATGAATGCCGAAGTGCTCGGCAATCTGCTGATAAGAATACGCACCCGTGCCATGCGCCCGTATGATGGCATCGTTCCGGGAGTCGGAAGCTTGTTCGATCTGGGCAAGTGTTTTGGCAGGCGCGCGCCGCTGTGAAACGGGAATCTGCACTTCGCCTTGCTGATGTTTTGCCATGCGCTTTTGCATTTTTTCCACAAAGCTGTCACTACCCAGAAAAACCTGTCCTTTCACCCCTGCCCATGGCGAGGGGGCGTGCATGCCATCGGCAACAAATTGCGCGTAACGCGCTTGCGCGGTGCCGCGCCGCTGGGCAAATTGCGCCAGCAGCCCGTCCACCGCCAGAAATTCCTCGGCAGCCGCCAAGCCCATACTGGCGCGATAGCTGCTCCAAGGCCAGTTTTCCGGATTCTTTTTCATGCCTGCGCGCACCGGATTAAGCACGATATAGCGCGCCAATTCCAGCAGGTAGGCATCACTATCAGCGAGGATGGCCTTGAAGCGCCCCTGAAAGAGGTGCCCCACGCGCTGGTGGCGGCGATTGCTGATTTGCGTGAAGACACCATTGAGCTGGCGCATGCCCTTGGACAGATTGCCGTCAGGGGTTTGAATGAGCAAGTGGTAGTGGTTGTCCATGAGGCAATACGCATAACACAGCCAATTGAAGCGCTTGACTACCTGCGCCAACGTCAGCAAGAACGCGCGCCGGTCGTCGTCGTCTTCAAAAATGGCCTCACGCCGGTCACCGCGTGCGGTGACATGGTAAAGCGCATCGGGAAATTCCAGGCGGAGTGGGCGGGACATGATGGGGAGAGCATAACATGAAGAATGCTACTTAACTAGACTTGACCCCCTTGGCCGTGCTCTTTGCCGTGACCCCCATGGCCGTGATGGTGACACTGGCGGCCTCATAGGGAATCGTATTGCGGAGGGGACATCCTCACCGATTCAACCAGCGGCTTTTTTCAGCAAGGCAAGCCCACGGGCTGACTTGTCTGCCCCTTGCGCCGCCCGCAGGCGAAAACGTGTTTCCGCGTCATACTCGGCCAGCATCAGCGTGGTCATTTCTTCGATCAGCCGATTCAGAGTCGCGCCCCGACTCTTTGCCAAGGCTTTCAATCGCATATGCTTTTCATCCGGAAGGCGAACGGTAAGGGCTGCCATGTCATATCTCCTTCAAAAATGTCTCAGGTGACGCGATGCGCAACTGAGGAAAACGCAACTCCATGCCTTTTAGATGGCGCAAATTTCGCGTCACAATAAATTCCGCTCCGCCTGCGACTCCCAACTCAACCAAATGGTTGTCAGCCTCATCCGGCAGATTTGGCCGCCACATATAGTAAATGCGCGTCCATTCACAACAAGAGAGAAACACATCAAGCAATTCGCTTCGCTCCCGGCTGCTCAACTTGCAGTTTTCAAACAAATTTTTCCGACCAAAAACATCTTCGTACTCGTTAAAAAGCGCATTACCCATGAGCGGAGCGCAACGCCCCTCCAGGCAAGCAGCAACCACCGCATTTGCCGCACCGGTGCCGAGACACGCACCAAGGAATACATTGGTATCAACGACAATCTTCATTTGTACATGGTATCATTTTTGCCACCATATTCTAACCGAATTTGATTCAGGGTTAGTCAATGTCGTTGGGCGAGGCTGCGTCCATGCGCACAAAACACGGGTGCACGGATGCATGGGGTCACCCATTAGCCGCCCGTTGTAAAGAGCGCGAATAAAACACTCGCCATTGCTGCGATACGTGCGTAACGCTGATTCCTTCCTGCCAAACGCCTTTTCTTTGCAAAATCTCCTCGCGCCCCTTGCTTCAGTGTG
>CAMTWK010000013.1:0-52241 GCA_947085425.1 uncultured Burkholderiales bacterium | reverse complement strand
CCTATGTACTCGATAGCGGGCGGCTGAGCAGCGCTTTTCCGCTCTCTTCCCTCGTAATATCTTGATATTACTCGGTCAGTCGAGCAAAAAATCACTCGCTTATCCACACACTCTCGAGTGCGTCCCCGTGAAATATGCAGGCTAAATTCTCGCAAATACGTAAGGCAAGAATGGCCGCAGACTTTTACGGCCCCCCTTTGGCAATGGATCACTCGTGCCCAATCGCAGGTCATTTTGTGAGTTTGATCAGCGCCAAACGTAAAAATGCCACCCGAAGGTGGCATTTTCAACATATTGGTGCGCCCGGCAGGATTCGAACCCACGACCCCTTGGTTCGTAGCCAAGTACTCTATCCAACTGAGCTACGGGCGCATTTTATGCAATTATAACAGTACTTTAGAGTGCATAAACGTACTTTAAACATGCAGAACGTTGGCGGAGACCGAGGGATTCGAACCCTCGATGCAGTTTTTGACCGCATGCTCCCTTAGCAGGGGAGTGCCTTCGACCACTCGGCCAGGTCTCCGAACCGCTCTGACCGCGCAATTATACGCAAACTGCACCGGCTCGGCGCATTTCATCGCGCAGTTAGACCGCCTTTTATTTCAACTCCCCCAATAAAAACGACCATTGCAAGGCAGTACGATAGGCCAATTGCTGGTTATTGGCCGATGCCGAGTGGCCGCCCTCGATGTTTTCGTAATACAACACGTTGTGGCCCTGCTCCTTCATTTTTGCCATCATCTTGCGGGCGTGACCAGGGTGCACCCGATCGTCACGCGTTGAAGTCACAAACAACACCCGTGGCATTTTTACACCGGCTTTGACGTTCTGATACGGAGAATATTTGGAAATGTATTCCCATTCCATGGGGTCATCCGGGTTACCGTATTCGGCCACCCACGACGCACCGGCCAACAACTTGTGATATCGCTGCATATCGAGTAACGGCACACTGCACAAAACCGCGCGGAACAGGTCCGGACGCTGCACCATCACCGCGCCGACCAACAGGCCGCCGTTGGAGCCGCCGGAAATGGCCAAATGACGTGGTGCGGTGATCTTTTTGGCGATCAGATCTTCAGCAACCGCAATAAAATCATCAAATACTTTTTGCCGATTGGCCTTTAAACCCGCCTGATGCCAGCGCGGACCAAATTCACCACCGCCGCGAATATTGGCGACCACATAAACGCCACCCTGCGCGAGCCAGCCATTGCCAATACTGCCCGAGTAACTCGGCAATTGTGAAATTTCAAAACCGCCATACCCGTATAACAAGGTCGGATTGGTGCCATCTAACTTGGCGTCCTTTTTCATGATGACAAAGTACGGAATTTTTTCGCCATCCCTGGACGCCACTGCAAATTGTTCGACCTTGTAAGGCGTCGAATCAAAAAATGACGGCAAGGCTTTAAGGCTTTCACGTTGATCACTGCCACCTTTGGCGAGCATCAGTGTCGATGGCGTCAAAAAACTGGTGAGGGTCATGAAGTAATCATCACTCTCGTTGGCGTCAATCGCCGACACGCCAACCGTACCCAGCCCGGGCAGCGCCACCGGCCGACGCGTCCATTTGCCGTCTTTCAAACTCAATTCCACCAGACGATTTTTGACGTTGTCTAACTCGTTGATGATGATGAAATTTTTGGTGACCGCCAAACCGGCCAGTGATTTGCGATCACCACCTTCAAACAACACATCAAAATTGCGCGCGCCACTCATAAACTTTTCAAACGGCATGGCGAGCAACGAACCCTGCTTGTAGGTCTGCCCACCAATCGTCCAGGTGGATTTCAAACGCACACTCATCCAGTCGCGAAAGGTGCCAAACGAGGCGTCGGCAGGCACATCGATTTTGGTAAGTTTGTCACCCTCAACCAAATAGGTCTCGGCTGTAAAGAAAGTCACACCACGACGCACAAACTGACGGCTCGGATAACCCTTTTGTCTGGTCTGGCTTCCGGTCACACTGATGTCATCAACCGAACCTTCATAAACAATTTTTGCTTCGGTAAGCGGTGTGCCGCGTTTCCACATCTTCACCAGCCGTGGATAACCGGACTTGGTTTGTGAACCGGCACCAAAATCAGTTTGCACAAACAAGGTATTGGCATCAATCCAATCCACCGAACCCTTGGCTTCTTTTAACTGGAAGCCGTCTTTAACAAACGCTTTGGTCGGCATGTCCCATTCGCGAATCACCACCGCATCGGCACCGCCACGCGACAACAAAATCATGCATTTATCGTAATCGGGATACAGACATGATGAACCACGCCATACCCAGTTGTCTTTTTCATCTTTGGCGAGTTGGTCCAAATCGAGCACGGTTTCCCATTTGGGTTCGGCCTTTTTGTATTCGTCCGGCGTGGTGCGTCGCCATACCCCACGGACATTATTACGATCCTGCCAAAAGTTGTAATACCAGCCACCACGTTTTTGCACAAACGGAATCCGCTCGCGTGAATTCACCACCTCAAGCACCTTGTCGCGAATCGGCGCAAATTGCGGGTGCGCCTCAATTTCCTTTTGTGACACGGCATTCTGCTCTTTGACCCAGCTGATCGCCTTTTCACCCATAACTTCTTCGAGCCAAAGATGGCTGTCACTGACCGTCGGGATCGTGGCGGGAGCCGCGGCGGGCGCGGGCAAATGTGCAGAAACAGACATGGAAAAAATTCCTGTAAAAACAATTATTGCGGATAAAAATTTCTGCGGCATTTTTGGCCACTCCAAAAAAATTGCGGTACCGCTTGTGACGGTATCGCGACGGGTCGTTCGGTTTACTTAGATGGGAGATTTTTCCAGCTCAAACGCCGCATGCAGCGCCCGTACCGCCAGTTCCATGTATTTCTCATCGACCACCACCGAGGTCTTGATCTCGGAAGTCGAAATCATCTGAATATTGACGTTTTCTTTGGCCAGGCATTCAAACATACGTGCCGCCACCCCGGCGTGTGAACGCATACCGATGCCGACAATCGACACTTTGACAATTTTGTTGTCCCCGGAGACTCCCTTGGCATTAATCGCCGGTTTGACCACGTCGTTGAGCAACTTAAAGGCTTTGTCGTAGTCGTTGCGATGTACCGTAAATGAAAAATCGGTGATGCCATCGGATGACGTATTTTGAATAATCACATCAACGTCAATATTGGCTTCGGCCACCGGACCCAGAATCGAATAGGCGATCCCCGGTCGATCCGGCACACCGGTGACGGTGAGTTTGGCTTCATCGCGATTAAACGCGATGCCTGCTATGACGGGCTGCTCCATATTGTCTTCCTCATACGTAATCAATGTGCCGGTGTCGTTTGAATCGTGCGGCGTAAACGATGACAACACCCGCAATTTCACTTTGTACTTGCCGGCGAATTCCACCGAGCGGATTTGCAAAACTTTTGAGCCCAGGCTGGCGAGCTCAAACATTTCTTCAAAGGTAATTTTGTCGAGTTTGCGCGCTTCCGGCACCACCCGCGGGTCGGTTGTGTAAACACCATCAACGTCGGTAAAAATTTGACACTCGTCGGCCTTGAGTGCGGCGGCAATCGCCACGCCGGTGGTGTCCGATCCGCCACGACCGAGTGTGGTGATATTGCCATTGGCGTCGATGCCCTGAAAACCCGCCACCACCACCACATTTCCCTCGGCCAAATCGCGGCGAATATTGGCGTCGTCAATCGACAAAATGCGCGCCTTGGTAAACGCGCTGTCGGTGATGATTTTGACCTGCCAACCGGTGTAACTTTTCGCCTTGAGTCCCAGGCTCTGAATCGCCAATGACAACAATCCGACCGAAACCTGTTCACCGGTGGCGGCAATCACATCAAGCTCACGGCCGGCCGGATCGTCCGACAGCTGTTTGGCCAGACCGATCAATCGATTGGTTTCGCCCGACATCGCCGACGGCACCACCACCAATTGGTGACCCTGCGAATGGCAGTGGGCGATGCGTCTGGCGACCTCGCGGATACGCTCGGCTGAGCCCATCGAGGTACCGCCGTATTTTTGAACAATCAGTGCCATTTTCTGCTCGGGAAGTGAAATCGGTTGCAGGATGAAAGGAATAGCCGTTCATTTTAGCGGTTCGCCATGCCAAACAACAATCCAGACGAAATGCCCGCATATGAGTGTTTTATACTGTCGGACTATGAATGCATCCCACCCCATCACCGTCACCCGCCGACTCGAATTTGACGCCGGTCACCGCCTGCCCAATCACAAGAGCCAGTGTCGCAACATTCACGGCCATCGTTACGCGCTGGAAATTACCCTCACTTCCAACGTCATCCATGAAGATGGTGCGGCCGACGACGGCATGGTGATGGATTTTGGCGACATCAAAGCAGTCGCCAATGAAAAGCTGGTGGATATATGGGACCATGCCTTTTTGGTTTGGCGCGGCGACAAAATCATGCGGGATTTTTTGGCGATGATTCCCGATCACAAAACGGTGGTGCTCGACGATGTTCCCACCGCTGAAAATCTGGTGGCGGAAGCGTTTAAAATTCTCGAACACGCCTATCGCGACCGTTTTGGACAAGAGCTAACGCTGACCAAGGTACGACTCTACGAAACCCCCAATTGCTGGGCCGATGTGATTGCCGACCCTGCGAAAAGATAAACCCCTTGTTACACGCCATTCTTGAGGAATAAAGGACTGAAAATGCGCGCCTGTCAACGAGTTTTTAATTTGTATTGAATCTGTTTACCCACAACTGTCGTATCGGCTGTTACCATTTAGCCGTGACCATTGTTGCAAATTTGCTGTTGTTCTCTTAAAAAGCGCATTTCAATCTGTTGTTCAACCCACCTGAGGTCGCCATGAAAAAACTCATTCTCATATTGAGCACCGCCATCACCACCGTCGTTACCGGTGCCGCCTTGGCGCAAGCCAAACCCGCCGACGCCATTGCTTATCGTCAGGGTGTGTACAAAATCATGGGCTGGAACTTCGGGCCGATGGCCGCGATGGCACAAGGCAAAGTGCCGTATGACAAAGCCACCTTTGCGCGCCACGCCGAAAACGTCGCCAAAGTTGCGCCGATGGCCTACGAAGGTTTTGGTGCCGGCACCGAAGCCGGCGCACCAACCAAAGCCAAAGCGGAAATCTGGCTGATGGCCGATGACTTCAAAACCAAGATGAACAAAATGACCGACGAAACCGCCAAACTCGCCGCCATTGCCAAGACCGGCAGTTTTGACGACATCAAAAAACAATTTGGCGCAACCGGCGCGTCGTGTAAGGCCTGCCACGACGATTACCGCAATAAATAGATTCCGTTGTTTCAGGTGTTCATAAAAAACGCCGCGACACCGCGGCGTTTTTTATTGCGGCTTACCGGCCAATCAAATAATTGATCATGGACCAACTGACCTGCTACTTCCACAACACCTTTGTATACACGGCGTACACCGCACCCGCCACCAGCAGCGCAATCACCACAAACCGCCACCACAGATTTGCGGATTCCACCATCGGTTCGACGACACCATCAACGACAACTTCTTTATCGCCGGTCAACATCGGCTTGACCAGATTGTCTTTTTTGACAAAGAAATAAAAGGCAATCGCCGCAATGTGCAGACCAATCAATATCAAAATCAAATCGGAATTGAGCTTATGCATTTTGGTCAGCCAGTCACTGACCGCTTTACTCACGGCAGCGGCATAGGGCCCACTCGCCAAAATATCGTCGTCGGCAAATAGACCCGACACCGCCTGAAAACCGATCACCAATAACATCGCCAACACCGACAACGCGCCCAATGGGTTATGACCAAGGTGGGTTGGTGCGGGGCCAGCGGTTTTCCCCATGATTGTCTTGATATAACCAATCACCCCAACCGGACCACGCACAAAATTGACAAAACGTGCGTGATAACTGCCAACAAATCCCCAAATGATCCGGAACACAATCAGGCCGAGCACAAACGCGCCGAGTGGTTGGTGCCATTCCATCCAATTACCGCCGAGTTTGCCGGTGACAAACAAACCAATAACGGCCAGCACCAACAACCAGTGAAACAATCTTATCGGCCAATCCCAGACGCGTGTCATGGTCAATGATTTAGCAGTCTTATTTGGCCAGTTCGAGCCGAATCAGGCTGCCATCGGACGAATCGGTCAGCACATAAATATTGCCGTCCGGTCCCGAGCGAACATCACGAATGCGCCCCAACGCGCCTTTGAACATACGCTCCTGTGACACCACCTTGTCGCCATCGAGGGTCAGCCGCACCAGCATTTGCCCGGCGAGTGCACCGACCAACACATTGCCCTGCCATTTCGAAAAGTTCGACGGCCGCGCGCCGCCGTTGCCATCACTGCCGACAAACGCCATGCCGGACACGGCGATCGAAGGTGTCCAATGTAACAAGGGTTGCGCCATACCGGCTTTTTCGGTGCCCTCGCCTATTTTTGTACCGACGCCGTAGTTGGCACCATAGGTGATCACCGGCCAGCCGTAATTGGTGCCGGCGGAAAGAATATTCATTTCATCGCCGCCCTGTGGGCCGTGTTCATTAGTCCACACTTTGTTGGTCAGGGGGTTGAGTGCTGCGCCCTGCATATTACGATTGCCCAGAGTGTAAATTTCCGGCTTGGCATCGGTGGTTTTAACAAACGGATTGTCCGGTGGCACCCGGCCGTCATCAAACAATCGAATCGATTTTCCGGCGTGGTCATTGAGTTGTTGCGAACGTTGCGCCGCACCTTTTGCCGGACTGTCGCCACGATCACCAAAGGTCACATACATATAGCCATTGCGGTCAAATACAATGCGTGAGCCAAAATGGAAACCACGATCCGACTTTGGCGACATTTTGAACAACACCTGCACATTGGTCATCACCGGTTTGTCTTTGCTGCCCGCCAATTTGCCACGCGCCACTTCGGTGCCGTGCAAACCGCCTTCAACAGCGTTGTAGGTCCAATAAATCCAGCCGTTGTCTGCGTATTTCGGGTGCAACACCACATCCATCAGGCCACCTTGGCCGAATTCCGTTACTTTAGGAATGCCTTCAATTGGCGCGGCGACTAACTTGCCACCGTCGACCATGCGCATCGTGCCAACCCGTTCGGTGACAATCATGCGGCCGTCCGGCAAAAACGCCACTGCCCAGGGATTTTTTAAACCCCTCACCAACGTCACCGCGCGCACTTTGTGCTGCTCGGTTTCAAGTTCTTTGCCGACGTCGACGCTGGTGGTGATTGCCACTTGTGCAGCGGCTGGCAGTGATGACAGCGGTGAAAATATTGAAGACAGCAGTAGCGCGGAGTAGGCAACAAGATGGCGGGATAAAGTGTTCATAATTTTTCCAATTCCTATGATTGATCCGATGTTGACCGAAAGTTTAACCGCTGCCGTCAGAATCGCCAACGCGCGTTGACACCAACAAGCCCACGACGGCCCGGTGCCGTTTCGTAAAAGCGCTGATTGGCTTCATTGCTGATCACACTGCCGACGTATTGATGATCAAACACATTATCGACCCGCACAAAGGTATCGAATTCAAGTGGCTGTGCGCCGATCTGCACCACTTGCAGAAAATTAACGCTGGCGGCAAGAGTGGCATAACCCGCCGCAAATGCGGAATTGACATCATCAACACTCATTTTTGAACGTGCCCGCACACTCATTTGTGCCGACCAACCGACCAGATTACGTCGCCAAGCCACTTCGGCAAATAGATTTTTTGATGGCACGGCGGGTAACCACGACCCCGCGGCAATCTGCCGCGCCCCTGCTCCTGTTGCTGCCCCCGCCACATAGTCCTTCGCCACCGTCGCACGCATGAACGTCCACCCCAGCGTCGCCTCAATGGTTGTGTATGGTCGCCACGTCATCGCTGCTTCCAACCCGATACGTTTGGTGCCCGCCGCATTTTGAAAACTCGATCGCCCCGCCGCCACCACCGATTGGACGATTTCGTTTTGACTTTGAATCGAAAACGCTGTCATACGAATGGATGAATCGGTCGCCCACCGCCGATAACCAATTTCAAATTGATGATTTCGGCTCGCCATTAAGTCCAGATTGAGACCCGACGACTGATCGGCGCGGTAGGCCATTTCGGCGGCAGTGGGGGTCTCAAATCCACGTGCAAAATTGATGTGAATTGATGATCTCACGTCATCTTTTTGCCATACCCGTACCAGCCCCACCGCCGGCGAAAACGCTGCGTAATGCGCCGCACCGGAATCGTCCCCATTGCCGGGTCGCACATAAAAATCCCGCACCAAAAAATCGAGCCGGCTTTGCCGTGCGCCAATATGCAGCCGCCAATGTGGATTGATTGCGGCGCTGACCTGACCATAAATATCCACACCACGTTGTCGATTGGTTTCGTTGCGGCGCAGATTGCCTGCCACCCCCAAACGCAGCGCGTTGCCATCGCGAATAAAATTTTCATAACCGCGGCGCATGTCGTTGGCTTCATCGACGTCGACTCCGACACTCCAGTCTAATAATGCCGATTGTTGCCCCAGCCGCCCACCCACGCCATTAAAATTGCGATCCAAATCGATCAGACCGCCGGCACTGGATGCCGCTGTCTGCGCCGCCACGGGTGTCGTCAAAAATTGCGTGACATTGCGACCCCCACCATAGACAATCACTTTCGCTTGCAGGTCGGCGAATTGATTGGTCCACACGCCGCCGAATTGACGGTGCGCAATCGACTTTCGGCTGTTAAAACTTTCTGCATTGGTACCCGCCTGACGGGAATTTTGTTCGAGCTGGGCGCGGGTCAGGCCAAGCGGGTCCTGGGTATCCGGTTGTTTCACCACATTGGCGGTGAAGGTGATGTTGGCCGTGGTGGTGAGTGGTACATCCAGCCTCGCGTAATAATGTTCCCGGCGCGTTTTGCTGTGATTTCGAAACCCCGCCGTCGAAAATTGCTGGGCGCCAAACAGTCCACTGACGCTGGTAATGGAACCAATCTCGTTTGCCGAACTGGGTATCGTCCACAACAAACTGTTTACACGCAGATCATCCGCGCCAACCACACTGCGGGCATCCATTTGTGAAGTTGTATTCGAGCCGGTGTTGCCTTGACGGGTGCTGGCAGCAATCACTCCACCGGCCGCATTTCCGTACGCCACCGCCCACGGGCCGCGCAACACCTCGATGCGGCTCACCGCGGCCATTGGAATCAATGCGCCCTGCGCCTGCCCATCGGGAACCGTTACCGGAATGTCATCAACAAATATTTTGATGCCACGAATGCCGAAACTGGCGCGGGCACCAAAACCACGTGCGCTGATTTGTGTGTCCTGTGCATAGTTTTGCCGGTTCTGAATATTGAGCCCCGGCACCCGCGACAAAAATTCGCTGATGTCCACTGCCGGCATTGCAGCACGTAATTTTTCGGTGTTGACCACATCAATTGTTGCCGGGGTATTGAGGATGCTGATGGGCTGGCGGGTGGCGGTGACAACAATTTCCGTTTCGTTCGTATCGGTTGCTTGCGCTTTTGCCGAAGCAATCAAGGCGGCAAACACCAGAAAATTAACGTAGCGACCAGTCCAATTGAACAGTCTGCAAGCGGGCAGGCGCATGTTGTGACACTTTGGCAGGGATGATCGGAAAACGACTGCCGCAAAAGCGATTGCGGCAGTCCGGATGTGCTTAACCTGCGCAGCAGCGGTCAGGTTGCCACGACTTTCACTTTCTATTGCAATGATGACTCTACGGCGGCAGGCTTGCGCAATTGCCAATACATTTCACCCGGCCAGCCAGGTAAAAGCGCACCAAACACCACATTGAATCGAAGCCACCACGACTTATGTTCGAGTGGTGAGCCCGACGCGCGTACCGCAAATGCACCTGATGAATAATCGACACGCAGTCCGGCGCGCTCGGCCATTTTTCGTACACGCCGCGGTGAGAACGCACTCACATGGCCAAACGGCTGGGCGCTTTTTTTCAATTGCAGCTCTCTTAATCCTGCAACGCCGGACGGTAACACCGGAAAACCACCTAACAAAATGCCATCGGATTTTAATGCCGCCGACAAAAATGTGATGGCCCGCTCTGGCTTGGTCAAATGTTCCAAGACATGTAGCAAAATTATCGCGTCATATTTAAAGTTCTTTTCTCCGACGAGTAGTGCAAGTGAATCGCAGTCATCCAGATCAAGCTGATGACAAACGTCATAACCCGATTGACTGAGCGCTTCTCGTTGCGGATTTACATCAGCGGCATCCCAAGTGGAATACAGTGACGCGTTTGTATTAACGCGCGGCGCACCATCTACAAAGGCTTTCATTTGGCCGCGATCAACGCCAATTTCAAGAACCGTGAGTGGACGACCCAGCCGTTCACGTTCGATGTTTAACAAACGCTCGATGTACCAATAACGCAGCATACGAAATGAATATCGATGATGTTTAGCGCGTTCGGAAATCCAATATTGATCAGTCCGCCATGCGGCGTTTTCGGTCAGCGAGCCAAGCGGCCAGGCGAAAGCGGCAAAACGCGGAATGAACGACGATTGCCCACGTGAATCTGTCGTCGATACTGATGACAATTGCGTAGTTAAACCGTTGTGCGGTATTTGCGATATGGATCTTGCGGCCGCGAGCTGTGTTGTGATAGTTGGCACAATTATTCCCCATTGAAAAAACCAGAATTTGACGTCCGCGTAACGATTTTGACGGAAGTGAAATGAAAGCCTATTGGTTCAGACTGGAGGAGGACACTACGGCCCTTGCGGATGACAACAATAAGATGGCAACCCACCATGAAGCTGAATGGGCGAAATGAAATCGTGGGAATTTTGATTGACCGCCAATATTGATATGGGTGAATCGGCCTTGGTCATTAATGGATATGCCACTCTCGGTGCAGACTTAGGCGGCGCATCTTTGGAGTCTTTAGACGGACGGCTTTCGCTGGTATCAACGGTAATGACCGACTGCAAGTTCCCGGTGATTGAACAGATGCCGATTTCCGCAACGGCTGTCGATAAATGCACGTGGATCTGCTGTGGATGGACGGATGACAGCGGTGTTGCCGAATGCGCATGGAGTAATGGTGCCATACCTGCACAGAGGACATGGGCCATGATGAAAGTTGCAGAGTAGCGCCGAACGGCTCTATAAATGGTTGTAAACACTATTTTTAGGCAATCTTCTTGGTAGGAAGTTCTATTTGCACTACTGACAACAAGGAATTTTTGGAAATGTATGTCTGGACGGATTTTAGCCGAGATTTTCAATTACAACTGAGGATGACTGGGAGGCAGTTTTTTACCGGACATCTTGGTTACGATGGCGGCAGTTGCGGCCGCCATTGCAATAAAAATACCGCGTTGCAAGAAAGGTGATATGTACGTAACAAGCGGTAAATTTTGTGCCAGTGCCACGCGCAATTCCGGTTTTTGCAAGCTTATTTTGCAATGACCTGCATATTTCACAGGTTTGCGTTCGAGAGTGGGCCGATGGGCGTGTGATTTTTCGTTCGACTGACCACGGCATAGACGGCCGTGTTTGGCAAATGAGCACGGGATTTGATATTTTCAGTCAATGCACAACCAGGTTCGCTCTCACGATTAATCCTTTGAGCACCCGTTCAAGCGGGCACAGCAAACTGCACGAATCCCACAAAAACAAAACCCCCGGTGGATATCGGGGGTTGTTGAATTTTTCGAGCTGCTTAAAACGCTTAACTGGCGGAAGGTGTGAGATTCGAACTCACGGACAAGTCGCCCTGTCGCTGGTTTTCAAGACCAGTGCCTTAAACCGCTCGGCCAACCTTCCATGGTGGGCATTTTATCATTGAACATAGCGATCTCGCCCTTCCGCAAATATGAAAACAGGAATTCGGGGCTCATTAACTGAGGCATTTTGGCGAATGTCCACTGACACCCTGGATGGTAATGGCAAAAATGCCTGCGTAATGCCTGCGAAATGCCTGCTTTAACGTGGCCAATTTTTGTTTTTGACCTGTGCCGGACTGGATTTTTCATCACACTATTCCGCGGTTTGTGGTTTAAACTAGTTGCGACTTCCGGGAAACCTTTCCGGCAATTCTTGGTCTTAGACTTACCGCTGTTTTTTTTTGAAAGGAAAGACTGATATGCAAAACAATCTTCAATCCGTGAACCCCACCACCATTGGTGACCAAGGCACACTTGGCGCGACGCAAAATCGCGTGCTGCGCAACACTTATATGCTGCTCGGTCTGACGCTGATCCCAACGGTATTGGGTGCACTCATTGGCATGTCGATGAACTTTTCGTTTTTCGCCGGCTCGCCGGTCATGGGCTTTATTCTCTTTCTGGCGATTGCGTTCGGCTTTTTCTATGCCATTGAAAAAAATAAAAACAGCGTCTGGGGCGTGGTTCTGCTGCTCGGCTTCACGTTTTTTATGGGCTTGATGCTATCGCGCCTGCTTGGCCGGGTCTTGGGTATGTCGAACGGTGGTCAGTTGATTGCGCTGGCTGCGGGCGGCACGGCGGTGATCTTTTTTGCCATGTCAACTTTGGCGGCCACCATCAAACGTGACCTCACCAGCATGGGCAAATTTTTGTTTATCGGACTGATCATTTTGCTGTTGGCGGTGTTTGCCAATATCTTTTTGCAAATTGCCGCGTTGACCTTGACCATCATGGTGGTGGCAATCGGTATTTTCTCGGCGTTCCTGATGTATGACATCAACCGCATCATTACCGGCGGCGAAACCAATTACGTCTCGGCAACTTTGGCGATTTATTTGAGCATCTATAACATCTTCGCCAATTTGTTGGCATTGCTGGGCATTACCAATTCCGATTAAGCATTTTTGTTGCAAACAAAAACGGCCACCCAGGTGACCGTTTTTTTTCGTCTGTCATTAATGAAAATCAACAGGTAATTACCAAACTCGTCTATTGGCGGCATATTTCGGCTATTTTTGCCTTAAAGCGCCCGCCCAATAAGGTGTTTGCCTTTTTAGTCGCGGTCAAATATGGCAATCGATTCGACGTGTGTGGTGTGTGGAAACATATTCACCACCCCTGCGGCCGTCAGTCGAAAACCATTGGAGTTGACCATCACATCGGCATCACGCGCCAGCGTTGAGGGACTGCAGGAAACGTACACCACGCGTTTGAGCTCCGGTCGCAACTCACGCGTCAATAATTTGCATACTTCCAGCGCGCCGTCACGCGGCGGGTCGATCAACATTTTCGACACCTTGGGCACACGTGCCATCGCCTGCTCTTGGTCGGTATACAGGTCGGCCGCAAAAAAGCGTGTGTTTGCCGACAAATGATTGCGTGCCGCGTTTTCGGCACCGCGTTGGGTCAATGCCTCACTGCCCTCGACACCAATGACCATTGCCCCGCGTCGTGCAATCGGCAGCGTGAAGTTGCCCAAACCACAAAACAAATCGGCGATTTGTTCATCCGGTTGCGGGTCGAGTAAGTCCACCGCCCGCCCGACCATCAAACAATTGACGGCGTGATTCACCTGCGTAAATTCGGTCGGGCGGAAATTCATTTCCAGATCAAATTCCGGCAGGGTGTAGGTCAACTCCGGCATATCCATGGGATACCACGGCACCGCCGTCTCCGGACCTTTCACTTGCAACCAAAACTGCAAACGATGGGTGGGCCGATACAAATCAGCAAATGCCTTCAACTTAACTTCGTCGGCGGGTGTGAGTGCATCCATGATGCGCAACACCAGGGCGGTGACATTTTCACCGACCGCGACTTCGATTTGTGGCAAACGATCGCGAATTTCGAGGCTGGTCAAGACTTCACGTAACGGGTCGATCAATTGGCCAAGACCACCGGCCAACACCTCGCACGAATGCATATCGGCGACAAAGCTTGATTTACGCTCCCGAAAACCAACCAGCACCCCGCCCTTTTTAGCGACGTAATGCACCGACATGCGCGCGCGATGGCGATAGGTCCACTGCGAAGCATAAATCGGCGGCAGGATACGCTCCGTCGTGACTTTGCCAATCCGTGCCAGATTGTCTTCGAGCACGCGTTGTTTGCCGGCAACCTGCAACTGTGGGGTGGCGTGTTGCAGTGCGCAGCCGCCGCATATGGAAAAATATTTGCAGCGCGCCTCAATCCGATCCGCCGAAAACTTGCGAATGACAATCAGGCTGGCAGTTTCGAAGTGTTTTTTCTTGCGCGACGGACGATATTCAACAATCTCTGTCGGCAAGGCACCTTCAACAAAAATGACCTTGCCATCAACGTGCGCAACCCCGCGACCCTCGTAATCAAGCGACTCAATTTTGGCGACAAATGGCTCGGTGTGGTTGCGCTCAATAGCAAGGGAGACAGGCGCAGAGGCAGGCGTGGCAGGAACAACAATGGGGGGATGCAGGGTTTCCACGAACAGCCGATCAAGTTATTCAATGATAAGAGACGAATTATTACATCGTAGCGCCGACTATGGCTAAACCCTCCGATGGCGGCGCTTTACAATCATGACTTAGATCAATTATTGCAACCAATTGAAAATTCAACTAACCTAACATTCGCTATACGGGCCGATCATCAAAATAAATGCCGTCTGTATCCTCAGGGAGAGTTATGCCTATCCATCCTCGATTCGGGAATCGTCGATTCATATCACTTGCGTTATCGGTTGCTTTAGCCGTTGCCGCCGATACTTTAATTTTGAGCGCAACCGCTTACGCACAGTCACCGCAGACTCCAGCGACCAGTGCGAATGATGCGGTCAACAAGGCTAAAGCCCTGATTGAAAAAAAGAACGCCGACGCCGCCTATAAATTATTGCAACCGCTGGAAAATGCCCGTGCCGGAGAAGAAGCGTTTGACTATTGGTTCGGTGTGGCCGCATTTGAGTCCAACCGGCTCGAACGCGCGGCGATGGCATTTGAGCGATCCCTCATCGCCAATCCGGAATTTGACAGTGCCCGCCTTGAATTAGGACGTACTTACCTGCGCATGGGCTCGCTGGATTTGGCCGATCAGGAATTCAAACGCCTGTTGACGCGTGCACCCAGCGCACAGGGAAAAACACTACTTGAAGGCTACATCGCTGAAATTGCACGAACCAAAGCCAAACAGCGCTTTTCCGTTTCAACCTATGTTGAAGCTGGCGGCGGTCGCGACAACAATCTGTCCTCCAGCACCCGCGATTTCCCGGGCGCGATTTTGAATTCGTTTGGTCTGGCCGGCATCCAGCCGACCGGCAATTCGATTCGCCGCGGCGACAACTACGCCAGCGCCAATATCGGCGTGGACCTCACCAACCGCTATCGTGAAAACCGCTCGATCTTTTTTGCCGCGAATGCCCGCGCACGATTTTTTGGCGACTATGACGACTTTAATTACACGCTGCTCGATGCGGTCGGCGGCCACGAATGGCGCATGGGTGAACGCAGTTTGGGTTTATCGGCCTTCGCCCAAAAATTTGCCCAAGACGGCGCGTTTGATCCTGCCTCGGCTGCCACACGTGTGACCAACAACCGCACCATTCTCGGCATCTCGTCAGAATTCAGATCGCCATTGTCGGCAACCGCCACTCTCGGTCTGGGCTTGCAAGCTGGAACGATTCGTTATCAAACCAACAAGACCCAGGACACGGATCAGGTGACGTTTTCGACCTCCGTGCAGAACCTGCCGAAGTGGATGAACGGCGGCAGTCTATCCGGCATGATGTTCTTCACCAAAGAACGCGCCAAACGCTCGCTCAATGAATTTATCGACACCGATGTTTCGCGCAAATCCTACGGCGCACGATTGGGTGTTACCTCCGATCCGCGGGAAAGTGTTTCCTGGTCAGGCAGTGTTTCGTGGACACGTCGCGCCGACGAAAAATCGTTCGCGCGCGCCGGCCTGGTCGAGTTTGGCGTCGACAATCTTTATGATGTGACGCTTCGCCTCAGCTGGCGAATGAATGACAAGTGGTCTGTCCAGCCGTACCTGTCCTATATGGATAACCGTTCGAACATCTCGCTTTATTCATTCCGAAAAGCCGACGGTGGATTTGTTATTCGTCGCGATTTTAAATAGGGAACGAACATGATCAACCAACAAAAAATCAAACACGCCCCCCATAAAGTCCTGCATTCGTTCGCGACCGGCTTTTTGGTCGTTACCATGGCGGCCATCACCACCATGGCCGGAATTGCGACCGCCCAGCCCGCCGGCAATATCCAGTTTGTCAGTGGTATTGTTGAGATTGAACGTGGTGCCGAAAAAATTGTGGCCGCGCGCGCCACGCTGGTGAATGTCGGCGATTTAATCCGCACCTCAGCAGACGGCAACATTCATCTCAATATGATTGACGGTGCGTTTTTATCATTACGCCCCGGAAGTGAAATGCGCATTGAAAAGTATGAATTTAATCAAACGCAAACCTCGATTGGCGACGCGGTGATTGGATTGATCAAAGGCACCATGCGCACTTTTACCGGTGAGATTGTCAGCCGCAATCGTGACGCCTTTAAGATGCGCACCGCAGTCGCGTCGCTCGGCATCCGTGGATCGGGCAATGTGCTGGCACATTACGATGCGATTGGTACCATTAATCACACGCTCACCGGTGCACACGTCGTGACCAGCAACGCGGGTGGCACGCTGGTGTCGCTGGCCGGGCAAACCATACAAGTATTGCCAGGTCAGGCACCCCGCTATATTCCAACTCCCGCATTTATCGCGCAGGCCGCTTCGCCACCACCAAAAAGCGCGGGCGGAGGTGAACCTGAAAAAGCTGCCGAGCCGGCGGTGACGGCAACAACCTCCAGCACCACTGGCGCCACCCCCCCACCAGCCACCACGCCGTCCGCATCACAAGCCAACACCTCCGCTGTCGCCGCCGTACTGGCCGCCACCAAAACCGTGACCGGTGGTGTGGTTACGCTGCGCGGCGTTGGCTCACCGGTGTCATCCGGCTATCAGGGTTTGTTTATGCAGACCAATGCTGCCGGTAATACTTCCGCAGTATTAAACGCCGCCGGCCAATTGATCGAAATTCGCAACGCCGATATTTCCGCAAACATTTATGGCAACGCGACCTTTCCGTCCGGTTACCTGCCATTTGGTTCATCCAACGCCACCGGTATTTTCTCGGGAGGAAATCATGCTGACGGCTTCACCACCGCCGACGGCAGTGTCACCATTGGCCGTTGGTCTGGCGGCAGCTTGACCCTGCTCAACAACAACTTGCCCACGACCGACGCCAATTATCGAACGGTGCTGCAATTGGGCGGCCAGTCCACTTCCTATGGCTTGGTGACCCCAACGCTGGGCAGCGTCACCAGCGCCTTTACCGGCACCGCCAGTTACGCCCTGCTGGCTGCGACCGCACCGGTCGATGCGCGCGGCAATGTCGGCAGCTTGAGTTCGGCGACGGTTGGTATCAATTTCAGCCTGCTCACCGCCAGACTCAATGCCGCACTCGCCATCAATAATCAAAATTTGACACTCACCGGCAACAGCGCCTTTGCGCGCGGCAGTAATTTGCTGCAGTGGACTTCCGGGCTGGGCAGTTTGAGCATTGCTTGCAGTGGAGCCAATTGTTCCGCCAGTGGGTATGACGGCAGTGTCGCCGCCAGTATTGCCGGTGCCGCGGGCAGTTTTATGGGTGGTCAGTACCGCATTAACCCGACCCGCACAGCAGGTGGCTTCCTGACCGACTTGATCAATGGTCATTTTGTTTTGCAAACCACCACCACACCGGCAGTTGGCTCGACGCTTTCAGATCCAAACCTGCAGGTATTGATGCGCGCGTCCAACCCATTACCAACCGGAGGATATGAAGGACTCTTTCCGCAGGGTGGCACAGCCATATTAAATGCCGCGGGGCATTTCATCGGCGCGACCAACGCCAACTATGCTGCCTTCATTTCAACCAGTGGCGTTGGAGGGGTCATACCAGCGGGTTATGTCGGCCTCACCATTGCCAACGCCAGTTATGAATTTTTAGGTGGACAACATCAGGATGCGTTTCGGACGAGTGACGGCAGTGTCATCCTCGGCCGTTGGCAAGGTGGTACCTTCGAAGTTCGCGACTCCGGCCAATCCGGCGCAGCAGCAACAATCTATAACCTCGGCCCACGCAGCGCTGCTTACGGATTGATTCAAACAACCTCTGCCAGCGTATTGGGCACCTTTACCGGCTCCAGCACCTACTCGCTCATCGGCTCCACCCGCCCCACTGACGGCGCCGGCAATGTTGGTACGCTGAACGCGTGGACCGTGGGCGTTAATTTCAACACACTGACGGCAACCTTAAACGGCTCACTCAGCATCAACAATCAAAATCTGACGGTGACGGGACAAGCCGTTCCCTTTCAGCAAGGCAGTTTTAACCCGGCGTGGGTTGCGTTGAATCCGAGCAATCCAAACATTGCATCCGCATCCACCATGGTCATCAGCTGCACGGGATCGAATTGCAGCAGTCGCGGATATGTTGGTGTGACCAATACATCCATTGCCGGTGCCAATGGTCAGTTTGCCGCCGGCCAATTCCGTATTTCGTCAACTGGCGTACCGGGCAGCGGCGGCGCCATGCCTGATCACATTACCGCGTTTTATGCATTACAAGCGGCCAGTGCCCCCACGGCTGGCAACGTCTTGCCACAAACCGGCACGGCGGCCTTGTCCTTTGGCACGTTATCGAATGCGGCTTTCGGCAACCATCCGAGCGGCGGCCAATGGACCGCTTCTGCGGTGAGCGGAACGCTAAACGCCAATTTTGCAACCCGCACAGTGGGTTTTAACGCCACCGTCGCCACCACCCTCACACAGGGTGGTGCAGGCCCGACGATCAACGCCAGTGCAGCCAATGCGCCCATTGTTGGTGTTGGATTTTCTGCGGCAACCGGCGCACCGGTGACCAACGTCGCACCCTTAACCGTGACCTGCAGTGGTGCCTGCACCGGAATTCAAACCACCGGACGATTTGATGGCTTCTTTTTGGGAACCGGCGGAAATTCCGGACGGGTATTTTTCACCGTCGACAATATTGGCGGAACGGCGGCCTTTGGCGTACCCGGCAGCCCGGTTGCGCCGACTGCACTGATCGCACAAGATGCGGGGCGGATGGTATATGCAACTGATATTGGCACACCCGGGTCGACCCGGGTTGCCAACACAATGACAGACCTACGCCGTCGCAACGGCCCGGGCGTAATCAACTAACGATTTGATTACCGGAGTTTACGAATGGCGGGAATTGAACAGCCGTTTGATTCCCAGCCATTGCTGATTCCAGAAGGCGTCACCGTAATTTCGACCTGTCAATTGGTCTTGAACCCCGGTTGGCGGATAGATTGGTTCAAAATTTGCCGTGCCAAACACCACATCCCAAACCGGAAATAACACCGCAAAGTTACACCCCTGAGTGCGCCCCTCGTGGCCGATGCCAATGGCATGGTGGACACGATGAAACCGCGGGCTGACCAATATGGTTTCGCCAATCCTGCCAAAACTCATGCGCAAATTCGCGTGTGAAAGACTTTCAATCACCCGTGACGCCACCACCAGTGCAACGAACTGGGCCGGTGGCACCCCGATCAGCAATGCAACCAGGGCGAAAATGGCGTCAATCAAAAAAACGTCCAGCAAATGATTGCGGTTGTCCGACCAAAAATTCATCTCGCGCTGCGCATGATGCAAGGAGTGCAACGACCACCACCAATGAAACCGATGTTGCCAGCGATGCAACCAATACGATACAAAATCCAACAGCAGCAAATAAAACAAGAACGACCAGAGTGGCTCGGAATTGAGCCACGGCAGCCAATTCTCGATGCTCGGCATAATAATATCGGCCATGCGCAATTCGGCATCAATGCCATCAATCAGCGGCATTAATAACACAAACATCAACAACGGCACAAAGCCCAGCCTGTTCAACATGGTGTAAATCACGTCGAGCTTTCTGCCGGCCACATCGGTTTGCACCTCGACCGGCCGCCATTTTTCAAGCGCCCCCAACACCACGGCCAACAAGGTGATTTCGATTGCCCCCACCAAAAACACTTCGGTGGCATCAAACGCCTGCTCCGCCCACCCACCAAGTCCCAATGCGTAGACAACGGGCAATACACCACTTTCAAATACATGCTGGTGTAGTTCAGAAAAAATATTGGCAAACCATTCAAACATGACTATTCACGCCGCTTTGTTTTGTCGGTCGTGTTGATCGATGTGATCGGCACACTTGCGGATTTTTTTTCCGACGGGTGCAACGGTATGGTGGCAAAACAAAATCCACGCTTCTTCAGCCCGACAATCAATGTATCCAGCTGCGGATAAAGTGGCTCCTTGCGTGACCATATACCGAGATGCCAAAGCAAGATGTCGCCATTTTTGATGTTGCGCAGCTGATTGGCGATGAGTCGATCGCCGGGAAATTTTTCACTGGGCAGTTCATCACCCGAAAATCCCGCGGGCGACCACGCGATATGTTTGAACCCGCACGCCTCGGCAAAGCGCAGCGTATTGGCGGTCAGTTTGCCGCCCGGGGCACGCCAGATGCCGTCAAAACCACGACCGGTCATTTGTCTGAATACCCCTTCGCTGTGTTTGATTTCCGCACAAACCTGCGCTTGATCGAGCAATACCTCATGGGTAGTCCCCCATGGAACATAGCGCACTTTATCCGCACCGACATCACCCCGAAAGTACCAATGTCGCCAAGTATGTGAACCAAAACCATGCCCCTCATCGGCACGTGCCTTCCAAAAGTCGCGCCAAGACAAGTCCATGGAGGTATCACCACGTTTGGTCTTTTCGTTGGCGAGAAAAAATGTCGCCTTGACTTGATGGCGGTTTAATGTCGCGGCTATTTCTTCCGCCGGGCCCATATGCCCGGTATCGATGGTCAGGTAAACGGTTGCCTGACATGAGTTCGTGGCTGCGTGTGCCCAGCCCGCAGCAAGCAAAAATGCAGCCGTCACCAATCCTCCCAACCCTCCCGGCAAGTTTCGTGGCCGACGATTTGCAATCAAGCCAATCATTACTTACGCGCGGCGTGACCGAAAAAATAAATGCCATGCGGCGATTTACCGACCGGAATTTGTTTGATGATTTTTTTGGTGTCCATGTCAATAATGGTGACTTTTTTTGCCCAGCGCGAGGTTACCCATAACTCCTTGCCATCAGCCGACAATTCCATACAATCCGGACCACCCGGCACATTGATGGTATCAATAACTGTCAGGGTTTGTTGATCAATCACGTTCACCGTATTGGCCACCCGATTGGTCACCAACAGACGGCGGCCGTCCCCCATGGCGATAAAGTTATGGGCACCCTTGCCGGTCTTGATGCGCTTGATCGACTTTTGCGTACGCCAATCAATCACCTCGACATAGTCCTCACCGGTCATACCGATCAGCACGTGTTTGTCGTCGGGCGTGACCCACACACCGGCGGGCATATTGCCCACGGCAATCGTCCATTTGATGGTTTGGGTATTGAGATCAATGGCGGTGAGTTGATTCGAATCCTGCAAGGTGACAAACGCCGTTGTGCTGTCACTACTGAATGCCACATGTGACGGTGCTTTTGGCGTCACCAGGCGTTTCACCAATTTGAAATTACCATCATAAATATCGGTGCGATTCAGTCGTAATGACACCGATACAAACCATTTTCGATCCGGCGAAAAACCGATTTGATAGGGATCGGAAATGTTTTCCAGCCGTCGTTTGATTTCGCCCGATTTGGGATCCAGAAACACCAGATCGTTGGATGCGGCATTGGCCACAATCAAAAACTGATCGTCGGGCGTGGCCATTAAATGGTGGGGCTCCTTGCCGACCGGGAATCGTTTAATTTCCTCGCGTTTGGTCCTGTCGATCAGGCTGACCGATCCATCACCCGAATTCAGCACAATCGCCACCTGCGCCGCGATACCTGACGACCAACCGGCTAAAATCACCGTCGAAAGAATAATTGCCGCCGCCTGTTTCACGCTCACGATTGTGGCCCTTTGGAAGTGCTACCGAATAAGCCAACTGCGGGCTGGATGCTGCGGATGAAAAACGTCGTATGCTACCATGCTGCACTATGAAGAACGCATCTTCCCATGGTTTCGTTTACCCATCGGCGAATTGACTATGTCGCATATAGCACCGCGATTTTGCATTCAGTGCGGCAGCAACCAAATGGTGAGCCGAATTCCGGAAGGCGACGACCATATCCGCGACCAATGCGCCGTCTGCGGCCATATCCACTACTTCAATCCAAAAATTGTCGTCGGTGCCCTGCCGATCTGGGAAGATAAAGTTTTGCTTTGTAAACGAGCCATTGAACCGCGCTTCGGCAAATGGACGCTGCCGGCTGGATTTATGGAAGAAAATGAAACTCTTGAAGAGGGCGCTGCGAGAGAAACTCTTGAGGAAGCATCGGCGCACATTCGCAACCTCACGCTCTACACCACCATTTCGCTGCCCGATATTTCGCAGGTATATATGTTGTTTCTTGCCGAGCTGGCCGATTTGAATTTTGCGTCTGGAGTGGAAAGCATCGAGGTCCGCCTGTTTGAAGAATGCGATATTCCGTGGGACGAATTGGCATTTCGAACCATTAGCACCACGCTCAAACATTATTTTGAGGATCGAAAAACCGGCAAATTCCCGACCTACAATGAAACGCTGCGCCATCGCAGCGCGTAGCATGCGGAACGCTGCATGTGAGGGTGTGATGAGTTTTTTACCCCTTCATTTATTCGCTCACTCACCTGCTCCCCCATCAACCTACGTCGCCAGCGGGGCTACCTTTAACACTTCTTCGGTCGTTGTTATGCCTTGCGCAACCTTCATGGCGCCGGACAAACGCAGCGGCTTCATGCCGGACTTATAGGCGGCTTCGGTGATGGCAACAATGTCAGCCTTTTCATTCACCAGTCGCTTGAGCTCGTTGGTCATCAGCAATATTTCGTAAATGCCCATCCGTCCCATGTAACCGGTATTGCGACATTCCAAACAGCCGACAGGGCGATAAACGTCCTTGGGTGGCTCACCTTTCCACGGGGCGACCATTTCCTGCCAAAGTTTATGATCGTTGGGCTGATCAAACGGCACTTTTTCCTTGCAGTGTTTACAAAGGGTGCGCACCAACCGCTGCGCCATGACCCCCAACACCACCGAATTAAACAAATAAGGCGGCACCCCCAGATCGAGCATTCGCGTAACCGCGGTCGGAGCATCGTTGGTGTGCAAGGTTGACAACACCAGGTGTCCGGTTAACGCCGCTTGAATCGCCATTTCACCGGTTTCCAAATCTCGTATCTCACCAACCATGATGATGTCCGGATCTTGCCGCATTAATGCCCGCACCCCGTCGGCAAAATGCAAATCGATTTGTGGCTGCACCTGCATTTGATTAAACGACGGCTCGACCATTTCGATCGGGTCTTCAATCGTGCAGACGTTGACTTCAGCCGTCGCCAGTTGTTTCAAGGTGGTGTACAGCGTGGTCGTTTTACCGGAGCCGGTTGGTCCGGTGACCAAAATAATTCCACCCGGACTTTTGATGAGAGTCTGCCATTTGGCGTCGTCTTCCGCGGTGAAGCCGAGCTCTGAAAAATCACGCACCAACACTTCCGGATCAAACACCCGCATCACCAGTTTTTCACCGTGGGCGGTTGGCAGTGTCGACAAGCGCAGCTCAATTTCCAGACCTTCCTGGGTGCGGGTTTTGATACGACCATCTTGCGGGCGGCGTTTTTCCACCACATCCATACGGCCGAGAATTTTGATCCGCGCCGTGACCGCGTTCGCCACCGAGGCGGGCATTTGATAAACCTCATGCAACACACCGTCAATACGAAAACGCACTGTGGCGGTTTCGCGGCGCGGCTCCAAATGAATGTCCGAGGCGCGTTGGTCAAATGCGTACTGCCACAACCAGTCCACCAGCACCACAATGTGGTGATCGTTGGCATCAAGCGTGCGACCGCTTTTGCCCATTTCAACCAACTGCTCAAAATTATTGAGATTGCTGCCGCCGGTGCCGGCACGTTCGGCCCGTTTGACCGAACGCGACAAATTATAAAATTCGCCAATGTAGCGGGTGATGTCTTGCGGACTGGCCAGCACCACGCGGAAATTCATTTTCAACATGTCCGCCAACTCGGTCTGCCATGCGGTGATATACGGCTCGGCCGTAGCGATGACAGCATCCTTGCCCTGCACTTCCACCGGTAAGATATTACGTTTGTTGGCGTAATCGGCAGACATCACGTCGGTGACCGCCCGCATGTCCACTTTGAGCGGGTCAATATGGTAATACTGCATGCCCAGTCGGCCCGCCAACCACTCCGTTAACGTTGGCACATCCAGATTTCGATATGGCGGCTTGGCTGATTTCACCTTTGCCATCGAAATCGCAATTACCGGATGATGATCGATCGAATTGGAACGGTACTCCATTGTTGCGCGCTCGGCATCGGCCGGATTGACGAAACCATCTTCAACCAAGCCGTCCATCACCTCTTTAAATGTGAGGCGACGATCGTTGCCGATTCTTTCAGCAATGGGGACTAATTTCGGCGCTTGTATTTTGATCGCGGGAGTGGCCATATTGGGGGCAAGAAGTTTTGATTAGTTTAACTGTTTGTTTGCGGTGGTGGTCGGCAAAAATGCCCTCCCACGGATCCGGCAGGCTGGCACCAATCATGACCACGCTAGCCTGCATATTTCACGAGTCGGCCCGCCTAATATACGTTTTTCATTCTTGGCGACCTATAAATTCTGCGAATCCAAACTGTACCTCGAAAGGTTGATGGCCTGCGTACTCGATAGCGGGCCTCTGAACATGCGCTTTTCCGCTCTCTTCCCACTCTCGAGTGCGTCGCCGTGAAATATGCAGGCTAACGAATCACGGGCAGAGCCTGCAGGGTATCGCGCTTGGCTGCGTATAATTCCCGCTCCATGCGGGTTGAACTGAATTCAATGGCCCTTGTAAGGTGAATGTTTGCCTTGGTGGTTTCACCCATTCGAAAATAGGTGAGGGCCAACCAAAAATGCACCTCATGGTTATTGGCGCTGCGCACCAACTCGCGGGTGAATAAATCCCGTGCCGCCAAATAATCGGCCCGCTGCATGGCCGTTCTTCCCAAATCAAAATAGTAAAACGGTGCCACCGGCTGCGCCGCCGCCAATTTTTGTTGCCAAATCGCCGCTTCGTCGTGCCGACCCAACTCATTCAGCACAGTGACCATGTTGGCCAGTGCATGGGTATTGGCCGGCTCAAGACGCAACACATGCTGTAGAACTGCTTCGGCATCGGCGGCATGGCCGTGACGCCGGTACACCACGCCCAGGCTGATATACGCGGCGGTAAAATTTGGGTCAAAGTTCAGCGCCGCGCGTGCCAGCCAGTACGCCTGGTTGATGTCGCCTTCGGCCAGCACCTCGACGGCGCGGTTATTCATGTACATCGCCAAAATAGTCTGCTCACTGATGACCTGTGTATTGAGAATGTGATTCTCGGCAAAACGCATAAAGTCGATGGTGTGCAGTGCGTTTTGACCCAGACGCGAACGGCTGGAGACAATACGCTCACCCACCACCAGATTGACATGGCCGATGGTGACCTGCAGGTCATTCCGCCGTCCCGTCGATTGCTCCCCTCCCACCCTCTGAAAGTGAACAGTGAGACCCAGTTCGCGCGCAAGTGCGGCAGCCATAATAGTCAACGACAAACAATTGCCCGCCCTGGCCTGAAAGGTTTCACTGGCGTTGCGCGTGACTGCGGCGTCGTAATCGAGATGCAATTGGCCATTATTGAATAACGCATTGACCAACGTTTCACGGGCACCGCTGTCGGTCAAAGTGTCGACAAAGTTTGCGCGCAAATATTGGCGCATCGACTCATCAACGGCAAATACGTCGGCGGCATGGACGGGGGTTGGCGGCGGGGTAAATTTTTGGTCGGCAAACAGGGCGGTTGGCGCAAACAAAACCGGCCGGGAGGCACAGGCCGTCAGCATGGCGGTCAACACGATGGCAAACAGTGTCGCCATCAACAAAGTTAACATTTTTAACAAATATGGAATTTGTCCACCTCGTCAATTACACCGCACCACTTTGCCATTGATCAGTTTAATTGTACCCCCGAGTTGGGGGTCTCCGTCAGCCATCGAAAAACCACGGCAAAAACGCCCCCAAGGAAAACCAGCCGCGCCAAACACCTTGTCGTCAAAGTGCCCGTCTGGCGGGCGATTTCAGGCAAAAATGCGACATCATGACGGTTGTAGCCAACACCTTTTTTGTCAACATTGCGTCCGACCATAAAAATGTCAAAAAGTATGGTGTGCCATAGATGAATAATCGCGGGGAATTGCCACGCTTCACTATAATGGTCGGACATGAATATTGAATGACGACATGCCAAGACCAACCAGCACAGTTTCGTGGCAAAAGCTCGACCAATTTGCCAAACACGGACAGTCCGCAAGCCAGCCAAACGCAGCGCCTGCGGCGAAACCGCGGCGATCATGCCTGCCTGTTCAGAGCGCCTGCGGGATCACGCTTGACCTATCCCGCCAGTCGATCGATCAAGACATAATGGCAGCACTCGGCAATTTGGCTGTGGAAATGGGACTTGAAAGCCAGGCCCGACAACTCATTGCCGGCACCGCCATCAATCAAACCGAAGCGCGACCGATTCAGCACACGCTGTTGCGGAAAAACGCACCCGCCGCACACGCTGATTCCGATGCCGCCAAACCTGCCGACATCGAATCGGCCATTCAAACCGAATTGGCTCGCATGCAGTCCTTTGTCACTGATATTCGCGCCGGCAAAGCACACGCCCGCAGTATTGCCGACCACGCCTATACAGATGTGGTGGTGATCGGCATTGGCGGTTCGGCGTTGGGCCCGGCCATGGCGGTCAGCGCATTAAAACGATTTCATGATGGTCAGGCGATTCACTTCATCAGCAATATTGATGGTGCCGCCGTGGCCGATACTCTGCGGCCACTCAATGCCGCCACCACTCTGGTCGTGGTGATCTCTAAAACATTTACCACCGAAGAAACCAACGTCAATGCGCGCGCCACCGCGGCGTGGATGAATGACGCGCTGGGTGGGGACGCGTTTGGCCGGCAATTTGTCGCCGTAACCGCGAATCCAACGGAAGCCGCAAAGCAAGGTTATGCAGCCAACAATACTTTTGTATTTTGGAGCGGGGTTGGCGGACGGTACTCTTTGTGGTCGGCGGTGGGTCTACCGGTTGCGCTGGCAGTTGGCTTCGACAACTTTTCGCAGCTACTGGCCGGTGCCGCGGCGATGGACCACCATTTTGCGACCGCGCCATTTGCCGAAAACCTGCCGATGCTGGCGGCGGCGGCGGGCATCTGGAATCGCAATTTCCTGAATATCGGTGTGCATGCGGTGTTACCCTATGCCGAGCGGCTGGCGCGATTACCCAATCATTTGCAGCAGGTCGAAATGGAATCAAACGGCAAGTCGTTTGATCTGGATGGCCAGCCGGTTGATTACCCGACCTGCCCGGTTATTTTTGGTGAAGCCGGCACCAACGGGCAGCATTCGTTTTACCAATTGCTGCATCAGGGCACAGACATCATCAGCTCGGATATTATTATCATCAACGAGCGTGAAAGCGCTTCCACTGACCAACACCACCGGCTGGTCGCACACGCATTTGCGCAGGCGAGCGCATTGTGGAATGGCAATGCCGCACCCGGTATGCCGGCGCACAAGGTACATGGCGGCGGCCGACCGGTTGCCATGATTGAATTGGCGCGGCTGGACGCATTTCATCTGGGTGCGTTGGTCGCGTTTTATGAACACAAGGTCTTTTCACAGGGTGTGTTTTGGCATGTCAACAGCTTTGATCAGTGGGGTGTCGAGTTGGGCAAAATTATCGCCAAAGAAATTCTTCCGGCGATCAACATGTTGCACAACCGCACACCATTCGTTTTGCAAATGCAAAACCAGTCCGAACGATTTGGAGCAGCGGCATGAAAAACGCCGGCCACATTCTTACGGCGATGAATGAACCCGTATTTGAGCTTGACCTGGAGGGGGTGGTTATGGCCGCCACCACTGCGGCCGATGCACTGGCCGGCCATGATATTGGCACGGTTGGTTATGCCCTCCCGGAATTGATCACGCCAACGGACAAGCCGCGTTTTACGCAATCACTCAAACGTGTCGCCGAAGGCAAGGTGGGTTCTGCCACGGTCGAAGCAATGATGCCATCAGCCATGGCCGATGACGTGCATATCCCGATGGAATTCAAGCTGGTCGCCCTGACCGGCGTCAATGGAAAACCAACCGGGATGGCGGTGTGGGTACGCGATTTATCGCTGGAAAAAGCCAACGAAACAGCGGCCAATGTGCAGGGTACCCACCTATTGGACCTGGTCGAAAATGTTTCGGACGCATGCGTGATCGAGGGGCCAGATGGCAGCATCGAGATGATCAACAATGCGTTTTGCAAATTGTTCAACATTGTTGAAGCGCCGCAGTCGATGGTGGGCACCGGTTGTGCCGAACTATTTGCAGCCGCATCGTTGGCTACCGAGCGACGGATCGGCCCACTGTATTTTCCGCTCGATGCCAGTGGTGAAAGCAACCAACACGATTTACTCGAATTTCAATTGGCGACCGGTGAAACCGTCAATCAGGCGTCGCTTGCCGTGGACGGTGCAGCCGGCATTGCCGGTCGCATGCACTTGTTCCATTTAAAAATTGCCCGCGCGTCGGCCACCGCCGACGACAACAAATCGGCTTCTGGATTGGTCGCTGCACAAATGTCGTTGATCGAAAAAATTGCCCACGAACTGGTGGTCGCGCTCGAAGGCGCCGGCAGCGCCGTGTTGCGCGGTGAACAACTTGAATTGCCAAGCCAATTGCTGGGGCAGTTTAGGCGCGTAGAAAGTGCCGCCTCCACCGCCTTTGATTCGATTGCCGGGTTGCTGGACTTTTCGCGCATTGAGGGCAATCAGATTGTGTTGGAACCAACCGCATTTCGCTTGCGGGAAAGCGTTGCCGCGCTGATTGCCAGTGTCGCGCCACACGCCGAAAACTTAAATGTGCAATTGCGGGTGCGCATCGAGCAGGACGTGCCGGACAAAATGGCCGGGGATGGTGCCAGACTAATGCTCGCCTTGCGTAACCTGATCGACTGCGCATTGTCGGGTGTTTCCACCGAAAGTACCGCCAGCGATAAACCTTCTGAAATCACGCTGACGATTTCCCCGGAATACGCCGAACATCAAAAAATTTACCTGGCGTTCTCAATTGAGCATCTCAACCGCAGCGGATCAATCGTTAAAATATTGCCCCCATCGGCCATCATGCGTCTGGCGATGGCGCGGCAAATTGTGCGCGCCATGGCCAACGAAAAAGGCAAGATCGAGGTCACCGAACGAAAGCAGGGAATCACCTATGCGTTTACCTGTGATTTCCCGTTTGATGCCAATGTACCACCAGCGCCTCGGCCGACGTTTGTGACCTTGACCGGTTTGCCGGCACTGATTGTCAGCCACAATGCCGAGGAGCGTAAACAGCTTGCGGAGTGGTTAAAGGGTTGGCGTATGCACCCCTACGAAGCCGACAACGCAACCATGGCCATCGAGTTGTTGACACGTATGGCCAAGGCCGACAAACCCATTCCCTTGGTCATCACCTCCAACGTCCTGCCCGTTCAAGATGGATTTTTGCTGGCGTTTCGGATCAAACAACACCCACTACATAGTCTGACGGCCATTATCATGCTGGCCGCCACCGGCAGGCCCGGCGACGCCATTACCTGTCGCGAAAACGGTATCAGCGCCTACCTGCGCCAGCCGATTGCACAGCAGCAATTGAACGAGGCCATTATTGCCATCGTGGGCTCCAAGGACGACAACGATACCGATGCAACCTTGATCACACGGCATTCGTTGCGCGAATCGAAAAAGGCAAGTGTGTTAATTATCGATGCCGCGCGGGATCAGGTGATGTTTGCCGCCGGCGCCCTCAAGAAGCGCGACTATCGTGTGGTCATTGTTGTCAGCGCCGAGGACGCGTTTAAAGCCATGGCCGAAGAAGAGTTCGACGTCATCGTGGTCGACCCCGCCAACGCCAATTTTGCTGACGCCAAAAAAGTGGTTGCGAAGATTAAGGAAAACGTCGGTGCCGATCGTCCGGCGCCAAAAATTCTTTGTGCCAGTGAATCGGTATTGATTGGCAACCATGCCTATGACGGCATGGTTCTCAAACCATTTGCCAAAGAATCATTAATTAACGCCGTGTCAGACGTTTTAAAGATAACGGGCAGTTAATTTCGATCGCTGACAAGCTGCGGCAACTGACGTCGCTGTCTGACTCAATTTGTGGCAACACAATCAGTCGCCAAAACTGTCTGGAAAGTCAGTCACGCGCTTGTAATCCGACGAGACGATTGACCACTTCCACAAAACCTGCGCCACAGCGCTGATCAGTCACAAAGGTCGGCGGGGTGGTCAATTGCGAAATAAAATCGGCGATATTGGCGACACCAACAGAGTTTGGAAAGTAAGCAAACATCGGTTGATCGTTGGGCGAGTCCCCCACAAACACGTAGCGGGATTTTTCAGTGGCCAGGTTGATGCCGAATAGTTCGTTGAACAATTTTTGGGTGGTGGTCAGTTTGTCGTATTCACCAAACCAGCCGTTGACGTGAATCGAACTCACCTTGGCGGTCAGGCCCGCCACTTCCATAAGGTCTTTGATGCGGGAAATGGCCGCGTCAGGCAATCTTGGCACTTCTTCACAAAAATCGATGGCAATATCGGCTTCACGATAAGCGTGATCGGCCGCGAGTGCCGCACCCGGCACCGCCGCCAAAATGGCGGCGGCGACCTCTGCCAATCGTTGCCGGTTTTGTTTGCGGATGGCGTCATCGGCCATAAATCGTTTGATGATTCTTCCGGCGGCGGCATCATAACCAAAATAAAATGCGCCGTTTTCGCCGACCACCGCATCCACCGGCCACATGCGCGCGATGTGGTCGCACCAGCCCGCCGGCCGACCGGTAATCGGAACCACCAACATACCCGCCATTTTCAACCGGGACATCGCTGCATAAGCATCGCCGGTAATTTTGCCGTCGGTGGTGAGGGTGTCGTCAATATCAAAAAGCACCCCATCCACGCCATTTTCCACGGCAAATTGCGCGAAACGCCTCATGGATAGTGCACTTTTAATTTCTGATCTATAAAGCCGGTCACCCGCGCACGCTCAGCCTCGTCCATATGTAAGCCACATTTTGTGCGGCGCCAAAGTATGTCATCGGCTGATCGCGCCCATTCGCGTGCGATCAAATAGTCGATTTCGCGTTCACACAACAAATTCAATCCGCGCCCAAACAATTCGCCCAGATCATCCATTGAGCGGATATTTTTCAAAATCAATTCAGCGTTGACACCATGTCTAAACACCAACCGCCCGACAAAGTCGGGGGCCACACCCGTGTGGCGCGACATGAACGACTGCGCAAGTCGTTTCGCGCGCCCGCCCGCGATGTTGCCCGCCCCGCCGCCATCTTTAAATTCACCACCCGGCAAAGCAGTGTCCGCCGTCCATGGATTCCACTGGCTGGCATATTGCGGAAAGTACGGACGTAGTGCATCCAACGCGTGTTCGGCCAAACGACGATAGGTGGTGATTTTTCCGCCGAATATCGACAGCACCGGCCAATCGCCATTTTCATCATCGACCTTTAATACATAGTCGCGGGTAATGGAGGCGGGGTCGGTGGCACCATCGTCGTAAAGTGGCCTGACACCGGCGTACGACCAAACAATGTCTTGCGCATGTAAAGACTGGGGGAAATACCGATTCACCGCCTGCAACAAATACACTGTTTCCGCAGGGGTGATGTGATCCCCTTCCGCCATACTTTGAATGGCGACATCGGTGGTGCCGATCAACGAAAATTTCTCTTCATACGGAATCACAAACGCGACCCGACCATCATCGTTTTGCAAGATGTAGGCGTGATCATGTTCGTGCACACGTGGCACCACAATGTGTGAGCCTTTCACCAAACGCACGGTGGCGGCCGACTCAACTTTTATGCCAATGTCGAGCACCTGTTGCACCCACGGTCCGGCGGCGTTGACGATCGCCTTTGCCATCACCTCGGATTGCGTCTGGCTGACGGTGTCACGCAGTATCACCTGCCAACCGGCCGGTGTTCTGCTGGCGCGCTCGACGCGGGTACGGGTCAGGATAGCGGCACCCAAATCGCGCGCTGCCATGGCATTGATCACCGTCAGACGGGAATCATCCACCCGCGCATCAGAATAGAGAAAGCCTTGACGAATATTCGGGCGCAAACCGGCGCTGTATTGCTCGTCTGGAAATTTGACGCCACGCGAGCCGGGCAAGGAAATCTTGCCGCCGATATGGTCATATAAAAACAGCCCGGCACGGACCATAAACGCGGGGCGCATGCTGCGGTCGTGTGGCAGCACAAAATCAAGCGGATGAATGATGTGCGGGGCAATTTTGAGTAACACCTCACGTTCTTGCAGGGCCTCGCGCACCAGCCGAAACTCGTATTGCTCCAAATAGCGCAGGCCGCCGTGGATCAGTTTGGAACTGTTGCCACTGGTTGCGGAGGCCAGGTCATCCTGCTCGGCGAGCAATACCTTTAGCCCGCGACCGGCGGCGTCACGCGCAATGCCACAACCGTTGATGCCACCGCCGATAATCACCAAGTCATAAGTCATTGGTATATTTTACAATTTGTGCCGATAAAACTTATCGATCCATAAAAGTGAACACGCTGTTTTGGTATCAGTGATCTCGCCACGGCCGACCCGCGTCAGCGCCTCGTCAATGGTCATGGTAAACACTTCCAAAAATTCACCTGCATCACGCTGATGTCCGACAAACCGCACGTTTCTGGCAACATATAAATCAATATGTTCGTTGGCATATCCAATGGTGGGGTGCATGGTCAACAGATGTTGCCAGTGCTCACTGACGTAGCCGGTTTCCTCGCGCAGCTCGCGCTGTGCGGTCGCCAGCAAGGGTTCGCCCACTTCAATCTTGCCGGCAGGCAATTCAACAAAATGGCGGCCCAGAGCGTAACGATACTGGTGCTCAAATAACAAGGTTTGCTCATCAATAAAGGCGGCGACCACCACCGCGCCGGGATGCAATACGTATTCACGGTGCGACTCACTGCCGTCCGGCAAACGCACCCGGTCGGTATGCATACGAATAAATTTACCGTCCACCACCTGCTCGGTTTCGAGGTGGTGTTCGGTTAGATCAGGCGGGTTGGCGGGGTCAGACAAAGGTGGTTGCCCCGATTGGTTTACCGGTTGATCGACCGGCAGATTACAGCGAGCGTTGAATCGCGGCCAGACACAAGCCCATTAATCCGGCTCCAGGCAACAAGCCGAGTAACAATACCGTCAGTGTGTTGACGGTCAGTGTGGCGCGCATCACCCGGCCAGCCACAATCGGTGTGGTGTCGACGGGGTCATCCATGTACATCAGTTTGACGATGCGCAAATAATAATAGGCGCCAATCACACTCATCATCACCGCGTACACCACCAGCCAGGTGTAGCCAACATTGAGCACCGCTTCGAGCACCGACAACTTGGCAAAAAATCCGACAAACGGCGGGATACCGGCCATCGAGAACATGATCACCATCATCATGAACGCGACCCACGGTGAACGCTGGTTGAGGCCTTTTAAGTCATCAATCTTGTCGGCTTCAAAACCTTCGCGCGACAACAGCAAAATAATACCGAACGCGCCGAGTGAGGTCAGTGCATAGGTAACGATATAAAACATGCTGGCCGCGTAACCGCTTTTGGTACCCGCCAGAATACCCAGCAACAAAAAGCCCATGTGTGAAATAGTCGAATACGCCAACATACGTTTGATATTGGTCTGGGCGATGGCGATGATGTTACCGACCGCAAGTGATGCGACCGCAAGAATAACCAACATACCCTGCCAGTCGTTGCTGGCACCGGCGAGCGCGTCACCGAGAATACGCACCAGAAAACCAAACGCGGCAATTTTGGAAGCCGAACCGATAAACATGGCCATCGGTGTCGGTGCGCCTTCGTAAACGTCCGGCACCCACATATGAAATGGCACCACGCCCAATTTGAACGCCAAACCGGAAACCACAAACACCAGCCCAAACGTGATCAACGGGTCATTGGCACGCGACAACTCGATCGTTTTGGCAATGATCGACACATCCAACGACCCGGTCGCGCCATAAATCATCGACATGCCGTACAACAACATGCCGGATGCCAACGCGCCGAGGATGAAGTATTTCATGGCCGCTTCGGTCGAGGTCGCCGAATCACGGTTCAATGCAACCATCGTGTAGGTCGACAACGCCAGAATTTCCAAGCCAAGGTACAGCGAAATAAAATGATTGGCCGACACCATCACCATCATGCCGAGGGTGGCAAACAACATCAGCAGGACAAATTCGCCGGTGAATAATTTACGGGTTTGCAGATAACCACGGCTGTAAACCAATAACACGCCGACACCAATCAGCAACGAGACTTTCAGAATGGTCGACATTTGATCGGCCACAAACATATTGTTAAAGGCGAACCGTGGTGTCGCGGCGGCGATGACAAACACATAAACCGCCACCAGCGCGAGCGTCAGCAAGGTACCGTAGTAGAGGCGGCCGGCGCGTTTATTTTCGTCACCAAACAGGTCTACTAGCATGATGACAAACGTCATTCCCAACAGGAACAGTTCCGGTCCGGCGATAGAAAGATTTACTTCAGCTAACGTCATAGTCATGCCTAATTCAATTTGCCAAGTGCCACGTGTTTCAGCAGGGCATCCACTGAAACATGCATCACTTCGGTAAAGGGTTGCGGATAAACGCCCATCAATAACACCAACAATGCGAGAGCGGTCAGCATCACCATTTCGCGGGCATTCAGGTCAACCAGTGCACGCACATTTTCATTGGCGATGTCACCGAAAATCACCCGCTTGACCATCCACAGGGTATAAGCCGCGCCCAGAATCAACGTGGTGGCAGCGGCAAACGCGTACCAGAAGTTGACTTTCATCGCGCCCAAAATCACCATGAATTCACCCACAAAGCCCGAGGTGCCGGGCAAGCCGGAATTGGCCATGGCAAAAAACACCGCAAAAAATGCAAACTTCGGCATGGTGTTGACCACCCCGCCATAAGCGGAAATTTCCCGCGAATGCACACGATCGTAAAGCACACCAATCGACAAAAACATCGCTGCAGAAATAAAGCCGTGCGAAATCATTTGCACCAGACCACCTTCAACACCCTGGGTATTGAATATAAAGAAGCCGAGGGTGACAAAACCCATGTGCGAAATTGACGAATACGCCACCAACTTCTTCATGTCGGACTGCGCCAGCGCCACCAGACCGATATAAATCACCGCGATCAGCGACAGGGCGATCATAAAGCCCGACAACGCCTGCGACGCATCCGGTGCAATCGGCAAATTGAACCGGAGAAAACCGTAGGCACCGATCTTCAAGGTGATGGCCGCCAACACCACCGAGCCGCCGGTCGGCGCTTCGACGTGTGCATCCGGCAACCAGGTGTGCACCGGCCACATGGGCACCTTGACGGCAAACGAGGCGAAGAAGGCAAAAAAAATAAGGGTTTGTGCAGTCAGGCCCAGCGGCACGCGCTGAAAATCAACAATATCAAAACTGCCGTTGGTGACGTTGTACAGATATATCAACGCCGCCAGCATCAACAACGAACCGAGCAAGGTGTACAGGAAAAATTTCACCGCTGCATACACGCGCCGCGGGCCGCCCCAGACACCGATGATCAAGAACATCGGGATGAGCATGGCCTCAAAAAACAGGTAAAACAAAATCGCATCGGTGGCGGCAAACACACCATTGATGAGGCCGGACATTATCAAAAAGGCCGCCAGATACTGCGAGACTTTTTCGTTGATGACCTGCCAGGCGGCAATAATCACCAACACAGTGGTGAAACTATTGAGCAAAATAAACAACATCGAAATGCCGTCGACACCGAGTGCATAGTGGATGTTGTAACGGGCAATCCAACTCGCCTTTTGCACAAATTGCATCGCCGCGGTGCCATTGTCAAACCAGACCCACAGCGGCAAGGTGACTGCCAGCCCCATGAGGCTGCCGATTAACGCGACCCAGCGCGCCGCCGATTTTTGCTCGTCGCGGTATAAAAACAACACCAGGACACCGACCACAATCGGCACCCAAATGGCCAGACTCAATATGTAGGAACTTGTTTGCATTTGCTCTTTTTGCCCTTCCCCGCCGACCAATCGGCGCGTCGGGGAATCGTCAATTTAGTAAAGTATCAAAAAACACCATCGTTAATAGTCCGAACACACCGAGAATCATCCAGAACGCATAGGAATACAAATAACCGGTTTGGATACGGCGCGCGACACCAGCAAACCAGCCGATCACATTGGCGGTGCCGTTGACAAAAATGCCGTCGATGATTTTGACGTCACCATATTTCCAAAATGCGTTGCCGATGGCGCGGGTACCGCCGGCAAAAAACCAATCGTTGAAACGATCAAAGCCGTATTTGTCTTCCAGAATACGCACCAACCAAGAAAATTTGACGCGCATTTTGGCGGGGAATTCCGGGTTGTGGATATAACCATACCAAGCGGTGGCGGCACCGGCCAAGGCCAACCAAAACGGCAAGGTCATCAGGCCGTGTGTCACCATACCCCAGGCACCATGGAAATTTTTCTGCAGCTCGGCCATGGTTGCGGTCTGCGCAATCGCGTCTGAAAAATAGCCGCCAAATAACATCGGTTCAATGGTTATCCAGCCGATGAACACCGACGGGATGGCCAGCAAGACCAGTGGCACTGTCACCACCCACGGGGTTTCGTGTGGCTTTTCACCCGGCGCTAATCCATGATGAGCATGATCGTCATCGTGATGATCATCTGAATCCCTGTGTTCAGTTTTATGTGCTTCGGCAAAACGCTCCTTGCCGTGGAAGGCAAAAAATACCAGGCGGAACGAATACAAACCACCCACAAACACACCCGCCATCGCCGCGACGTAGGCGTAACTGGCAAACGGAATGTTGCTCGCGTGCAAAGCCAAGATAATCGAATCCTTGGAAAAGAATCCGGAGAACGGCGGGAAACCGGCGTTGGCAAGTGCACCGATCAATACCGTGAAATATGTGATCGGCATGTACTTACGCAGGCCGCCCATCTTGCGCATGTCCTGCTCGTGATGCATCGCAATGATCACCGAACCCGCCCCCAAAAATAACACCGCCTTAAAAAAGGCATGGGTCATCAAATGAAAGATACCGGCTGAGTACGCCCCGGCACCAAGGGCCATGGTCATGTAACCCAGCTGCGACAAAGTGGAATACGCCACCACCCGCTTGATGTCGTATTGGATCACCGCAATCAACGCCATAAAAAACGCAGTGGTGGCACCGATCACCAACACAAACGAACGTGCGGTCTCGGACATTTCAAACAGCGGCGACATCCGTGCCACCATAAAAATACCGGCCGTAACCATGGTGGCGGCATGGATCAATGCTGAAATCGGCGTCGGGCCTTCCATTGAGTCCGGCAACCAAACGTGTAACGGGAATTGTGCCGACTTCCCCATCGCGCCGATAAACAGACCAATACAAATGGCGGTGATGAGTGACCAGGTCCAACCCGGCACCGGCGAAATGACGATTTCACGAAACTCCGCCGCGCGTGCAAAGGTGGCCGCGTAATCGAGCGTGCCGAAGTAGGCGAAGATCAGACCGATGCCGATCAGAAAGCCAAAGTCCCCCACCCGGTTGACCAGAAAAGCCTTGAGGTTGGCCTTGATTGCGGTGGGACGTTTGTACCAAAAACCAATCAGCAGGTACGACACCAGACCGACCGCCTCCCAACCAAAAAACAGTTGTAGGAAGTTGTTCGACATCACCAGCATCAACATGGCAAAGGTGAACAACGAGATGTAAGAGAAGAAGCGGGTATAACCGTCGTCATCCGCCATATAACCAATGGTGTAGACGTGCACCATCAGGGACACAAACGTCACCACCAACATCATCGTGGCGGTGAGTGAATCAATCAGGAAACCAATTTCAAAACGAATACCGTCGGTCACCAGCCAGGTGTAAATGGCACCATTAAACGATTTGCCTGCCAACACATCCTGAAACACAAACCCGGAGATCACAAACGCGGCGGCCACTCCGATGATGGCGACACTATGCGCGAAGGCGCGGCCCAGACGCGGCCCAAAAAAACCGGCGAGTATGGCACCGATCAGTGGCAGCAGCGGAACGGCAAGAAGGGCAAGTTTGTTTTCGATCATTTTTTTGTGCAGCTCATGAAGACAATTTTTGCAAAGATTTATTTGGTAAAGTCGTTTATTAGCGGGCGTTTTAAAACATTAATGTCTGAAAACGCCCGACATTGCTAGCCTTTTAATGCGCCAATATCTTCCACGTTAATGCTTTTCAAATTGCGGAACAGGATCACCAAAATCGCCAAACCAATGGCGGCCTCTGCGGCGGCAACGGTCAGGATAAAAAACACAAACACCTGGCCACTCAAGTCATTCAGGTAATGCGAGAAGGCGATGAAATTCATGTTGATGGCGAGCAACATCAGCTCAATCGACATCAACAACACAATCAAATTTTTGCGATTCAAAAATATGCCGGCCATGGCAATGGAAAACAAAATGGCGGACAGAATCAGATAGTCAGACAGCTGAATCATGCTGGGTGCCTGCAAAAGTCAATTTGGTTAGATTGGAAAACGGCAAAAAAAAGGCGTGTGGGCATCATTTGGGTTCCGCCGGTGGTGTGTTTTTAGCATTGCCCGCAGCAACCGGCGCGTCGGCGACCGTTGCATCCATCTTGATAATCTTCAGCCGGTCATCACGCTTGACACGCACCTGCGCCGCCACATCCTGTGACTTGGTGCCTTCACGCTTGCGAAACGCCAGTGCAATCGCGGCGACCATGGCGATCACCAACACCACTGCCGCCAATTCAAACGGCAACAAATAATCAGTGTACAAAATCCGGCCGAGTTCCTTGGTATTGGAAACCGCCTGTGGTGCACCCGGCATGACACCGGTCAGACCTAACGTTTTGCCACCCAACAACACCGCCATTTCGACCAGCAACACCACACCGACCAGCGCGGCGACTAAGGAATTTTTTCGAAAGCCTTCACGCAGCTTGTCAAAATTGATATCGAGCATCATCACCACAAACAAAAACAGCACCATCACCGCACCGACATAAACGAGGATCAAGGTCAGCGCCAAAAACTCGGCGAACAACAACATCCACAAACCCGCAGCGGTAATTATCCCGAGCACCAGCAATAACGCGGCGTACACCGGATTGCGCGACGTAATCACCCCCAGCGCCGAGCCAATCAGCACGAGAGAGAAGAAATAAAAGATGATGGTTTGAAAGGTCATTGTGAATTGGTTATGCGTTAAACGTTGTGCGTTGTGCGTCGAGAGTTCTGGGTTGAGCGTTTTGCGTTAAGAGTTGAGCGTGTAAGGCAAAAACACCGAACGCTTAATGCCTCACGTTCAACGCGCTTTATCTGTACTTCGCATCCTCCGCCCTACTTTTGGCAATTTCGGTTTCATATTTGTCTCCAATCGCCAGCAACATTGGTTTGGTGTAATACAGATCACCACGGGTCTCGCCGTGATATTCAAGAATATGGGTTTCAACAATCGAATCAACCGGACACGACTCTTCACAGAAACCGCAAAAAATACACTTGGTCAAATCGATGTCGTAACGGGTGGTGCGACGGGTATTATCGGCGCGTTGTTCGGATTCAATGGTAATGGCCAGTGCCGGGCACACTGCCTCACACAATTTGCAGGCGATACATCGCTCTTCCCCGTTTGGATAACGACGCAGCGCGTGCAAGCCGCGAAAGCGGACACTTTGTGGAGTTTTTTCCTCCGGGAACAGCACGGTAATTTTGCGTTCGAACAAATGCCGGCCAGTGAGCCTGAGACCCTGCATCAATTCGATCAACAGCAAACTACTGGCGAATTCCTTGGCGCGATCCCACATGCTTATTTTCCAAACCAAATTGAAAACGGAAGAACATTGCGAACAGGCTCCATCATCATTACTCCGGTGACAACAATCCACACAATCGTGATCGGGATCAGCACCTTCCAGCCGAGCCGCATGAGCTGGTCATAACGATAACGCGGGAACGAGGCGCGAATCCATAAAAACATAAACATCAACACCGCCAGCTTGGCGGCAAACCAGTGGAAACCCGGCGCGCCCAACCAGCCCCACGACTGCGGGAAAGGTGACAACCAGCCCCCCAAAAACAGCAGCGCTGAAATCACCGCCACGAGCAACATGTTGGCGTATTCGGCCAGAAAAAATAATGACCATGTCATGCCGGAATATTCCACCAGCGGACCGGCGACAATTTCCGACTCGCCTTCGGCGACGTCAAACGGATGACGGTTGGTTTCGGCGACGCCGGCGATAAACTGGATCACAAACAACGGCAGCAATGGAAGAAAGAACCATTCCAGCATGCCGTACGGCCCGCTTTGTTTGGCGACAATTTCCGTCAGGTTCAAAGACTGTCCCGCCATCAATGCACCGACCAACGCAAACCCCATGGCGATTTCATAGGACACCACTTGTGCCGCCGAACGCATGGCACCAATGAATGCATATTTAGAATTCGACGCCCAGCCAGCCAGAATCACGCCATACACACCCATCGACGTCATCGCCAACACCACCAGAATGCCGGCATCCACACCCGCGATCACCCATGTGGGCGTGAACGGAATGACCGCCCAAACCGCCATGGCCGGTGCGACTGCAACCGCAGGCGCAATCAGAAACAAAAATTTATTGGCGCCGGTCGGAACAATCTGTTCCTTGAGCAACAACTTGATGGCGTCGGCGATGGGTTGTAATAGCCCCCAGGGACCGACCCGGTTCGGGCCACGCCGCACCTGAATCCAGCCAATCACCCAACGTTCCACCAACTGAAAATACAATACAAACGTCAACACCGGAATCATCACCATCAAAATCATAGTCAGTGATTTCGCAAAAAACCAGACGGTTGCGCCGAGTTCCGGCCCAAGGGTGGCGATGAATTGCATGTTGATGGCTTGGATAATTGCGTCCATATTTATTCCGCCGCCTCCGCCATGATCTCAGCGGCACGCGATGCACGCGCATCGGCGGTCAATTGCAAGCTTGGCGCGTTGCGGGTGATGGCATCCAAATCATAAATGCCGACTTGGTGCAGCGGATCAGTACCAGCAACCACGTTGCCCAGATCGACCTTGATGCCGCTGACAACATTACTGAGTTTGCCGGCCACAAAAGCATTCACATCCGGCGCGATTTCAGTACGAATTGCCTCGATGTTGTCCTGCTCAAATCCGGCGAGTCCCAAAAGATTTCCCAGTACACGAATAACTTTCCACGCCGGACGGGTATCACCCCGCGGCTTGACCACGCCGTTAAACGACTGGGCAGTACCCGCCATGTTCACAAACGTGCCGGCCGTTTCCGTAAAGGGCGCAATCGGCAACAAAACGTTGGCGTATTGGCGCGCCGCATCATTTTTGAACATGGCCATCGACACCACAAAATCCGCCGCAGCCAGCACCGCTGTCGTCTGTGGGTGGCAACAATCAGCCTCCGGTTCGACGTTTAGCAGCACATAGGCTTTTAATGGCGACGTGACCATTCCCTGCGGACACAATCCATCACCACCGGCTTGGGCACCGACCACGGCCGCACCCACACTGTTGGCCGCCGTCGCAAAAAATCCAACCGTGCCCCCTGCCAGTCGGGCGATTTCCTGTGCGAGCACATGTAACGCCGACGCCTGCGGGTGTTGCTGCGCGACGTTGCCCAAAAATACCGCAACTTTTTGTTTGGCGGCGAGGCTTGTTGCAATCGCCCGCGCTTCTTCGGTGATGGTGATATGAGCAATCGCTCCGGCCACTTCGCCTGGCAAGGCACCTCCCTTGATTTCGGCGAGCGCCTTGGTAATAGCGGCCAGAGCGGTTGGCAGTGCACTCGGTTGAACAATTGCTTTGTTGGCCACACGCATCAACAAATCATCGTCGGCAGCGTGCAACACGTTTAATTGCAGTCCTCTTTTTGTCGCTGCGCGAAAACGCGTCGATAACAGCGGCTGCTCCTTGCGCAAGGTCGAGCCAACAATCAACACACTTTGCAATTTACCGATGTCGGCAATCGGCAAACCAAGCCAGCGCGCGCCACTCATCTTGCCATCACCACAGGTATCGGGCTGACGCAAACGGGTATCGATATTGTTTGACCCCAGCGCGCGCGTAAGTTTGTTGAGCAAATACAGTTCTTCCAGGGTCGCCGTGGGCGAAGCCAACACACCAATCGATGCGGCACCATTGGTGTGTTTGGCTGCTTTTAAACCATTCGCGACCGCTTGCAACGCCTCCTGCCACTCGACTTCCCGCCACTTGCCATCGGTTTTGACCATAGGTGTGGTGAGGCGCTGATCAGAATTCAGGGCCTCGTAAGAAAACCGGTCTCGATCCGAAATCCAACATTCGTTGATCGTATCGTTTTCGAGCGGCAACACGCGCATCACCCGGTCTTGTTTCACTTGTACAATCAAATTCGAGCCGAGGCCATCATGCGGCGCGATTGACTTGCGGCGCGACAATTCCCAGCTGCGCGCGGAATAACGGAATGGTTTGGAGGTGAGCGCACCGACCGGACACAGGTCAATCATGTTGCCGGACAATTCCGAATCCACCGATTTGCCGACAAACGAAACAATCTCGGAATGTTCACCACGCCCGACCATGCCGAGCTCCATGATGCCGGCGATTTCCTGGCCAAAGCGCACACAGCGGGTGCAATGAATACAGCGCGACATTTCTTCCATCGACACCAGCGGGCCGATGTCTTTGTGCATCACCACGCGTTTGTCTTCCTGATAACGCGAGCCGGAACTGCCATAACCGACCGCCAGATCCTGCAACTGGCATTCGCCACCCTGGTCACAAATCGGGCAATCTAGCGGGTGATTGATCAACAAAAATTCCATCACCCCCTGTTGCGCCGCTTTGGCGTAATCCGAGGCGGTTTGCACCTTCATGCCTTCGGTGGCGGGGGTGGCGCAGGCCGGCAACGGCTTGGGGGCTTTTTCAACCTGCACCAAACACATGCGACAGTTGGCCGCGATTGACAATTTTTTGTGATAACAAAAATGCGGCACAAACACGCCGAGTTTGCTGGCCGCGTCCATCACGGTCGCACCGTTTTCAACTGTGACTGGTTTGCCGTCTATTTCCAGATTAATCATATTATTTACTCAGCCGCCATTGCCAAAGTTTCATGGACAACCGGCGTGGAATATCCGCCCGGTGCCACCATGCAACGCTTGTTGGTAATGTGATATTCAAATTCTTCACGATAATTTTTGACAAACGCGCGCACCGGCATTGCCGCCGCATCCCCCAGCGCACAAATGGTCCGCCCCTGAATTTGATCGGACAAATTGAGCAGCAAGTCCAGGTCTTCAATCCGACCCTGCCCGTGTTCGATGCGATTGATAATGCGATACAACCAACCGGTGCCTTCCCGACACGGTGTGCATTGGCCGCACGATTCTTCAAAATAAAAATAGGCCAGGCGTTCGGCGGCTTTGACCATGCAGGTGTCTTCGTCCATGACGATGACCGCTCCGGAGCCGAGGAACGAGCCATTTTTTTGAATGGTGTCGTAATCCATATCGAGCGTCATCATCACCTCGCCCTTGATGATGGGCATCGACGAGCCGCCGGGAATCACACCCTTGATTTTTTTGCCGCCGCGCATGCCGCCGGCCATTTGCAGCAGCGTCGCAAACGGTGTGCCGAGTTTCACTTCGTAGTTGCCCGGTTTGTTAACGTGGCCGGATACGGAAAAAATCTTGGTGCCACCGTTGTTCGGTTTGCCCAGATTTAAAAACCATTCACCACCGTTACGCATGATCGACGGTACTGCTGCAAACGTTTCGGTATTGTTAATGGTGGTGGGTTTGCCATACAAACCATACGATGCCGGGAACGGTGGTTTAAAACGTGGCTGGCCTTTTTTGCCTTCGAGTGACTCGAGCAAGGCAGTTTCTTCGCCACAAATGTAGGCGCCATACCCATGGTGAGCGTGCAACTCAAACGAAAATTCTGAACCGAGAATTTTCTTGCCCAGATAACCGGCGTCGCGCGCTTCTTGCAGCGCTTCTTCAAAGCGGGCATAGTCCGCCCAAATTTCACCATGAATGTAGTTGTAGCCGACTTCAATGCCCATGGCATAGGCACCAATAATCATGCCCTCAATCAAGGCGTGCGGGTTGTAACGGATAATGTCGCGATCCTTGAACGTGCCAGGCTCGCCTTCGTCGGTGTTGCAAACCAAATACTTGGCACCCGGAAACGAACGCGGCATAAAACTCCACTTTAATCCGGTGGGGAAACCAGCACCGCCACGGCCGCGCAATGCGGATTTCTTGACTTCCGCAATCACGTCTTCCGGTTTGATGCCTTCGGCCAATATTTTTTTCAGCCCGACATACCCATCGCGCGCTTCGTAATCTTTCAAACGCCAGTTGTCGCCGGTGATGCCGGCCATGATGACCGCATCTGGACCGTAATCAATGCGTTTGCTCATTTCGACAACTCCGCCACCAGCGTGTCAAGTTTGTCATTCGACATATGGCTGCACATGCGTTTGTTGTTGACCGTCAACACCGGCGCGTCGCCACAGGCGCCCATACACTCGCCCTCCACCAGCGTGAATTTGCCATCGGCGGTCATTTCTTTCCAACCCACGCCCAACTTGGCCTGCAAATATTCAGCCGCCGCCCCCCCCCCGGACAACGCACACGGCAAATTGGTGCAGACGGTGATCTTTGACTTGCCCATCGGCTTCAGGTTGTACATATTGTAGAAAGTCGCCACCTCATAGACGGCGATGGCCGGCATGCCGAGATAGTCGGCAACTTCATCCATGGATTCAGTCGACAACCAGTCGCGCTCATCCTGCACAATCGCCAAGGCGGACATCACCGCCGATTGGCGCTGGTCTGCAGGATATTTCGCGAGTTCACGATCAATTTTTTTCTTACAGGCATCCGACAACACAGCTATTCACCTTTCCAGTAATCAACATTTGCCGTCATTTCCGTCATGTGCCGCAAGCGTGGACTGCCATCGTCGCCACCACCATAAGCACCAATCTTGTTTGAATCCGGATACTCACACACCTCGGCAGGCAACATGGTGCTGACCGAAAGATAGGCAAGGTCCGCATCGGAATCATTGATGATTTGATGCGCAGTATCAGCACCACCGGTCGGGCAACAAATAAAATCACCGGCACGAATCGCGCGGGTTTCCTTGCCGTAACGCAGCAGCCCACGGCCCTTGACGATAAAAAACATTTCTTCCTCGGCGCGATGGCTATGGAAAGGGCATGACCGTTTGCCAGCCGGCACCACGTCGTACGAATAACCCAGCGATTTTGCGCCAAGCAACGGACCGATGCGCACACCCGCACCGGCGAACTGATCGCCCTGCACGAATGACTCCAGAGTCAGTTCATCAATGTTGCGCACACGTTTGTTGATTACACTCATGGATGGTTACCTGTCTATTTCCCCAAACACAATATCTTGGGTGCCAATGATGGTCACGACGTCGGCAATCATATGGCCACGCGCCATTTCATCGAGTGCCGCCAAGTGCGGAAAGCCCGGCGCACGAATTTTTAACCGATACGGTTTATTGGCGCCGTCCGACATTAAATAAATGCCAAATTCACCCTTCGGATGCTCCACTGCCGCGTAGGCTTCGCCCGGCGGCACGTGGAAACCTTCGGTGAAGAGTTTGAAATGGTGAATCAAATCTTCCATGTTGGTCTTCATGCCCTCGCGTGAAGGCGGCGCGACCTTGTTGTTGTCGGTAATCACCGGTCCGGGATTTTTGCGCAGCCAGTCGACACACTGCCTGATAATTCTGTTGGACTCACGGAACTCCTGAATGCGCACCAGATAACGATCATAAGAATCGCCGTTGGTGCCGATTGGAATATCAAAGTCCATACGGTCATACACTTCGTATGGTTGTTTTTTGCGCAAGTCCCAAGCAATACCGCTGCCGCGCAACATCGGGCCGGTAAAGCCGAGCTGCAACGCCCGCTCCGGTGTGACAATGCCGATATCAACCAAACGTTGTTTCCAGATGCGGTTGTCGGTCAACAGGGTTTCGTATTCATCGACGTACTTTGGAAACCGGTTGGTGAAGTCGTCGATAAAATCCAGTAATGAACCCTGGCGATTTTCGTTGAGCTTTTTCATTGCCGCGGCGTTACGACCATTCATGGCGCTGTATTGCGGCATACGATCCGGCAAATCACGATAGACACCACCCGGACGGTAGTAGGCCGCGTGTAAACGTGCGCCCGACACAGCCTCGTAACAATCCATCAAATCTTCGCGCTCACGGAAGGCGTATAAAAACACCGTCATCGCGCCGACGTCGAGCGCATGTGCGCCGATCCACAACAGGTGATTCAAAATACGTGTGATTTCATCAAACATGACGCGGATGTATTGCGCCCGCTCGGGCACCTCCACATTCAGCAATTTTTCGATGGCCATCACATAAGCGTGTTCATTAACCATCATCGACACGTAGTCGAGCCGATCCATGTACGGCACACTCTGAATGTAGGTGCGCGTTTCAGCGAGTTTTTCAGTGGCGCGATGCAACAGACCGATATGTGGGTCGGCGCGTTGCACCACCTCGCCGTCAAGCTCCAATACCAGGCGCAAAACACCGTGGGCCGCCGGATGCTGCGGACCGAAGTTCATCGTGTAATTTTTAATTTCGTTCATGACTTGGTTCCAGAGGCGTAGGCCTCTTCACGAATCACCCGCGGCACAATTTCGCGCGGCTCAATGGTCACCGGCTGATAGATCACGCGTTTTTGCTCGGAGTCGTAACGCATTTCAACGTTACCGGCAATCGGAAAGTCTTTGCGGAACGGATGGCCGACAAAACCATAGTCGGTGAGAATACGCCGCAGATCCGGGTGGCCGTCAAAAATGATGCCGTATAAATCAAACGCTTCGCGTTCATACCAATTGGCCGAATTCCAAACAGGAATCAATGAGTCAACAATCGGCAATCCGTCGTTTTGGCAAAACACCCGCAAACGAACACGCCAATTGTGATGAATCGACAACAATTGGCTGGTTGCGGCAAAGCGCCCGGGGTAGGACGTTTCAATGGTGGCGCCGTCGCCCCAACCCGAATAATCGACCCCACACAGGTCGATCAATTGGGAAAAATCCAACAAGGCATGGTCACGCAAAATTCCGGCCGCGGCCAAGTAGTCGGCGGCAGACACTTCAACTGTGATCTGGCCACGATCAACAATGAGGTTGGCCAGTTTGCCGTCAAGTGCCGCGGTCAGTGAGGCTTGTAATTGTTCTAGTTTCGCAGACATTGCGTGTTATGCCCTTGCAATGGTGTTGGTTCGTTTGATCTTGTTTTGCAGCTGGATCAATCCGTATAGCAGCGCCTCCGCTGTCGGTGGGCAACCCGGCACATAAATATCGACCGGCACAATGCGGTCACAACCGCGCACCACAGAATAAGAATAATGGTAATAACCGCCGCCATTGGCGCACGAACCCATCGACACCACCCAACGCGGCTCCGACATCTGATCGTACACCTTGCGTAATGCCGGGGCCATTTTGTTGCAGAGTGTGCCGGCGACAATCATCACGTCAGACTGACGCGGGCTGGGACGAAAAACAATACCAAAACGGTCTAGGTCATAACGTGAGGCGCCGGCGTGCATCATTTCGACGGCACAACAGGCCAGGCCAAAAGTCATCGGCCACATCGAACCGGTTCGCGCCCAATTCAACAATGAATCGACCGACGTTGTCACGAACCCCTGAGTTGAAACGCCACCTTCCGGCATTAAATTTCTCCAATTAAGCAAACTACAATTTGCAACTTTTTCGCAACTTAACGGCTGATCAACCACTGCTTGCCGTTGATCGTTGAACAATCGGCCGTTTTGACCGATTGTGGATTATTTATTCCCAGTCGAGGGCACCTTTTTTCCACTCATAAATAAAGCCCATGACGAGAATGCCCAAAAACACCATCATCGACCAAAAGCCAAACCAGCCCAACTCTTGCAAGGTGATCGCCCAAGGAAAGAAAAATGCAATTTCCAAATCAAACAAAATAAACAGGATCGCGACGAGGTAATAACGCACGTCGAATTTCATGCGGGCGTCTTCGAAGGCCTCGAATCCGCATTCATAGGGGGACAGTTTTTCGCTATAGGGCTTATCGTGCCCCAGCAACATGGTGAGCACTTTGGTGCCAATCACCGGCATCACCCCAACGGAAATACCGATGGCGATGAACAACAGGATGGGAAAGTAATTTTCAAGCATGCGAGTGTGTGGGATTCATTATGCTGGCGGTGTGAAAAATCAATTTAACCGGTCATGTTCGTATTGCCACGTGGCGGCGGCGAAATAAAACCACCGGTTGCACGTCAACCCTAGGAGCAATTGTTTGGTGCCGTCGGCGAGACTCGAACTCGCACAGCTTTCGCCACTACCCCCTCAAGATAGCGTGTCTACCAATTTCACCACGACGGCATTTCCAAATTCACCTGCAAATTTTACTGCTATTTGAAACGATTGCCGCAGCGCAACATTTGATTTACATCATACCGATGCGCGAATTGAACTTATTTCGGAATTTGTTGTGGTGCCGGCGGCGGCGACGCGGGTGCTGTTGGCACGATGGCCGGTGCGGGCACGGAATTGGATGGTGGCGCAGGAATCGCATCCGCCGCGTCCTTTTTGGCATCCTTTTGGATCGTCACGCTGTCACCAATGCCGGTCGTCAGGCCTTTATTGCCGGGCGCATGGTTGTAGGTCAACGCCAAACTGGTCAAAAAAAACAAAGTGGCACAAACCCCGGTGGAGCGCGATAAAAAATTTGCCGCGCCAGAAGAACCAAACAGGCTACCGGCTGAACCGGTTCCGAATGCTGCGCCCATATCGGCACCCTTACCGTGCTGGATCAATACCAAAATGACCAACGCCAGCGCCAACAACACATGAAACGTCAAAATAATAGAAGCTAACATTACATTTCCCAATCGTTAATCTTGTCATCCGCCCCCAACCTGCAGGGCCGACAACAAACACACTAAAACAAGGCAATCCTCAAAACTACAAGGCCTGCCAAATTCCCAAAAATTCTTCCACCACCAACGACGCGCCACCAATCAGCCCGCCATCAATATCCGGCTGCGCAAACAGCTCGGCGGCATTACTCTTCTTTACACTGCCCCCATACAAGATGGGCAGTTTTTGGGCGACTTCAACAGCGTGTTTCGCCACAAATTCACGTAAAAACGCATGAACGACCTGCGCCTGCTGTGGTGATGCGGTCTGGCCGGTGCCAATTGCCCAAACCGGCTCATACGCCAGCACCGTTTCATTCAATGCCGCCACACCATGCATTGCAATCACCGCACCCAGCTGCCTTGCAACAACGATTTCGGTAGTGCCCGCTTCCCGCTCGGCCAATGATTCACCAACACACAAAATCGGCTTTAACCCCGCCGCCTTGGCCCGACCAAACTTTTCCGCCACCACGGCATCCGACTCGCCAAACACTGCGCGGCGCTCCGAATGCCCGACAATCGCCAGCGAACAGCCAAATTCCTTGACCATGCCCGCCGAAACTTCACCGGTATACGCACCTTGATCAAAGCGGCTCACGTCCTGCGAACCGAAACTCAAGGAAACACGCGCGTTTCCAGCCAATAATTGCTGAAGTTGCGCCAAATACGGGTAGGACACACAAACACCGAGGGTTTTACCATCAACCGGCTGAACACCTGACAAGCCCGCCAACAAAGTGGCATTGGCGGCCAAACTGCCGTTCAATTTCCAATTTCCGACCACAAAACGATGCCGCATTGACGGTTTTCCCGAAATTTGCCGCGTTCAGGCAAAGAGCGAAATTATAGCGGGAAACAGCCCCCTCGGGCAATGTTGGGGCATGAGAGGATCGCGGCCAAGGCGGTCAAACCGGCTAATTGGGTACGGGCTAACGCTGCAAATCAGTGGTTCGCGAATTTTTATTTTGATACTGCTCTTTGGCGAGGCGCAAGTTGTCCCAAATTTGGCCTTTGGCGCGATTAAAGCTCGACTTTCTGGCCTCTTCGCCCAGCAATTCGTCCAGATCAACCCCCTCACGCACCAGCCGTGAAACCAGGCCCAGAAATAAATCCGTCAGCCGCGGATCGAAGTTTATGCCGCGCAACGCCAGAATTTCCGTCAAAGACGACTCAATCGTCCACGCCACCTTGTATGGTCGTGCATGGGTCAGGGCGTCAAACACGTCAGCCAGCGCGGAAATCCGTGCTGACAGCGGTATCGCCTCGCCGGCCAACCCTTTTGGATAACCCAGGCCGTCCCAACGTTCGTGGTGATAACGGGCAATCTCCTCGGCCATTTGAATTTGCGGAATATTGCTTTTGGCCAATACGTCCGCGCCGGCTTCGGCATGCATTTCCATAATTTGCCGCTCCGACGCGTTTAAGGCACCGGGCTTTAACAAAATGCCATCCGGGATGGCGATTTTGCCGATGTCGTGCATCCGCGCGGCAATGTCGATCATAAACACCATGTCTTCGTCACAACCCGCCTCTTTGGCGAGCAACGCCGCCATACGGCCAACACGATACGAATGTTCACCGGTGGAATCGTCACGCAATTCGGTTGCCACTGCCAATCGTTCCAAACTCTCGACACTTTGGCGGAACAGATCGCGTTTGGCGATACGGCCTTCAATCAATTCTTTATGAGTATTTAACCGTTTAATAATTTGCTTGGAATTCTCAATTGGTGCATTACCCTCATTGATGTGCAACTGTTGCAGGTGTCTCTCTACATGGCGCAACGCGTTGGCTTCCTGAGTTTGAAACTGCGACGCAAGCATTTCCTTTAGATACACAAGCGCCTTGTCGTGCTGACCGATATATTCGTGAGCCTTAATGATTGCTACCAAGACCTCCCGAATTGCAATTTTTAGTGCCTTCGCGCGCGCAAGGGTACGAGTAAGTCTTGATAACCCGATATCCGAGTGCCCTGAGAAAACTTCAGCCAATCCCTCAGCGACGGAAGCCGTGATGTCCGAGCGGGGAGACTTTGACATTGCAGCATATTTACGGGCAATGGCTGCGTGCCCCATCGCACCACCAAAATCATCAATTTCAATCAAAAGACGAGTGAAAATGTTTTCCAGTACAACGCGATTCAGAATTGAGTTAGCGTCTGTCGGATCTGCCGCCAGGTCAATCGACTTTCTAATCGCCGCAATCCCTCGAGGAATTTCGTCAAGGTTCAGACAACATAGCGCAATATTCGAATACGTTGTGGTATCCAATTCTGGTTTACCGCCAGCGATTTCCAGCGCCCGAGTAAAACAACCTAACGCCTCGTTAAATAAACCACTGTAAATTAAAGCCGCGCCTAAATTGTGCCAAATCTTGCTTTCCTGAATAGTGTCTCCATTTTTTTGAGCGAGGGAAAGTCCATCCGCATAGGCCTCCATTGCTCTCGGAAGATTTCCAGTATCGGCGGCGCAAACTCCAATGAGGGTCAATGCAATCGACGCGGATATTTTATCGGCAGTTGCTAGCGCCAGATTTCGGGCCTTTTCTGCCACGTTGAGGCCGCGATCTGACTGCCCATTGACATAGAAAAAACGGACTACGTCTAGCATCAACTTAAGTTGCCTCTGCAGGTCATCTGTTAAATCATCTAGACTCATGGCCGTCGCTTCTAGCAAACGCGGGTCAGCGCATGCACCTGACTCTATGGCGTCGATGATTAGTTTCTCCGCCTGGAAAAGCCTGCCACCACTGGATTCGCCATTTGTATTTGCACCCAACACCTACCCCCCCTTGCCAAACGTTGAATTAGCACAGTATTCTTGCGCCCGCTGTGAATAAAATCACATTTTACAAGTTTAACCTTACCGGAGCCTCAAATGAGCAAAGAACTCGACACCATCGAAATGACAATCAGCATCGTTGAAGTTGCCACCGAAGAAGTGACAAAACTCGACGATATCTCCCTTGCCCTAATCGGCGGTGGACAAGCAGCCATT
>CAMTWK010000012.1:0-175371 GCA_947085425.1 uncultured Burkholderiales bacterium | reverse complement strand
TTTGTTGAAATTCTGCTGCGCTCGGTGATGCGGCGTTGGCAAGCGGCTCAAAATCCTCATGTATACCGCATACATTCCGGTTTTTCGCCGCTTTCCGCCTTGCCTGACCTTCGCTCGCGACGAATTTCAACAAACTGCTAGCCTGCATATTTCACGGGGACGCACTCGAGAGTGGGTGGATGGGCGAGTGATTTTTTGCTCGACTGACCGAGTAATCTCAAGATATTACGAGGGAAGAGAGCGGAAAAGCGCTGCTCAGCCGCCTGTTATCGAGTACGTAGGCCATCAACCTTTCGAAGTACAGTTTGGATTCGCAGAATTTATAGGTCGCCAAGAATAAAAAACGTATTTAAGGCGGGCCGACCCGTGAAATATGCAGGCTTGGCCTGCATATTTCACGGGGTTGCGTTCGAGAGTGGGTGGATGGGCGTGTGTAACGAAAGACATCCTCGCCAAGGTCATTCGCGCAAATCAAAAGTGAGGGGCGCAAACAGAATGCACACTGCACCAGATGGATTTTGTGCGGCCATAAAACACCAGCAATGGCGCTCTTTTTCAGCACAAAATGTCCGCAAATACCCGCCAGACGTCACTTTTAATTTTTTAATATCTGCCGTTAATTTGCAAGACATTGATCATCGTCAAACCGCACCATCACCAATACCGTAAGATAAGTCCGTAAAAATTGTTTATCACACTTTACGAAGCCACAACGATCAAATGCCCCGCACCACCCGCACCCTGGTAAGTTTGCTCTGTCTGTTCACTGTGTTATTCACGCAGTTGGCTGTGTCCGCCTACGCCTGCCCCAAACAGTTCGGCGGGATGAATGCAACAACCGGCACTGTCGGCATCGCGACCGGTGGACCATGTGATGTTGTCGACCCGGTGCCAGCACTATGTCAAAAACACTGTGAAGACGGCCAACAAAACGTCAGCACCTCGCCTTTGCCGACGCCCATTGCAACAGTCAACGGCCAGTATGTAAACCATGTGGAGATTGCACAGGCGGCATTGCCCATCCCCGTCATCACACCATCCCTGCACCACGCCACCGCCCCGCCGCTGGCCATCCGCCACTGCTGTTTGCGCCTCTGAGCCACTGACGCATTTGAAGCCGTAACTGCGCACGCCCTGTGATCGACCGTGCGCATCCTGGTTGAATTTTTTGCGGAGGTAACCGTGGTTGCTCGTTTTTGTTTATTGACTATCGCACTGCTATTTGTCAGCGCCGTCAGTGCCGGGGCCCATGCCGCTCCCGGCGAGCCGCTCATCGGTGCCAACGTCGAGAGCCTGCTCGTTTACGCCCGCGCACGCAATCCGGAATTGGCCTCCATGCAATTTGAGGTGGACGCGGCCACCGCGCGCGCGGAGGCAGCCGGTCGGCTACCCGACCCCAAACTGCGCATGGAATTAATGGACATCAGCATGGCGGGCCAACAAAACGCGACCCTGTGGCCGAGCCGGGTCGGCAGCACTGTTTATACATTGATGCAGGACGTGCCGTGGTTCGGCAAGCGCGCACTGCAACGCGACATCGCCGGGCTGGAAGCCCTGGGCGCCAAGGGTCGCGCGATTGGCACCTGGGCGGAGGTGGCCGCGCGCATCAAGACCAGCTTTGCCCAGTGGTATGTCGTCCACCAAAACGAACGCCTGAACATGGAAATCCTCGACCTGCTGGCGCGGCTGGAGAAGGTGGCGCAGGTGCGTTATGCCGGCGGCCTTGCCGGTCAGGTCGACGCGATCCGCGCACAGGTGGAAGTGACCAACACCCGAAACGAATTGATTGCGCTCGAAAACGACAAACGCATGACCGGGGCGCGCTTGAACATGCTGCTGGCGCGTCCCGCCGGTGCCGCGTTGGCCGCCCCAATCCACCTGCGGGTGTTGCCGCCACCAGCGAAACTCGAACCCACCGCGCTGCAGGCGCGCGTGCAGGCGGGCAATCCACAATTGTCCATTGAGGAGGCGCGCCGCGCCGCGGCCCTGAAAAGCCGCGACCTCACCTACCGCAACCGCTACCCGGATTTTTCTTTCGGTATCGCGCCGACACAGGCGCGCAATGCCATCCGCGACTGGGGTGTAATGTTTGAGGTCAATATTCCCTTGCAACAGTCGTCGCGGCGGGCCAATGAGCGTGAAGCGGAGGCCATGCTGGCAGCAGCCGAATCGCGTCGCGAGGCCACCGCGAATTTGCTTGCAGCCGAGTTGGCCGAAAACCTGTCGGGTCTCGATGCCGCGCGCCGCACTGCCCAGGCCATCAATCACAGCTTGCTGCCGCAGGCCGAGCTCACCTTCCAGTCGGCCCTGGCGAGTTATGAAACCGGCAAGGTTGATTTCGCCACCCTGCTGGATGCGCAGCGGCAGATTCGCCTTGCCAAACAAAACCTGTTCAAGGCCGAAGCCGAAGCACAAATTCGTCTGGCGGCCATCGAGCGCCTTTTGGGAGAAGAGTTATGAAACCTGGCACCATCCTCATCATCGGTCTCGCCGCCGCCGTGTTGGCCGCCGGTGGCGGATATTGGATCGGGCAGCGTGGTGTCGGCATCGATGCCAAGCCAGAACCGAAAATTCTCTATTACCGCAATCCGATGGGTCTGGCCGATACCTCGACGGTGCCGAAAAAGGATCCAATGGGCATGGATTACATCCCTGTTTTCGAGGGCGAAGCGGCGGGCGCGAATGCCGGGACTGCCACCGCCAACCAGATCAAAATCAGCACCGATAAAGTGCAAAAACTCGGTGTTCGAACCGAAGTGGCCGGCAGAAAGTCGATCGCCAGGGTGGTGCGCGCATCCGGGCGCATCGAGCCGGATGAACGGCGCGTCACCCTGATCGCACCCAAGTTCGAAGGCTATGTGGAACGCCTCCACATCAATGCCACCGGACAGGCGGTGGGTAAGGGGCAACCGCTGTTTGAGGTCTACAGCCCCGAGCTGGTGTCCGCGCAGCGCGAATACGCCATCGCCGTGGCGGGCGGTCACACACTCAAAAGCGCGGATAGCGGTGCCCGTGCCGGCATGAAACAGCTTGCCGATTCCGCTTTGCTACGTTTAAAAAACTGGGATATTTCCGAGGAACAAATTGACGCGCTGGCCCAGTCGGGCGAGACCAAACGCACCCTGACCTTCCGCTCGCCGGTCACCGGCATCGTCACCGAAAAAAAGGCGCTGCAGGGCATGCGCTTCATGCCCGGCGAGATGTTGTACCAGGTCACCGATCTGTCTTTGGTCTGGGTGTTTGCCGATGTATTCGAGCAGGATATAGGACTGGTCAAACAAGGTGCCAAGGCAACGGTAAAAATCAACGCCTACCCAGACAAAAAATTTGTTGGCACCGTCACTTACGTTTATCCGACCATGAAGGCCGACACACGCACGGTACAGGTGCGCATCGAGCTGACCAATCCCGGCCACCTACTCAAGCCAGGCATGTTTGCCCAGGTGGAATTTGCCGCGCCAGCCATGGAAAACGCCTTGACCGTACCGTTATCGGCGGTCATTGACAGCGGTACCCGGCGCATCGTACTGGTGCAACTAAAAGAAGGACGATTCGAGCCGCGCGAAGTCAAGCTCGGTGCCCGCGGGGATGACTACGTCGAGGTGCTCGACGGCATCAAGGAGGGTGAGGCTGTGGTCGTCGCCGCCAACTTCCTGATCGACGCCGAGAGCAACCTGCAAGCGGCAATGGCCGGCTTCGGTCAACCGACCGCGGCCGTCGGCCACCATGCCGAAGGCACCGTAGATGCCATTGATGCCAAGGCCGGCTCCGTCAGCATCCATCACGGCGCGGTGGCCAGCCTCAAATGGCCGCCGATGACGATGGAGTTCAAGCTCGCCAACGCCGCGCTGCTGAACGGCTTAAAGCCGGGTGCCACGGTTGCGTTTGAATTTGTCGAGCGCCAGCCCGGCGAATGGGTCGTCACCGGCATCAAGCCGGGAGTGCCAGGCAGTACTGCCGCGCCGGCTGCATCCAAAGCACACAGCGGCCATTGAGCGATGAATACCAACGTGCATTTCAGTGGGCAACAAAAAAATCACTGTCATTCCGAACGGAATTTCGTGAGGGCTCTCATCTGGCCAAGCATCACAGTTGCGGCCGATGAGATTTCCCGGCGGCCCAAAACGGGCACTGTCGTAACGACATTTTTAGTGGCGCACTGACTGCAACCCCAGGATCAACCATGCTCAACAATATCATCGACTGGTCGGGACGCAATATTTTCCTGGTGCTGCTCGCCACCCTGTTTGTGACCATCGGCGGCGTCGTTGCCGTCCTGAAAACGCCGATTGACGCGCTGCCCGACCTATCGGACGTGCAGGTGATTGTTTATACCGAATACCCCGGCCAGGCACCGCAAGTGGTGGAAGACCAGGTCACATATCCGCTCACCAGCGCCATGCTGTCGGTGCCCAAATCGAAGGTGGTGCGCGGCTTTTCGTTTTTCGGCGCGTCCTTTGTGTACATTATTTTTGAGGACGGCACCGACATTTACTGGGCGCGTTCCAGGGTGCTGGAGTACCTGAATTTCGCCGCCGGTCGCATGCCCATGGGGGTGACGCCGCAGATCGGGCCCGACGCCACCGGTGTCGGCTGGGTATACCAGTACGTGGTGCAGGCCAAAAACAAAACACTGGCCGAGCTGCGCACCCTGCAGGACTGGTATTTGCGCTACCAATTGACCAAGGCGCACGGTGTGGCCGAAGTGGCCTCCATCGGCGGCTTTGTGCAGACCTATCAAGTCACGGTCGATCCGGTGAAGCTGCGTGCCTACGGCATTGCGCTCAACAAAGTCTCGCAGGTGATCCGCGAATCCAACCGCGATGTCGGCGGGCGCGTGATCGAGATGGCCGAAACCGAATACATGGTGCGCGGCAAGGGCTATCTGCGCGGCCGGGCGGACATCGAAAACCTGGTGGTGAAAAGTAACAAGGGCACACCGGTGCGCATCCAGGACATTGCACGCGTGGAATTGGTGCCGGATGAACGGCGCGGGGTGACCGAGCTCAACGGCGAAGGCGAAGTGGTGTCTGGCATCGTCATGTCCCGCTACGGACAGAACGCGCTGGAAGTCATCCACAACGTCAAAGCCAAGATCAGCGAAATCAGCGTCGGCCTGCCGGAGGGTGTCAGCATCGAAGCGGTCTATGACCGCGCCGAACTGATCCATCGCGCCATCGACACCTTGACACGCACCCTGATCGAGGAAAGCCTGATTGTGGCGTTGGTCTGTTTTGTGTTCCTGCTGCATGTGCGCAGCGCGATGGTGGCGATCTTGATGTTGCCGGTGGCGATATTGATGGCCTTCATCGCCATGCGCCTGCTCGGCATGAGCTCAAACCTGATGAGCCTGGGCGGCATTGCCATTGCCATCGGCGCGATGATTGACGCGGCCATTGTCATGATCGAAAACGCCCACAAACATCTGGAACGCCTGAAAAAAGACCATTCGAACCAAGCGCGGGTGGAGGCCATTCTTGCCGCCTGCAAGGAAGTCGGCCCGCCGCTGTTCTTCTCGCTGCTCATCATCACCGTGTCGTTCCTGCCGGTGTTCACGCTCGAATCGCAGGAAGGACGGCTGTTTTCGCCGCTGGCCTATACCAAGACCTTCGCCATGGCGGCGGCGGCACTGTTGTCGCTGACCCTGGTGCCGGTGCTGATGATTTTGTTCATCCGCGGCAACATCATGGCGGAAGCGAAAAATCCGGTCAACCGCTTCCTGATCTGGGTCTACCGGCCAATCATCGAGGCCGTAATGCGTTGGAAAAAGCTCACCATCGTGGCCGCGCTGGTTGTCTTGGCCGTCTCGTTTTATCCGGCATCCAAACTCGGCAGCGAATTCATGCCGACGCTCAATGAAGGCACCTTGCTGTTCATGCCATCCAGCCTGCCCGGCATGTCGATTACCAAGGCGGCCGAACTGATGCAAACCCAAAACAAAATCATCAAGAGTTTCCCGGAAGTCGTGTCGGTGTGGGGCAAGGCGGGTCGCGCCAATACCGCCACCGACCCGGCTCCGACCGAGATGTTTGAAACCATCATCAATCTGAAGCCGGAATCCGAATGGCGGCCCGGCCTGACCATGGACAAACTGATCGGCGAGATGGACAAGGCGCTGCAATTTCCCGGCGTCTCGAATTCCTGGACCATGCCGATCAAGGCCCGAATTGATATGCTCTCGACCGGCATCCGCACACCGATCGGCATCAAGGTATTCGGCAAAAATCTCGACGAGATGGAAAAACTCGCCAAGCAAATCGAAACGGTGGTGAAACAGGTGCCGGGCACCACCTCCGCCTTCGCCGAGCGCATCACCGGCGGCTTTTACCTTAACATCGAGCCGGACCGCACCCAACTGGCGCGCTACGGCCTGTCGGTGGGCGAGCTCCAGGACACCATCAGCGCCGCCCTCGGCGGCGAGATGGTCACCACCACCGTTGAAGGACGCGAACGCTTTGGTGTCACCGTGCGTTATCCGCGCGAATTGCGCAGCGACCCGACGCAAATCGCACGCGAAGTGCTGGTGACGACCATGGATGGCACCATGATCCCGCTCGGCCAGTTGGCCAAAATCGAGGTCACCAAAGGCGCGCCCGGCATCCGCACCGAGAACGCCCTGCTGTCGGCCTACATCTATGTCGATATCCGCGACCGCGACATCGGCGGTTATGTGGCCGACGCGCAAAAGGCGGTCAAAGAACAGGTGCAATTCCCGCCCGGCTATTACGCCACCTGGAGCGGCCAGTTCGAATACATGCAACGCGCCATCGAGAAGATGAAAGTTGTCGTGCCGCTCACACTGTTGCTGATTTTCCTGCTGCTGTACCTGAATTTCCAGCGACTGACCGAGACACTGATTGTGATGCTGTCGGTGCCCTTTGCGCTGGTGGGCGGCATCTGGCTGATGTGGATTCTGGGCTATCACATGTCGGTGGCGGTGGCGGTCGGCTTTATTGCGCTGGCCGGTGTCGCCGCCTCCACCGGCGTGGTCATGCTGATCTACCTTGATCACGCCTGGGCGAACATCAAGGTGCGCTGCCGCGCCCAGGGCACCACGCCGAACGCCACCGACCTGTACGCAGCGGTGATGGAAGGCGCGGTCGAGCGGGTGCGGCCAAAAATGATGACCGTCATCGCCATCATGGCCGGCCTGTTGCCGATCATGTGGGGCACCGGCACCGGCTCCGAAGTCATGCGCCGCATCGCCACGCCGATGGTCGGCGGCATGATTTCCTCGACGGTGCTGACACTGGCGGTGATCCCGGCGATTTATGCGTTGGTGAAGCAGTGGCGGCTCAAGCGGGGGATGGAGGGTTGAACAGGATGCCACGCAAAGAGCCGCAATGAAGCACCATGATCAGCCCCCGAATCAACCCGGCCGGTTCCGCATCCGTGCGACTGCGGCGTTTACAGATGGCACAATCCGTCACCCCAGTCGTATCTCGAAGCAAACGCCGGCGTCGCCGGAGCGAACAGCAATCTCGCCACCATGCGCAAGGATGATGGAGCGGGTGATGGCCAGGCCCAGGCCGGCACCTTCACCGCTGCCATGCCGTGACGGGTCGGCACGGTAGAAGCGATCAAATATCCGCGACAGGTGTTCCGGCGGGATGGGCTCACCGCTATTTTCGACCAGCAGCGTCGTGCTGTTGCCGGCGCGCCCGATGTGCACCCGGATGCGGCCGTTCACCGGAGTGTGGCGAATGGCGTTGGACAGCAGGTTGGCCAGCGCGCGGCGCAGCATCAACTTGTCACCGGACACCTGCCCGTCCCCTGTGACCGACAGGTGCAGTGCTTTTTCCTCAGCCAGCGCATCGAAAAAATCGAACAGTTCGCGCACCTCATTGGCCAGATCGACCGGCTCACGGCTGGGCACAATCAGGCCGTTATCCGCTTCGGCAATAAACAGCATCTCGCCGATCATGCGCGCCAGGCGTTCGTATTCCTCGGTATTGGACGCCAGTACGTCACGGTATTCGTCCGGGCTGCGCGCGCGCGACAGGGCGACCTGGGTTTCTGTCATCAAATTGCTGATGGGTGTGCGCAGTTCGTGCGCCAGGTCGGTGGAAAAATCTTTCAGCCGTTGAAAGGAATCTTCCAGGCGGGCGAGCATGCCGTTAAGCGCGGTGGCGAGCGCTTCAAGTTCGGCCGGCACCGCATCCACCGCCAGACGGTAGTCGAGGTGACTGGCGGTGACCCCCGCCGCCGCCATACCCATGGCCTGGAGAGGGGCCAATTCGCGTCTGACCGCCAACCAGCCCAGCAGCCCGGCGAGCGCGGCCGCAACAGCCACCACCTGCCAAAGCGAGCGCTTGAACGAGGCCATGAAACGCGCATGGTGCGTAATGTCGATCGCCACCGCGACCAGCACCGGTGTTCCGCCTGCGACACCGGTCGGCAGCAGGGCCGCGATGCCGCGCAGTGGTTGCGCATGCGCTCCGCTGCCCTGCTGCCAGACCAGCGGCTGGGGCGGATTGCGGATGGCCCCACGCACCAACAGCGCCGCAGGAAAATCAATGCCCGCTGTGGCGAAAAGCGTTTGGTCGTCGGGGCCGCGAATCAGCAACGCCAGATTTTGGTGGCCAATGAGCGAATAGTTGAGTTGCGTCACTAATGCCGCGAGATCGGCGGGGGACTGTACTTTTTCAAGCAGTGTGCGGGCCAACTGCAGCTTGCTGTTCATCCACTCCACGTCCTGTTCAACAAAGTGCTGCTCAATGGCTTTGCCGATCAGCGCGCCCAGCATCAGCAACACCACCGTTGAGATCAGCGCGAACAGCAGGGTCAGGCGGTAAACGATTGATTTGAAGTGTGCTCTCATTCCGGGTCGTCGTTCAACACGTAGCCCATGCCACGCACCGTGCGAATCAGTTTGAATCCGAAACTGTCGTCCATTTTGGCGCGCAGCCGGCGTATGGCCACTTCGATGACATTGGTATCACTGTCGAAGTTCATGTCCCATATCTGGGAGGCGATCAGCGAACGCGGCAGCACTTCACCACGACGTCGGAGCAGCAATTCCAGCAGCGCAAATTCCTTGGCCGTCAGGTCAATACGCTGGCCTGCGCGTGTCACCCTGCGGCGGCGCAAATCGAGCTCCAGATCGGCCACGCGTATCAGTTCGGCCTGCATGCTGCGACCGGAGGTGCGGCGCAGCAGCGTGCGTACCCGGGCCAGCAGTTCGGCAAAAGCAAAAGGTTTCACCAGATAATCATCGGCACCCAGTTCGAGCCCCTTCACCCGGTCGTCAACCTGATTGCGGGCGGTCAGAAACAGCACCGGTAATTCGCGCTTGGTGCGGCGCAGGCTGGCGAGCACCTGCCAGCCATCCAACTTTGGCAGCATGACATCGAGAATGGCCAGATCGTAATCACCGCTCTCACCCAAATGCAGACCTTCCACGCCGTCGCGCGCCAGATCGACGACAAAACCGGCCTCGACCAACCCCTTCCTGAGGTAATCACCGGTTTTTGTTTCGTCTTCAACAACCAGAATTTTCATCGTGTTTTTCTCTGTTCTTTGCACATGCCAGGTGCTGATTGTGCGCCTGCCGCAGCCATGCCCGGCAAAGATTACAGAAAAGTAATCCGCGCGTCAGCCAGCCGTTGTGACCGCAGGTTCAAACTTCATTTATCGCGGTGAATCTTGCCGCGAGATTGCGAAGCCCAAGATGGGCAAATGAAACAACTCAACCAACCAATCAGAAATGGATATTGTCATGAAACTCACAAACATTCTTGCAAGTTCGATGGTCGCTGTAACGCTGATCGCAGCCCCTGCTGCATTCGCCACGGAAACCACCAAGAAGGCCAGCACGCAAGAGGCCAAGAAGGTCAACATCCACGACTTTATGAAAGAGTGCGACATGGATCACGACGGCATGATGTCCAAAGCCGAAATGTTGAAACACATGGAAAAGATGTTTGACAAGGCAGACGTCAAGAAGACAGGCAAGCTCGACAAGTCGCAGACTGAGATATTCTTGAAGCAGTTCAACACCATCAGCGGCGGCTGATAGTCGGCGGTTTGCCGTCATTAACATCACTTGGGCGGGGGCGGGTCGATGGATCTGCCCCGCCAAATGACCCTGTCGGCGTTGTTGTGCAGGCAACAGCAGGGACGCGCCACACCTGCCCGTTGCACCCAGAACTGGCGGACTTCAGCCGCCGCTTTTTTAGGACGCAGCCGTTGCCCGCCGTGTCGTCATAACTTGCCGTGTGCGGCCATCGCCTCGATTGGTTTCACCGCGCGCAACAAAGCACCATTGAACCTGCACTGACTACCCAGTGGCGAACGGGCGCATAGAATTCCACTTTTAACATGCCAGGGAAAAAACATGGAAAACCATAACCATCATTCCGCCAATCAACCTGGGCTAGCGAATTCGCGTGGCTACCCAGGCTGGCTGGGTGCGGCCATCATGGTCGGGATAATTGCCGGCTTTTATGTGCTGCGCGAACACTGGCAACATGCGCTCGGGATCGCGCCGTATTTGCTGCTGCTGGCGTGCCCGCTCATTCATATTTTCATGCATGGCCGCCACGGCCACGAAAAAAAACACAACCATCCGGCGCGGCGATAATACAAACAATCTGGAGAAACCCATGCCTGCGCCATCCAAGCAACACGACCATTCCCTTCATCAGCGGCACACGCATGACCACGACCCTGCGCCCACCGCCGCCATCGATGACGCGCCTTTGCCAGCTGCGATCTACACCTGCCCGATGCACCCGGAAATCCGCCGCGACCAGCCGGGCACCTGTCCAAAATGCGGCATGACACTCGAGCCGCTCATGCCCGCGCTCGACGAGGACGAGAATCCGGAGCTGGCAGATTTCAGCCGCCGCTTTTGGTGGACGCTGCCGCTGACCATCTTGTCGACGTTGCTTGCCATGGTCGGCCATCGCCTTGATTGGTTTCACGGCACACAACAAAGCGCCATTGAGATGGTGCTGACCACACCGGTGATGTTGTGGGCGGGCTGGCCATTTTTTGTGCGTGGCCTGCAATCGGTGCAAACGCGCAGCTCGAACATGTGGACGCTGATCGGGCTGGGCACCGCTGCGGCGTACCTCTTCAGCGTGGTTGCAACCGTTACGCCGGACGTCTTCCCGGCAACCTTTGTGGCGATGGGCCGGGTGCATGTCTATTTCGAGGTGGCGGCGGTGATTGTTTCGCTGACCCTGCTGGGACAAATGCTGGAATTAAAAGCGCGTTCCAAAACTTCCGCCGCCATCAAATCGCTGCTCGGTCTCGCCCCCAAGACCGCCCGCCGCATGCAACCCGATGGCAGCGAGCAGGACGTGCCGATCACCCATGTGCATAGGGGCGATCAGCTGCGCATTCGTCCCGGCGAGCGTGTGCCGGTTGACGGCAGTGTCATCGAAGGCAGCAGCGCCGTGGATGAATCGATGCTGACGGGTGAACCAATGCCGGTGATGAAAAAAACCGGCGACAAGGTCATCGGTGCCACCCTGAACACCAGCGGCGCGCTGGTGATGCGGGCGGAAAAAATCGGCGCCGAAACCATGCTCGCGCAAATTGTGCAAATGGTGGCGCAGGCGCAGCGCTCGAAAGCCCCGCTGCAACGCCTCGCCGATACCGTGGCCGGCTATTTTGTGCTTGTGGTGATTGCCATTGCCATCGTCACTTTTTTTGTGTGGGGATGGGTTGGGCCCGAGCCAAGCTGGGTGTTCGGCCTGATCAATGCCGTCGCTGTGCTGATCATCGCCTGCCCCTGCGCGCTGGGTCTGGCCACACCGATGTCCATCATGGTCGCCACCGGCCGTGCGGCCACCCGCGGCATCCTGTTCCGTGACGCGGCGGCGATTGAAAATTTCCGCCGTATCGACACCTTGATTGTCGATAAAACCGGCACCCTGACCGAAGGAAAACCGGTGTTTGAAAAAGTGATTGCCGCGCCCGGCTTTGCTGACACCGACGTACTGCGGCTCGCCGCCAGCCTCGACCAGGGCAGCGAACATCCGCTGGCCGCAGCCATTGTGGCGGCGGCGGTGGCACAAAATCTGACACTTGAAAAAGCGGCGGAGTTTGAATCGTCCAGCGGCATCGGTGTGCGCGGTGTGGTCAGCGGCAAAAAACTGGCGCTGGGCAACGCGGCGCTGATGGCGGATTTGAAAATCGATTTGTCTGCGCTATTAAAATCAGCGGATACATTGCGCGCCAGCGGCACGAGCGTCATGTTTCTCGGCGTTGATGGGGCACCGGCCGGACTGCTGGCCGTGTCCGACCCGGTGAAGCCGAGCACGGCGGAGGCATTGCAACAATTGAAAGACGCGGGCATCCGGGTGATCATGGCCACCGGTGACGGCATCATCACCGCCAAAGCCGTCGCCGCCAGGCTCGGCATCGAAGAAGTCCACGGCGAAGTCAAACCAAAAGACAAACTTGATCTGGTTGCAAAACTGCAAAGTGAAGGCGCAATCGTGGCCATGGCCGGCGACGGCATCAACGACGCGCCGGCATTGGCAAAAGCCGACATCGGCATCGCCATGGGCACCGGCACCGATGTGGCCATGAACAGCGCCGCCGTTACCCTGGTCAAAGGCGACTTACGCGGCATCGCGCAGGCACGCCACCTGTCGGCGGCGACCATCCGCAACATGCGCCAGAACCTGCTGTTTGCGTTTATCTACAACGCGCTGGGTGTGCCATTGGCGGCGGGTGTGTTGTACCCCGCAACCGGCTGGTTGCTGTCACCGTTGATCGCCGCGCTGGCCATGAGCCTGAGCTCGGTGTCGGTGGTGTTTAATGCGCTGCGGTTGAATCGTGTGGATGAAAAAAATGCCAAACACAAGCATTGACGCGGATTTTCACGGCTAAATGGCTGAAACAGCGCGCAATCATGGCCTCTTCAAGTAAAAGTTAAGTTCGCAAACTCACTTTAACCCCGCTGTCTCACGGCAGTAGAAGGCCAGCCAGATGATTTTCAGCGTGAATTGTTTTGCATAACAATTCACGCCGACCCGAATGGCACTTACTTAAGCCTGTCGCCCCGGCGGAGGCCGGGGTCCAAGGTTGATTGAATTACGGAAAACATTGAAATTGGGCTCCGGACTCCGCCGGGGCGACACAAGTTAGGTTATCGACGCGCAGCGATGGTGGCGGGTTTAGCGATGAAAATTCCTTAAGTAAGTGCCATTCCACGCCGACCCCATAGAATTCCAATCGTGTGGTGACCTCGCCCCAATCGACGTCGGCACGGCCGACCGTGACCTAATAAAATTTGTGTGGATTCAATATCTTTCCATGCGACTGCTTTTTGTACAACAACTGAAAAGGAAAAACCATCATGTACGGATTTAATACGCAACTCAATGTACCGTTTGACACCGCGATCACAATGGTCACCGACGCACTCAAGGAACAAGGTTTTGGTGTGCTGACGGATATTGATGTTAAGGCAACACTGAAAGCAAAACTGAATATTGATCAGCGTCCCTACCGAATTTTAGGTGCTTGTAATCCGCCGCTTGCCCACCGCGCCATCACAGCAGAACCGGACATCGGTTTATTGCTGCCCTGCAATGTCGTGGTTCGCGAAGAAGAGGATGGCAAGATTACGGTTTGTTTTATGGACACCAACGTCATTCTGCAGTTGGTTGACAATCCGGAAGTGCACGCCCTCGGCAAACAGGTTCGCGCGTTATTGCAAAAGGTATGTGATCGTCTCAACGCATAACCGGTTAGCCAAAATGGTTTTGATGTGATCTGAAAATCGGGTGGTGATTCAACAGACTCATCCCCCCCCTGCGGCGTTTTTTAAGAACGCGTCAATACAGTAGAAATCTCCGGCCACGCCCGATTCGCGGCAGCATAACCCGCTGCGACCAGTTGATCGTTCATGTTTTCCCTGCCGATAAACTGATGCAGATTCATACGTATCGCCACGTCTGCATTGCCAATTTGCAGATTGATCAATGCGTTCGCCATGATATGCATGGTTTGAAATGCAGCACCGGTCAGCCCGGAATATTGTTCCTCGTATGGCCGGTATGCCACATCCACGCCAATCACGATATCTGCACCCATATCTCGCGCTGCAATCACCGGCACCGGCTCGGTCAACCCGCCATCACCCAGCGTACGACCAGCAAAGTTGACCGGCTCAAACAACACCGGAATGCTGCACGACGCATCAATCGCCGTGCCGGCCGGCGCGTTGCGAAGCAGCACCCGTTGACCATTCTTCATATCCGTCGCGACAGCGCCAAACAAAATGGGTAATTGGTCAAGCCGCCGATTGGACAATTCGACATCAATCATGGTCCGCAACTTGTTGTTGTTCAGCAAGCCCCGGCTCGACCAGGCAAAACTCATCACGCCCGGCCATTCAATTTGTTTGGCAATCTTTTCAATTCTCGCAATCGGTGTGTTGGCTGCGGTCAGTACGCCGATTATTGCGCCAACACTGGTGCCGGTAATGATTTGAAATTTTACGCCGCGTTCGACCAACGCTTTTAACACACCGACATGCGCCATGCCGTGTGTGGAGCCCCCGCCGAAAGCGATGGCCACTTTTTTCCCAGTGGCGGCCGCCGGTTTTCTTACCGTGCTCGAAACCGCTAAAGCTGCCGTCGACGCTGCAAGTGCCGACAGTGGGATGCCGCTCGCCGCGCTTAAAAATGATCGTCTGCGCATAACCGCCCCAGTTAAAAAATATACATTGCCATCCTGTTCATTCAACAAACAGGCATCAGACAGGGAAACGCAGGCAGTCTCGCCATTTATTCAACTGAAAATACCTTTGCGGCTTGTCCGAACGCGGGAATCTCGTACACCGTCAGAGTGCCGGGCTTCATCACCCCCATGCCCGGCGAGGTGGCGGGCATGCCGGGCAGGGCAATGCCTTTGATTTTTTTGCCCCCGCTGACCAGCTTGCGGATCGCACCGATCGGCACATGGCCTTCCACCACATAGTTATTGACGATGGCGGTGTGGCAGCTTTGCATGGCAGGCGGCACACCAAAGCGGGCATGAATAGGCGCCATGTCGGCGACGTTGGTGACTTTGACCACCACACCATTTTGTTGCAGATATTCAACATACAGGCCGCAACAACCGCAGGTGGTGGTTTTAAAAACGTGCATGGCAAATTTGGGGGTGGCATTCGCCGCATGGCTGGTCAATATCAATACACCCAGAATAATTAGTAATCGTCTAACCATAACTCTCTCTCCAGTAAAAAAACATGAATACCCAGATTTGCCGGGGGCGGTTGCGGACTATTACCGAATCTGATCAACAGTCGCAAAGTTGTGCATGACATCAAGTGGTTAATAAATTTGTTATTGATTGCACACCATCACCCGCATGGTTTTTCCAGTCAATAATGAATCAGAAAAAATCGCAGTTTTTCGGTTACACGACATTAAAATTAAGCATCATGCCATCGTCTTCGTGTTCCAGATTGTGGCAATGCATCACATAGTTGGCCGCGACCGCAAAACGCAGCGCAATCTCGACAGTCTCAAACGGCCGTACCAATACCGTATCTTTCCAGCCCAGATCCGTAGCCAAGCGTCGCGCCTCATTGCCATCGCGGGATAACACCTGGAACTGGGTGCCGTGCACATGCATCGGATGCGGCTCCATGCCACGATTAATGAATTGCCAACGTTCCAATACTCCGCGCCGCACCACAAAATCGACCCGTGATGGCTCGTAGGTAAGACCGTTAATACGATGTTGCGCAAACATCATGCCGCCCATTTCGCTCAGATCAAACGTACGATTGGCAACCGTGCCGGTGAGATCGTGGCGCACAATCGGCTGGAAAACAGCCGGAATGGTGCCGGGGTTGGACGCGGCGGTATTTGACACAGAAAAGTCAACCAGATCAAACGGCGTTCCATGTGGCGGCGCGGCATTCATCATGCCGCCCATTCCATTGGACATATCAAATGCTGCACTCACCAGCCGCACCCGCTGGCCGGCCTCCGCGCGCAAATCCAACAACACCTCAACACGCTCTCCCGGTGCCAGCAACACCGACGTGACCGGCACGGGTGCAGCCAGCAATCCACCATCGGTCGCAACCAACCAAAACCCGCGGCCGCTTGCCAGAGCCAGATTGAGAATGCGCGCATTCGATGCATTTAATAACCGCAACCGAATCACCACGGCCTCAACCGACGCCGAGACCGGCCCGGCCAATCCATTGACGGTCATCACATTGCCCAACCAACCGGTCATCATGTCGGTCAGTGTCGGTTGGTAAATCAGCGCACCATTGCTGACACGTTTGTCGGCCAGCACCAGCGGGATATCGCGTGCGCCGGTCGGCAGGCCACGCGCGCCGTCATTACCGTCATCGACAATCAACAAACCAGCCAAACCCAAATAGGCCTGCCGTGCCGTCGCTTGGTGTGGGTGTGGGTGATACCAATAGGTGCCGGGGCGCTCAAACACCTGAAATTGATAACGCCGTGTGCCGCCCGATGGTGCCAGTTCGGTCGGGTGACCGTCCATGCCGGGCGCGGCGGCCAGACCATGCCAATGAATGTTGGTGGTCTCGCCGAGTTGATTTTGCAGTGTTAAATCGAGGGTGCCACCGGCAGTGATGCGAATGAGCGGGGACGGCCATGCGCCGTTGTAAAGCAATGCTCCGGCACGTCCGCCACCACCCAGATCATAATTACCCACTGATGCCGTCAGGGTGTTGCCGGTCAACATCACCGGAAGACGCAAAACACCGCCACCGCTCACCCCGGCAGGTGGCAAACCTGTGCCCGCCGCATTACCACCCATGAACATCGTGGCACCGTCACCGCCACCGCCGCATGCAGCCAATCCAGACAAACCGAGCGCCGCCATTGCGGATAAAAACGTGCGCCGATTTTGGATGAATTGCCGATCCATGATGGCTCCTTTCGAGAGAATCAACCCAGGCCGACTTTCACTCTACGGGCAATCCATCACGACCATGTTGAGACACATCAAACGATCAACAGAAAAGTGTCCCAACACGGGAATAACAGCACTCCGGCAACCGGACTTATTCTATTTTCTTCGGCAATCAAAAACAACTTCCCGCATCGTTATTTGCGGTCACGCAGCAGATTGAACTTCACCTGCAAGGTAATCTGCCGGCCCGATTGGTTGTACCCGCGCGCCAATTCATAAACTCGATTACCCAAATTGGCTCCCAGCAAAGCAAGCTGCCATTGCCGGTCGATGGCATAACGCAGGCTGGCGTTGAGCAGTGTGTAACCGCCCATGCGGGCAACTGACGATTCATCGGCCGAATCAAAGCGTAAACCGCTGGCAACTGCGTCCACCTGCCATTGCCAGACGCCTGAATTTTTGCCAACCCCAATCACGCCAAACAACTTGGAGCGGCTGCGCAATTGTTTGCCGGTGCCGGCATCAGTTGGCGATTGTGCGGTCAATTGCACACGCCAGTTCAAACCCGCCAAGATGGTCTCGACATCAAATTCAATACCACGGATGTGCGCGTGCGCAAGGTTTTGTGGTTTGAATGTCGCCAAATCAAAGGCAATCAGGTTGTCAATTTTGTTATCAAACACCGCCAGATTCATACTCGACTCGGCGTGACGCACTCGCCAGCCCGATTCCAGACTGCGCGATTTTTCCGGTTGCAACACGGCATTGGAAAAACCCGGAAAATACAAATCATTAAACGATGGTGCGCGAAACCCGGAGGCGACACTGGCGTACCAATAATTGGCCGGCGTCAACTGCAAACCCATCGTGACACCACCGGTTGATCGTGCACCAAACTGATCCTCGCGGTCATGACGTATGTTTGCCGACCAGGAAAGTGACTCGATCTTGTTTGCTACCGCAACAAATATTGCATCAGTGGAGCGCGTGGCCTGCGTGTAATCGGTGGTTGCAGCGACATGCTCCAACCGACGCTCCAGTCCGCCGGTCCAATTTACACGGGCAAATTTGACATCATGTTGCCAACTGAATTGTGTCTGGTTGGTCTTAAACTGGCCACCAAAAGCTGCAACAATGCGACTGTCGTCGATAGATTGCCCGATCGACAGACGCGAATTCCAATTGGCTGTGAGTTGGTTGTCAGATAACAGTGTGACTCCGGATAACGTTTGATGATTGGCTGCTTCCAGCAAACCGGGACCACTGTCAAAATTTGTTTTCGCTTTTGATTGCCACAAATCAATCCGCAACTGATCACGCGCGGAAATTTGATGTAACAGTCCGAATTTTCCGTAGCTGTTTTTATATGGATCGTGGTCACCGTTATAGGTAAAAGAACCCACCAACGGATTGGTGGCGGAAGGTGCATCAATCTTCTTTTGTCCGGCCGCGAGGGTGACGATGGAGGACCCCATCACGGCTGTTAAGCCAACATCCGCCGACTGCGTGGCATTGTTGCCAACCGCAAGCTTGATGGTCCCACCCGTCGCCTGCCCTCGACGCGTAAAAATTTGTATGACCCCACCGATTGCGTCGGAACCGTAATAACCCGAACGCGGACCTTTCACCACCTCGATCCGTTCGATCATTTCGAGTGGAATATTTTCCAACGCGGCGGCACCCGATGTTGATGAGCTGACCCGTTGACCGTCGATCAACACCAGCGTGTGGGTGCCATTCGCGCCGCGCATCAATAAACTCGATGGTTGCCCCGGACCGCCGGTGGCGCGAATTTCAACTCCACCGCGACGTTGTAAAAGCTCGGCGAGGCTGATCGACCCCGCCAAAGCAATTTCCTCGCGGCTGATCACCAGGGCCTGTGCCATTGTTTCGCCAAGTGGCTGCATGGTGCGGGTGGCCGTTACCAACAATTGGTCTGAAATATTGGCCGCAAAAACTGGCGGCGCAGACCAACAGACCACCGCTGACAGTAGCAAGATGGTTACCGGAGCGGCTGCGGGCAGCGGCGAATGACGGGGTGCGGGGGAGTGAACTGCCGGGACTGCTGATTGATGACAACGTGGAAAATGCGAAGGCTGCGTAAAAGGTGTATCTGACCGTGATGCAGACGTACAAACTAAATTTTTCATGTGAGTTTCGACAAGTGTCCACAAGCGTCCCCGCAAGTGGCAAATCAGATACGTGGGCCAAGCCACCGATGATGGTGGATCGATCACGCGCGACGCCTGTTCGTGGATGACCGAATTGGCGATACAAGGCCGATATCCGGACTGATGGATGAACCTGGCATTGCGCCCTGTTTTCGGCATTTCCTTACCAAGCCAAACTTCGACCCAGTGGAGCAGCAATACCGAATTATCCAATCACCGTTGCGGGGGCAGTGCGCGAATTGGCAAAAAAATTCACCGTACGCGCTTCCCGTTTAACGTTTATATATCTCAATAAACGCACCTTGCATGGTCGCAAGTTTAGCGCGCACCCATCGCCTTTTGTTGTGCGTAGCAAAAACAAATGACTTTTTGCGATCATAAATCCATCGCATGATGAGGGTCGCGGCACCTTGACCCAACCGTTTGTTGTGGTCCTTTTCACGATTGGTGCCCACAAAAAGACCTACAAGACCTGTATGGCCGATCCGCAGACCTGCTGAATATCGTGGCTCAAATCTCCTGCCAAATTACCGACCCATGGGTTAGTTGTGAAAATGAAATCGCGGGTTTTATAAAAAATTAATAATTCGCTTAGCAAAACTTTGTACAAGCACGGGCTAAATTACGCCAACTTCTTGCATCTCTCTGCTATTCCCACACCATTTCTACACAAAAATAAATCAGTCTGACTTTATTATCTAACAAGACCGTTTTTAGACTGCACAATCAATGTGTTGTGGATAAACATCACTCCAATAGTCACGAGTCAAATTGAGGCCTGTTTTTGGTATTGTGCACGCTGGCAAACGAATTGGTGTACTTGGGCGATCCTCACTCGACTCCAAACATTCGTACTTGTTGCACGGCCCGCATCTTTAGAGACCGGTTTGGCAACGGTTTACCGTTTTAGCTTTCATCCAGCACAAATCAGCACCCTCCACGTCATCGTAACCCCTCTAATCAGGACCCATTATGAAAACCAACAACCCCAAACGCATTGCACTGATGGTTGCACAAGCCCTGTCCATTGGCATCGGCAGCACCGCCCTTGTTTTTAACTCCTTTGCCCAGCAGGCTGCGCCGGTGATCACACCGAAAGCTGAAAAGATCGAAGTCACCGGATCATTGATCAAACGGACCGATACCGAGACGCCTTCGTTGGTGCAAGTGATCACCGCCGACGAAATCATGAACTCCGGTTTTGCCACCGTTGAAGACTTGTTGCGCTCCGTTAGTGCGTTTGATGCGACTTCCGTGCAAGACGGTGCCGCCTCAGGCTTTGTTGGTGGTTTGGCGACGATTTCGTTACGCGGCTTTGGCTCACAAGGCACTTTGATTTTGATCAACGGCCGACGCATTGCGCCGGTGGCAGCGGTCGACGTCAACTTTGGTCGTGGTTCGTTATTAAGTGTGAATACCATCCCGAGAGAAGCAATTGAGCGGATTGAAATTCTCAAAGACGGCGCCTCGGCACTGTACGGCTCAGACGCAATGGCGGGTGTGATCAACTACATTCTGAAGAAGGACTACAGAGGGATCGAAGCCAATGCATCCTATGGTGCCAATACCGAAGGTGTCGGCAAAACCACAAATGCCTCGTTGACGTTTGGATTTGGCGACTTGGCCAGCCAACGTTTTAACGTTTTTGGTGGCATCACCATGTTCCGTCGTGACCCGGTCATGCATTCCGAGTTAAAAGATCGCGGCAACCTGGAAAGCCACAATGCCTATCTGGGCGTAAACGGCTCGTTGCTGCGCTTCACACCTGATTCGGTTGCCTCGCCGTTTGGCAGTTATTATCGTGTCCCCGCAAGCACCGCCGGTTCCACCATCATCAACGGCATTTCGGTCGCCAACAACAGTGTGTTTGGCACCAACTACCTGGGTACGTTCCCTGGTTGCCCGGCCGCACTCACCGTCGGCCAAGGCGTGCCGACACGTTTGCCGAGTTTTACCGCCACCACGGCATCGTTTCGTGAAGGCCAGTGTCGTTACAATTTGGACGAAGCCGACGAAGCCATTTCCAAGCAGGAGCGGATCAGTGGATCTGCCCGTGCAAATTTTGCCATCAGCAATGAATTGACGGCATACGCCGACATCATGTTTGCGCGCACTACCACCACTGAATTTGCCGTGCCACGCGTCGTTACAACCGGTTTGGTCAGCACCGCCTTGCCTAATGCGGTTACCTGGCCATTACTTACCGGCACCTTTTTGGCTCATGGTGGATTGGTTTTGCCGGTTGGGCACCCAGACAATCCAACCCGTGGTACCGCCACACCGATTCCAGTGCAGGTGATCCATCGTTTTGCCGATTTGCCAAGCAACGACATCAATGAACTGAAAATCGTTCGGGTCACCACCGGCCTGCAAGGCTCGATTGGTGCATGGGATATCGATACGGCACTTTTGTACAGCCGTCAGGAAAATTCTCGTGTGCAACAGATGCGCCTCAGAAAGTCATTAATCGATGCCTCACTGGCAGCGGGTACCTACCGCTTCACCGGCACCAATACCGATGCGGCCAAGGCCAGCGTGGCATCCGATGCAGTCAACGAAGGCGAAGCAACGGTCGCGGCATTTGACGTCCGCGGCAGCCGTGAATTATTCACCATGGCCGGCGGCAAAGCGGCGATTGCGATCGGTGCGGAAGCCCGTCGTGAAACCCTCTCGTCGGTACCAAGTGACATTTACAAAACGGGCGACTTTATCGGTCTGGTCGCGAATGGTGCAGAAGGCGCACGCAATTCACAAGCAGTGTTTGCCGAAATTCGGTTGCCAGTTGCCAAAACGCTTGAATTACAAGGCGCATTGCGTCAGGAAAAGTACAGCGACTTTGGCAATTCCTCAACTGGCAAGGTTGGTTTTAAATGGGATGCTGCTAAAGAAGTCTCCTTACGCGGTACCGCCACTACCGGATTCAGAGCGCCGTCAATCTCGCAGATTGGTGACTCCTTCCTATTGTCATTCCACAGCTCACAAGACCGTCGTGTGTTTGACAACCTGCGCTGTAATTTGACCAATCCAGCTTTGCCGGTCAGCCGCGCCAACCCGGCGGTCAACCGTGATTGCAATATGCTCAACTTCTCAGCTGTGCCCGCCGGTACCGTTACACCGGGCAATATGCCAACGGTCATCAGTGCCAACCGCAATCTGAAGCCAGAAACATCCAAGTCCTTTACGCTGGGGACCATTATCGCGCCAACCAAAGATTTGGATTTGGCCTTGGACGGCTGGTTCTTCCGTCGTAATGACGAGATTCGGGTACAACGCGGCATTGATATCATGGACGCCTTTAATGCCGATCCAGTCGCCAATGCCGCCGCGATTATTCGTGATCCGAACCCGGCGACCTGGTTGCCTGGCATTCCGAATAGTGGACCGATCCTGATCATCAAACGTGATTACGGCAACTTCCTCTATACCAAAACAGCTGGATTTGATTACGATATGAACTATCGTTTCCCCAGCAGCAGCTTTGGGAAATTCAGCATCAACATCAACGGGACAGTAACCCGCTACTTTAGACAGCAGATTTTGGCCAGTTCGCCGGAGCAAAATTTGGTGGGTTATTCGGCGTCTGATGTGCCAAAACACAAAGGCAGCGCAACACTGCGTTGGAAGAAGGATAATTTCGCAGCGTGGGTACGCTTTAATCACATCAGTGCCCTGCATAGAGGTGCCGCAACGGATACGTGTATGACTTCGACCGCCGCAGGACCCACCTATATTCGTGCCAATGGCTCGTGTTTTGTTGATGCCGGTCGCGAGTTCGATATGGGCGGCTCGTATACGGGGATCAAGAATTTGACGGTTTCTTTGACCATGCTCAACGTCGAAAATTCTTACACCCGTGCGATTGATATTCCAAGCACCTTTAACTGGTGGGATAACGGTACTTCAGGTCAGCTGGGTCGTCGCTTTAACTTGAATTTGGGTTACAAATTTAAGTAGTCATTAAGTAATCAACCAGGTCACCATCCCGTTTGGGATGGTGGCCCTAATGATGACCATGTAACAAAAAAAGCGGCGCATCATGCGCCGCTTTTTTGTCTTGGCGTCGCATGCAGTTGACGCAGTTGGCTATGTCAAGCAATCAAGTTGTGCCACAATTGTCCCCGTCAATCAATGTCGATAAACCCACCACCGGCAATCTCACCCATGAACAAAAAAATCCTGAAATCCATGCTGCTGACCGCGTCCATGCTGCTGGCGGCCGGTTCCACACAGGCGCATGAGCTGTTTTTAAAGCCGGACAACTATTTCCTGAAACCGCATTCAAAAGAATTGCTGAAACTGGTCAACGGCACCTTTGACAAAAATCTGGCCATTGTTGCGCGTGCGCGCATGCAGGATGTGAGCATTGCAGCGGATGACAAGGTGTTCCATCCACCGGCAACCGATTGGCACGATGCCGATACGGCTTCACTTCTGACATTCACCACCGGCAAGGCCGGCACCCTTGTCGCCGGTGTCTCGACCCGGCCCGGCGTGAGGACGCTGTCGGCGGCGGATTTCCGCGCATTCATGAAACTTTACGGGGCGCTGGATGGGCTGGCGTCGTTTGACCGCGACAGCAAACTCACCACGGTGCGCCAGCGCTCGGCAAAACATGTCAAAGCGGTTGTCCAGGTCGGCAATTCTTACAGCACCGATTTTTCCCGCCACCTTGGTTATCCGCTGGAGGTCATTCTCAAAAATAATCCATATGAATTAAAACCGAATGAGACATTGCACTTTCAGGTTTTGCATCAGGGACAGCCGGTTGCAAATCATCTCGTTTATGTCAATCACGCCGGCTTCAACGAGGACGATGACGCCGAGCGGCGCGTCAACGCCCAAGCCCTGCGAACCGACAAAAATGGCTTGGCGAACTTCAAGATCAGCAAAAAATCCGCCTGGTACATCGCGCTGATTCACGTACACCCCGTCAAGGACGCGGACGCGGATTACGAAACCAATTGGGCCACACTCACCTTTGAGATGAAGTAGCCGCGATTGCCTGCCGTTGGCTACTCGTGTTCCCAGCGGATTTGAAATTCGATTTCCTCCGCATCTTCGGATTTTTCGTGCTCCACCGAAAACGTGGCGCGAACCGGCACATAAATGCGTTCCCCCGCAATCTGTATGTCGAAACGATCACCATTTTCAATGGCATCGGCCAACCGCCGCAGCTTGGCGACAAAATCGGCTTTCGGATAATTTTTTTCCACATCCCGCTCTGTTTCGACACTCATCTGCATCACCTTCCGGTTGTTGGTTGGCATTGACTATACCGCATGGCCATGGTGATGGCCGCAAGGATTTGCTGTGGCTGGTTGACCCGACCAAAGTTGACGCTATAATCGTCAGGCATCAAGTCGGCTCCAAATCATTGCAACGTTCCGCCACCGCCCCACTCCATAACCCATGCGCTTGTTTTTTGTCCTCTTTTTGATTGTCTGGTTTCCGTTGCACGGCGTGAGTCTGGCACGGGCGAGCCTGGCCAATCACGGGTCGAATCATGCGCAGGCCAACGACGCTTTCCCGGCATCAACCCAGGCGGACCATGATCACAGCCACCACCACGGCTGGGGCGCGCAAAACCCGGATCGTGATCCGGCACCGGGCGATGGCGGCGCACATAGCGCGGCTTGTTATCATCTCAGCTTCGCCAACTATCTGTTCAGCGAAATTGTTGTTCCCATCAATGACAATGGTTTGGGCAAATTTCCGTCCCCCGCTTCAACCCTCCACACCCGTTTCGTTTCGGTTCCCGAACGCATCCCCGTCGCCCGCGCGTAAGTTCCCCTTCCGGGCGCGTCCATCCGCACTCTTTGTGTGTCAACTGCCACCCCGCCATCGCGGCGTGATGGTTTGACCATGTTGTGCGCGCCCATGTCTGGTTTACTTTGCATGGGAGTTGGTTATGCGAAAACACATTCGCATCGTTACCGTTTTAATTGCGCTGCTGTCTGGCGTCAATGCCGCGTCGGCGCAATCCTTGAAAGACGCCGTTGAAGCGGCCTGGCAGCGCAGTCCGCAGGGACTGTCGACCACCGCGCGCTCGGAGGAATCCCGCGCACGCGTTGATGCCGCCAACCGCTGGTTTGCCGAGCCGCCGGCGATATCAATAGGCCAGCGCACGGATCGTTTGGGCAAAAATGGCGGCGCACGGGAGAACGAACTGGAGCTGTCGCTGCCGATCCGCGCCTGGAACAGCCGCGCCACCGACCAGGTATTGGCTGAAGCCGAGCACACACAACAGTTGGCGCGCCTGCAATACGCCAAATGGCAGTTGGCGGGTGAAGTGCGCGAGACATATTGGAATTCGCGGCTGGCGGAAATGGAACGCGTATTGGCGTCGCAAAAGCTGGCAGCCACCAACCAAATTGCGAATGACACCGCGCGGCGGGTGAAGGCGGGGGAACTTGCCCGAATCGACCAGAACCGCGTCGAGGCCGAACGTGATGCGGCGGAAATTGCCAAGCTGGAAGCGACCATCAAGGCGCGCCAAACCGCACAGGACTTCACACTATTGACCGGCTTGCCGGTCGGCGAGGCTGTAGGCGAATCCGCACAAACGAATGCGTTCGTCTGGCAATCCCATCCGACGTATATCCAACAAAGAGCGACGATTGAAGTCGCCAAAGCACGCGCGGATCAAGCGGGAAAAGTCAGCCGTGACCCGCTGGAATTTACCCTGGCCACCAGCCGTGAGCGCGACAGCCTGACCGAGCCCAGCAAATCAGCGGCCAGGATTGGAATTCGTATCCCCATCGCCACTGATTCACGCAATAAACCGCGTATTGCCGAGACTGCCGCCGCGCGAGTCGAAGCGGAGGCATTATTGCCATTGATTGAACAGCGTTTACGGGCCGAATATGCAACAGCAGTTGAGTCGTTGACCGGCTGGCAATCGTTGGCAACTTCCGCCGCGCGCCGCGCTGTGCTGACGCGCGATACCGCACAACTTGTTGAAAACTCATTCCAGTTGGGCGAGACCGATTTGCCGACGCGGCTGCGCGCCGAACAGGAACGGTTTGAAGCCGAACGTATGGCCGCGCGCGCCAGCATTGAGCGCCATCGCGCCATTTCCAATTTAAATCAATCATCAGGATTGTTGCCATGATCAAAATATTTTTGCTGTTGCTCCTCACCTTCACCCTGTCGGCATGGGCCGGCCCCGGTCCGGCCGGCCACTCCCACGACAGCGCGGCCATCGTCACCCACGCCGGCAAGGCCGCACCGCGTTTTTCCGCCGGCACCGATTTGTTTGAAGTCGTTGGCATTCTCTCTGGCGGCGAGCTGGCGGTGTTTGTCGACCGCTTCGCCACCAACGTGCCCGTGGTGGACGCCATCGTCGAATTGGAAAGCGGCGCTTTTAAGGCAAAAGGTGTGTTGCATAAGGATCTGGGTGACTTTGTGTTCCCCGCCGACATCTTCAACAAGCCTGGCAGCCACGCGCTGGTGCTGACCATCACTGCGGGCGAGGACATCGATATTATTGCCGCCAATCTTGTGGTGCCGGACGCACGAGCCGGTGATGAGCATGCTGCCGGATCTTGGTTGAGCAAACAAAATTTGTTGTATGCCGGTGGCACGCTGCTGCTCATTACGATCGGTGCGACCACGTGGCGATTTAAATCAGGTGCGAAAAATAAATACGGCAAAGTGGGAGGCAGTCATGTTTAAGCATCTGTTGTGTGTCACCTTCACGTTATTTTTTATGACCATGGTCATGGCCGGGCCCGGTCATGACCATGGTGATGCGCCAGCCATGGCCGCCAGCAACGCGCCCAAACGTGCGCCGGATGGCAGCGTGTTTTTGCCCAAACCTTCCCAGCGCCAATTGGCAATTCGAACAGTGCAAACAAAAACCACTTCTGAGCCACGCACACTTGATTTACCCGGCCGGGTAATCCTCAATCCGGTCAGCGGCGGTCGGGTGCAGTCCACCCAGGCGGGGCGTTTACAATCCGGTCCGAATGGCTTGCCGCAGCCTGGGCAAAAGGTGGTGCGCGGTGCGGTACTGGCCTATGTGTTGCCATCGGTGGGTTTGCTGGAGTCGGCCAATCAGCGCGCACATGCGGCGGAAATTTCCGCACAATTGCAATCGGCGAAAAAACGTCTCGCCCGTTTACAGCAGCTCGAAGGCAGTGTGCCACAACGCGACATCGACGACGCCAAAATCATGCTCGCCAGTCTCGAGTTACGTGCCGCAAGTGTCGGCGACAGTTTGTCGGCACGTGAAGCATTGCTGGCACCGGTGAGTGGTGTGGTGGCAAGTGTCGCCGCCAACGCCATGGCTGGACAGGTGGTCGATGCCCGAGAAGTGTTGTTTGAAATCACCGATCCCGACACCCTCACCATCGAGGCCATCGCCTTTGATTCTGCCACCGCTGGTGATATTGCCGGCGGCGCGGTTGCCCTCGCTGGACAATCAATTGCACTGACTTTTGTCGGCGCTGCACGCAGTCTGCGCGATGGGCAACTCCCCCTTATTTTTCGGGCAACTTCAGCCAAAAATGTCGCAAACGGCAAGCCTGTCGGACCGTTTGCATTTTTTTCCATTGGTGAATCGGTCAAAGTTTCGGTACATTCCAAAACGATTATCGAGGGCATTGCCGTGCCGTCGGCGGCAATAGTGAAAAATCCATCGAATCAAAATATTGTCTGGGTGGTCGAACGCCCCGAGCAGTTTGTGCCACGGGTGGTGCGTTTTGCGCCACTCGATGGCAGCCGCGTGCTGGTGTTATCCGGCTTGCAGTCCGGTGAGCGCGTGGTGACCGACGGTGCGCCGTTGCTCAACCAAGTCCGATAAGGAATCATCATTATGATTTCTGCGATCCTCGGCAGCAGCCTCAAACACCGCCTGTTGGTGCTTGTTGTGGCGGCAGGGATGATGGCCTACGGGGCCCTCACCCTCACACAAATGCAGATCGATGTTTTTCCGGATCTGAATAAACCAACGGTAACACTCATCACCGAAGCCGGCGGCATGGCACCGGAAGAAGTCGAGCAGCGCATCACCTTGCCGCTGGAAACCGCCATGAACGGCATGCCCGGTGTCGAGGTGGTGCGTTCCACCTCGGGTGCCGGCCTGTCGTTTATTTACATCACCTTCAGCTGGTCGACCGATGTTTACCGCGCGCGCCAACTGGTGACCGAACGATTATCACTGGTGCGCGAGCAGATGCCACCCGGCATCAGCCCGACCATCGGGCCGGTGTCATCGATCATGGGTGAAATCATGTTGATTGCCCTGCCGATCAACAAAAATGCGGACGCGACGACAATCTCGCCGATGGCGGTGCGCGAATTTGCCGACTTTGTGTTGCGGCCACGGCTGTTGACCATCCCCGGTATTGCGCAGGTGATTCCCATTGGTGGCGAAGTGCGTCAATACCAGGTGCAACCCGACACCGCACGTATGGCTGCGCTGGGCGTGACGCTGGACGACTTGGAGACGGCGTTGCGCGGTTTTTCGGCCAACACCAGTGGTGGATTTCTGGAACTCAATGCGCGCGAATATTTGATCCGCCACATCGGCCGCAGCGCCCGCCTGGAAGATTTGCAGCGGGTGGCGGTGGCGGTGCACAACGGCCAACCGATCGCCTTGCAGCAGGTCGCCAAGGTGACCTTTGCCCCCGCCATCAAACGTGGTGACGCCGGCCTGGATGGTGCACCGGCAGTCATCCTCGGCGTACAAAAACAGCCGACTGGTGATACCGTCAAGATCACCAGGCAAATTGAGTCCGCCCTGCTTGGACTGGAAAAATCCCTGCCCGCTGGCATGGACAAACCACGCATCACTTTCCGCCAGGCCGATTTTATTGAGTCCTCAACCGGTAATTTGAAAGGCAAACTGCTGCTGGCGAGTGTTGTTGTGGCGCTGGTGTTGTTTGCATTTTTGATGAACTGGCAGGCGACGCTGATTTCACTGACGGCGATTCCGGTGTCGTTATTCGCCACCGTGCTGGTGTTTGAATATTTTGGTTTCTCCATCAACACCATGACTCTCGGCGGGCTCGCTATTGCCATTGGTGAGCTGGTCGACGATGCAGTGGTGGGTGTCGAGAATGTGTTGCGTCGCCTGAAAGCCGCGCGCGCAGACGCAAGCGTGGCCGCCAACGGCAATGCCATCACTGGCCGCGCGCTGGCAGAACTCATCATCAAGGCCACACTGGAAGTGCGCTCGGCCATTGTTTACGCCACCGTGATTGTGGTGTTGGTGTTGATCCCGATTTTTTTCCTGCCGGGCATTGAAGGCCGCCTGATGGTGCCGCTCGCGGTCGCCTACATTGTTTCGCTGCTGGCCTCGATGGTGGTATCGGTGACCCTCACCCCGGTGATGGCGTATTACCTGCTACCGCGTATGAAAAACCTCGACCATGCCGACACTGCGGTGCAACGCTGGCTGAAGGTCCGCTATGCACGCCTGCTGGAGCAAGTCATCAACGCGCCAAAAAAATGGTTGCTGGCGGCGGTCACAGCAGTCCTACTGGCGGCCGTGTCGGTGCCATTTTTTGCCACCACCTTTTTGCCGCCGTTCAATGAAGGCACGGCGTTGATCGGCCTGCGCCTGAATCCCGGCACCACGCTGGCCGAATCGGTGCGCTTGGCGCAGCAAGCCGAGCGGCTGCTCAAACAGGTTCCGGAGGTCGAATACGTCGGCCGCCGCTCGGGCCGCGCCGAACTCGACGAACACGCCGAGGGGGTGCATGTCTCGGAGCTGGACTTAAAACTCAAGCGGTCATCACGCACCCAGTCGGAAATTTACGCCGACATGCGTGACCAACTCTCGGTGCTGCCGGCCGCCATTGCCATCGGCCAACCGATCTCACACCGCATCGATCACATGTTGTCCGGCGTGCGTTCACAAATCGCCATCAAGATTTTTGGTGACGATCTCGATACGCTGCGCGGCCAGGCGGACTTACTGCGCGCCAAACTGGCCACCATCGCCGGCGTGGCGGATCTGGAAATTGAAAAACAAGTGCTGACGCCACAGATCAAAGTGCACATTGATTACGACCGCGCCTTTGCCCACGGCATCTCACCAGCCAAATTGGCGCGTGAGTTGCAAATGCTGGTTGATGGTGAACACATCACCGAGATTGTTGAAGGCAACCGTCGCTTTGCACTGGTGATGCGCCTGCCGGATTCGGCACGCGGCATCGAAGGCCTCAAAACCGCCCTGATCAACACCCCCAAAGGCCGGGTTGCGCTCAGCCAACTCGCCCAGATCGAAGAGTCCGACGGCCCCAATCAAATCTCGCGCGACGACGGCCGCCGCCGCATTGTGTTATCGGCCAGCGCGCAGGGCCGGGCGCTGTCGGAGGTGGTGGCGGACATTCGGGCCGCCACCAGCCAGCACGCCCTGCCGCAAGGCTACTTTATTACCATGGGCGGCCAATTTGAAGCACAGGAAGTCGCGTCACGATTGATCGGGTTGTTGTCGCTGATTTCGGTGGTGTTGATTTTTTTGATTCTGTTTAATCGTTACCAATCGAGCGTATTGGCACTCATCATCATGGCCAACATTCCACTGGCACTGGTGGGTGCGGTGATCGGTCTGTGGTTATCCGGCCAGCCACTTTCGGTGGCCGCACTCGTCGGGTTTATCACCCTGGCCGGCATCGCCATTCGCAACGGCATCCTCAAAGTCAGCCACTATGTGAATCTGATCGCATTCGAAGGTGAGCAGTTTGACCGGCAAATGATTGTGCGCGGCTCACTCGAACGCCTGACACCGGTGCTGATGACCGCGCTGGTCGCGGCACTCGCCTTGTCACCGCTGTTGTTTGCCGCCGATCAACCCGGCACCGAGATCCTTTACCCGGTGGCGGTGGTGATTTTCAGCGGACTGATCAGCGCCACCCTGCTCGATTCATTTTTAACACCGGCCATGGTGTGGCGCTACGGCCGGGCACCGGTCGAAAAACTCGCCCAACACACAGGTGGCGAAGCCATATAGCACGACCCATCACCATTTATCCAACCTCACCTTACTTCAAGGAAATCAACATGAAATACCTCATCAACACCATCCTCGCCGCATCCCTTGCCATGTTGTCGTTCAATGTTTTCGCCCACGGCGAGCTGGTATCCAAACACGGCGGGCAGGTGGTTGAAGTCAGTAATTGGCAGTTTGAAATTGTTGCCAAGCCCGATCAAATTTTGATCTACGTGACGGATCACGGCAAAGCAATTGAAATCAAAGGAGCCACGGCCAAGTTGACCCTGCTGTCCGGCAAGGACAAAACCGAGGTGCCGATGGTATCAAGCGGCGAAAACAAACTCGAAGCCAGGGGAACATTCAACGTCAACAAGGGTGTGAAGGCGGTGGCGCTGGTGACCGTTGGCGGCAAAACCACCAGTGTGCGCTGGACGTTGAAGTAAGGCGTATCGTTGGCAGGAGGAAAAATGTCCGCAGACTGCCACATCCACCGCTGTGATGCAGCCACCGCCATCGACCCGCGCACCCGCAAGGTGTTGTGGATCGCGCTCATTGTCAATGCGGCCATGTTTGTGGTCGAAGTGGCGGCGGGTTTCACGGCAAACTCGGCGGCATTGCTCGCAGACGCAATTGATTTTGCCGGCGACGCGGCCAACTATGGCCTGGCCATTTGGGCGCTGGCCATGGCACCCGTGTGGCGCGCCCGCACTGCCATGTTAAAAGGCGCGTCCATGCTGGTGTTTGGGCTGTTTGTGCTTGGAAATGCGCTGTGGCTGGCGTTTTCCGGCTCTGTTCCCCATGCCGAATGGATGGGTGGCATTGCCGTGCTGGCACTCGTCGCCAACGTCAGTGTGGCCGTGTTGTTGTACGCCTGGCGCGAAGGTGACGCCAATATGCAATCGGTGTGGCTGTGTACCCGCAATGACGCCATTGGCAATGTCGCGGTGATTGCCGCCGCCGTCACGGTGTGGGCGACTGGCATGGGCTGGGCCGATGTGGTGGTGGCGTTGTTGATGGGTGGGCTGGCGGTGCATTCCGGCGGCCGGGTGATTCGCTTGGCATACCGCGAAATGCAACACTGAGCATGCCGTGAATTTGGCATGAGAAAATAATGTCTTTGCCAACCGTCAGCGCCATGTCCGCCCCCATCTGGTTCCACCGCCCCACCCTCGAACAACTCAATCAACCCACGCCGACCCTGGCCGCGCACTTGGGCATCATTTACACCGACATCGGTGACGATTACCTGCGCGCCACCATGCCGGTGGATCACCGCACCCACCAGCCGATGGGCATCTTGCACGGCGGCGCATCGGTGACACTCGCCGAAACCATTGGTAGTACCGCCGCGTATCTGTGCGTCGATATGAAAAAATTTAATGTGGTGGGATTGGAAATCAACGCCAACCATGTGCGTAGTGTACGGTCTGGTTTGGTGACCGGCACGGCGCGACCGATCCATCTCGGACGCAGCACCCAGTTATGGGAAATTCGCATCACCGATGAAACGGATAAATTGGTTTGCATCTCGCGCCTCACGATGGCGGTATTGGATAAATCACCGACACTGGCCACAGACACAGGCTAATCGACCCATGGTCAAGTCCCTTGGCGCACAATTGGTTGCGCCCTATCGCCATTTTCTTTCCTTGCCGGACGTAAAAAAAACCCTGGTGATTGCGTTTTTGTCGCGCATGCCGGTCGGCATGATGGGCCTGTCGATGCTCATGTTGTTGCGCGAGTCGCTCGGCAATTTCAAACAGGCCGGCTCGGTGGTTGGGGTTTATTTTTTTGCAATGGCCATGACTGCGCCCGTCCTCGGCCGTATTATTGACCGCCGCGGACCGATGTTGACCTTAAAAGTCACCGGCCTGTTGGAACCCTTGGGCTTTGGTCTGTTTATCGCCGCAGTGTGGCTGAATTGGCCCATGACGATTGTGATTGCTGCGGTGATTGTGATGGGCGTATTTTCGCCACCGATCACGGTGTTGTCGCGCACCCTGTGGCGACACCGCTTTGAAGCCGATGAAGACAGGCGTATGGCGTTTTCGGTTGACTCGATCTTGATGGAAATGAATTTCACCCTGGGTCCGGCCATTATTGGTTTCGTGCTGGCGGTTGCCAATCCAAAAATGGCGGTGCTGGTGGCGTGGTTTGCCATGACATTTTCCATCATTGCTTTTTTGCGCACACCGGCGCTCAAATATTGGCAACAACAACCGGACGTGGAGCGCCATTTACTCGGGCCGTTAACCGATCTCAGGCTGGTGATGCTGTTTGTGATTGCGTTGTCGCTGGCCACCGCCTGTGGCTTGCTCGAAGTTGGTTATCCCGCCTATGCCACCTGGTTATTGATTCCCGCGTTCGCCGGTATTTTGCTGGCGATCAGTTCGTTTGGCAGTGCGGTGGGTGGGGCGATTTTTGGCGCGATGCGATCTGCGCTGCCGCTGGAACGCCAATTTTCCAGGCTGCTGCTCATTTTTGGCGTGTTGATGTTTTTGCATTTGGTGGTGGATGCACGCGACTCACGCGTGTTGTTTGGTTTGGTTGCGTTTGTCGCCGGCTTTGCGATCTCACCGGCGTTTGCATCGCAAGCCTTGTTGATCTCACGCATTGCGCCACCCCAATATGCCACCGAAGCATTTACCTGGTCGAGCACCTTTATTGTCAGCGGGCTCGGCGCGGGCATGGCACTCGGTGGTGCGTTATCGGAGATTGTTCACATCAAGGCGCCGTTTGTCGCCGGCGGTGCGATCCTGATTGCCGCGGCAGCGTTAACGCTGTTACTCAAAGCGCCACCCGCGTCGGCAACAACAGGAAAATAATTTGGCACCGAGTGGCACCGCTTAGTGCCCCAACAACGGGCCCGCCGATCCGCCACACAGGCGATTTTGCAATTTACTGCACGCCCTCGTCCAAAAAAATCCCCGGCGGCAGCCCGAGTGTGTCTATACCTTCTTCGCGTAGCGCGACCGACTCCTCGGTGGAAACACGGCCACGAATATTGCGCTGGGTTTCTTCACCGTAATGCATTTTACGGGCGGTTTCCGCAAAGTTGCCACCGACATTTTCGGTATTGTTGATGACAAATTGTTTGAATTCTTTGAGCATATGCGCCTGCAACTCCGGCGCCATCGCGGCGGTGGCCACTTCCTGCGACGCTGTTTCGGTGGTGGTTTCTCCGGCCGACGACGGCTGCGATGCTGCGTCAGCGGACTGGTCGGCGGCCCCCATATTTATACGGGGTGCGGACAATTTTTTGACAATCTGCTGATCACCACAAATTGGGCAAGCAACCAAATCATTGGCGGCTTGCCGTGCAAATTCATCGGCCGAGCGAAACCAGCCATCAAAATGGTGGTGATTCGAACAGAATAGGTTGAATACAATCATTTGAAAAAAATTTAAATGTAAGCGGCGCGTAAATAATGAACGCGGCAAATTTTAATTTGGTATACCCGTGGTTGGCCGGTGGTTGGTGAAAGGTGGCCAACAATCACTTGCTGACAAACGTCCCGCAATACCGCTCACGCAACAATTTTTTCTGCACCTTGCCCATGGCGTTGCGTGGCAAATCGCCCACCACATAGACCCGTTTGGGCACTTTAAAATTGGCCAATTGTGACTTTAAGATGGTGATGATCGCCGCTTCTTCAAGCGTGGCACCGTCTTTTTTCACCACCACCGCCACCACCGCCTCGCCAAAATCGGCGTGTGGCACACCAATCACCGCACTCTCCAGCACACCATCAAGCGAATCCAGCAACAGCTCGATTTCTTTTGGATAAACATTATAACCACCGCATATCACCAGATCCTTGGCGCGGCCGACGATGGAGATATAACCGTCCGCATCGCGCATGGCCATGTCACCGGTTTTGAAATGCCCATCGGCGGTAAATTCTTCTGCGGTTTTTTCCGGCATTTGCCAATATCCCGCCAATACATTCGGACCTTTTAATTGCAAGTGGCCAACTTCATCCGCCTTCGCCACATTGCCATCGTCGAGCATGATCCGTACGTCGACACCGGGCAGCGGAAACCCCACCGTGCCCCTGCGTCGTTTGCCATCCGAAAAATAATACGGATTGGAGGTAATCATGCCGGTCTCGGTCATGCCATAACGTTCGAGAATGGTGTGTGCCGTGCGAGCATGAAATTCGTCAAAGGTTTCCGGCAATAACGGTGCCGACCCCGACACAAACAACCGCATATTTTTGCAAGTCTCCAGACCAAATGTTGGCTCGGCCAGCAAACGCGTGTAGTAGGTTGGCACACCCATAAACACGGTGGCATGTTGCATCGCGTGTATGGCCGCGGGTGCGTCAAAACGGCTATGGAAAATCATCTTGCCACCGTTCAACAAAATGGTATTGAGCGCAACAAACAAGCCGTGCACATGAAACAACGGCAAGGTGTGCAACAACACATCATCGGCTTTGAAACCCCAATAACGATGCAACACTTCGGCATTGGACGACAAATTTTTGTGGGTCAACATCGCACCCTTGCTGCGCCCGGTGGTGCCGGAGGTGTACAGGATGGCGGCAAGGCCATCGTCAGATCGTTCGACCACCTCCAGCAGAGGCGCGGTCTTTGCGGCATTTATGTGCCAATCGCCGCTTCCTGCCTGCACATTTCCATTTTCCTCCAGCGTGTAGCGATGGACAATATTCAGCGATTGGCAGAGCGGCGTTACCCAGCTTTCGTCTTTGCCCGCGTGCACAAAAATTTTTGGCGCGGCATCGCCGAGAAAATACGCAACCTCACTTTCGCGATAGGCGCTGTTGAGCGGCAGATAAACCACCCCCGCGCGCAGGCAGGCGAGATACAACATCAGCGCTTCAACCGATTTTTCCACCTGCACCGCCACCCGGTCGCCCGGTTTCACGCCCAACGAGGTGATCAAACCGGCATAACGCGCCGTGGTGTCGTCAAGCTCGGCAAAGGTGACCACGCGGCCGGATTCGGTTTCGAGAAAAGGTTGGTGCCGGTCAGTGGGGAAGTGGCGCTGAAATATTGCAAATAGATTCATTGATAGGGTGCGATTTTGTCAGACGTGTTGTGAAGTATTGGTGGAAAATATACAGCGCCGTGACGATGTCCATCGCAGCCGCATACAAATGGCGTACATATTTTATTGAATAGTTTTTTTTGCGGCTTTCTGCGCCATCATCATGGTGTCTGCCGCCAAAAATGCCGCCGCCAGAGTTGGTTCCGGCGGGACAGTGGCAATGCCGGACGAAGCGGCAATACCGGACTCGGCCAATTCACACTCAATACGATTGCGCACCGCATTCACCATACTTTGGTCATCACATCGCAACAATATGCCAAACTCATCGCCGCCTAAACGCGCCACCACGTCCTGCCCGCGCATGGAAACAGTCAGGGCACTGGCAATCCGTTGAATGAGCAGATCACCCGCGGGATGACCGTCGCGATCATTTATTTCCTTTAAGCAGTCAAGGTCACAAATGATCACACCATGAATCTCATGATTTTTTTGCGCAATCGTCTGCGCGATGACTTGATCCCAGCCGCGGCGGTTTAGCAATCCGGTGAGTACATCGCGATGCGCTGCGTCCGACCATTTTCCGGCCAAATTGCGTTGATTGGAAATCTGCATTTCCATCGATATCAAGCGACCAACCAGCGCAGCTGTTTGCCTGACCAATGCCTCGCCGGATCGGATGCCGGTCACATCCGGCTCCGGGTCGATGCCGCAGAGGGTTCCAATTAATTGTTCATTGTCATCAAACAACGGCACACCGACATAGGCCTTGATGGGCATTTTTTGGCCGATGGGCGCATTGATGTACGCCGCGCATTGATCAACGTGGGTGGCAAATTGTGGTCCCTCGCCTTTTATCATGCGACAGCAAAATGACTCCCGCCACGACAATACCGTGCCCTCATCAGCGTCATATCCACGATTGTGCGCATAAACGATCGTCCAATCGTCACCATTAACGGTGGTAACCATCCACAACTTGAGTGGGATGCGTGTATATAAAGTATCAAGCAGACCACGTATGGATTCGACCGTGAGTGTGGAAACCTCAGCCACTTTCAACATCAAAAATTCCTTTCAATTCAGCTATGGTTTTCATCCGAAGACACCTTTAAACCACCCCGATTTTAAGCTCATGTTCGGCAACCCCGGCGTGCAAGTAATCGGCAAACTCAGGTTTTGATTGATCCATGTCACCCAGGATCGCCACGATCGCCTTGCCAGGCAATAACTGGACCTCACTGCCGTAAACCAAATTCACTTCTGTCGATGCCGCCGCCAGCGCCACATAAATGCCGCCGCCCAATTTTCCCAGCACAATCGTATGAATCACCGTGCCGCCGCGCTGCAACGCAGACAGCGCATTGGCCAGGTCGATCAAATACAACGACAGCATAACCTTTTCATCATCCAGCGACGTCGAATGGGCCTCACAATCCATCAACACATGCAGGCACAAAGCAGCTGGCGCGGCTGGATTGGATCGATCGGCCATTTTCCAAACCAATGCCGCCAGCGCATGGGCACGCGCCGCCGTCATCGGCTGCCGATCAATGCTGCCGATCACAGTGATCTCACCGCCGGCATCAGCGTTTGCCACAGTCTGTGCGCAACCTTGCAGCACACCGTTTACTTCGTTCAAGTTGTACCCGCCGGGGTACAGCGCCGTCAAATCTTTACGCAGCACCGATTCATTCGCGCCTATGGCGAACATTTTCGCCTTGGCAAGTCGTTCCGCCAACAATTGATGACGCATCAACGCCGTGGTGGCAACCGGTAGTGCCACTTGACCCGCAAACGGCCGATGACTTGCTTCAAGTTTTAAGCGGCCGGTGGCACCAATGGTGACTTCAGCAACGGCGCGAAACACATCATCCAGGGCTGACATGCCCGCTGCCGCCGCCAAAATAGACGGGCCGGACATGGCCAGTTTGGACTGCTCGTTAAAGTAGCGCAACTCACACAGCGCGGCCAACATACTGGCGCCACCAAAACAGTTGGCGCCCAATATACACACCATCGGTGTTCCCGCAGCGCCGGCTTTGAGCGCGGCAGCCATCATGCGACGGAATGCACCCAAAGCAGGCAAACCATCCGAGACGCGTGCACCGGCCGAATCGATCCACATGATCAACGGCGCGCGGGTGGCGGCGACTATCTTAAACAAACTGGCCAGCCGCTCACATTCGGCGACACCCAGCGCACCCGATGCCGTTCTGTTTTCAATCACGGCCACATACACCGCCTGCCCCTCGACCATACCGCGACCGAGGCGCAGGTTTCCCACCGGCCCGCCCTGCGGCTGAAAGGCGACGGTCTCTATAAATTTATTGAGCATGATTGGGCATTTTTCCAGCGAACAGTAGGCATCCAAATAAAACGGTTGCAGGCAATAATAACGCGCGCGGCCGACTCTGGCCGATATGGCACAAAGCCTTGGCGCGAATTAAAAATTTAGCCGATCAAACCCACGCCGCGTCCGCCAAGCAGCAAAACAACAACCGATCGGGCACTGTTTACGGGTGGTAATTAATCGCCGCCAACAGCGAACACCATAACGGTGACGGCTGTCGATTTGTTAGAATGACGGACACTTTAGAAATGAAAGCCAGTCATGGATACGAACATCATCACCTCTGCCAATCCCCTGCTCGCCGAGTGGGACACTGCGTTCGGCATTGCCCCGTTTGCCAACATTGATGCCGCTCACTTTGAGCCCGCCTACAAAATTGCCCTGACCACACACCGCGCCGAATTGGATGCTATCGCCATCAATCCCGAACCGGCAACATTTGAAAATACGCTCGCCGCATTTGATCGCAGCGGGCGTTTATTTCAGCGTGTTGATCGTGTGTTTGAAAATCTGACCTCATCTGAGACCTCACCCGCATTACAAGCCGCCGAACGCGCCTTGGCCGGACCGGTAGCCGCGCACGTTAATGCCATCTACACCCATGAAGCCCTGTTCAAACGCATCGACAGTGTTTACAACCAGCGCGCCGGTCTTGGACTCAACGCCGAACAGATTCGACTGACCGAGCGTATTCATCTCGACTTTGTTCGTGCCGGCGCCACACTTTCACCGGCGGCAAAGAAGCGTTATGGCGAGATTATGGAAAAACTCGCCGAACTCAATACTCGCTTTAGCCAAAACGTGTTGGCCGACGAAGGTGAATATCAGCTGGTACTACGTACGGCCGAAGAAACCGCCGGTCTGCCGCCGTTTGTATTGGCCGCCTCCAAACAAGCCGCGATGGAGCGTGGCATCAATAATGGCCATCTCATCACCATTTCGCGTTCACACATTGTGCCGTTTTTGACGTTTTCAACGCGGCGCGATTTGCGAGAGCAGGCGTTCAAAGCGTGGATCACCCGTGGTGAATTTCATGACGGCGACCCGCAGCAAGACAACAAACGGGTGGCGGTTGAAATCATGAATTTGCGGCTGGAACAGGCGCAGTTGCACGGCCACAGCAACTTTGCCGATTACGCCCTTGCCGACACCATGGCCGGCAGCCAACAGGCGGTATTCGATTTGCTCAACAAGGTCTGGGCACGCAGCAGTGCGCGCGCGCGCATCGAGGCATCTGATTTACAGGACACCGCCACCGCCAATGGGGACGACATCACCATCGAAGCCTGGGATTGGTTTTACTATGCCGAAAAAGTACGCAAATCACGTTACGACTTTGACGAAGCGGTGGTCAAGCCATACTTCTCATTGGCGCGTATGACCGAAGCCGCATTTGATTGTGCCAACCGTTTGTTTGGTATCACCTTCACGCCGCGCACCGATATTGTTGCTTATCACCCGGACGTGCAATCGTATGAGGTCAAAAATTCGTCCGGCAAAACCATTGCACTTTTCCTGCACGACAATTTTGCCCGCGCCAGCAAACGCGGCGGCGCGTGGATGAGCGCCTATCGGATGCAAAGCCGGATTGATGGCGAAATCATTCCCATCATCGTCAACAACAATAACTTCGCCAAAGGCGCACCCGGCGAACCGACACTGCTTTCGTTCGACGATGCCCGCACGTTGTTCCACGAATTTGGCCATGGCTTACACGGCATGATGTCGAATGTGCATTACGAACGATTGTCCGGCACCAGTGTGTTGCGCGACTTTGTGGAGTTGCCTTCCCAGTTGTTTGAACATTGGTTGCCGGAACCGGAAGTGCTGAAAAAACACGCGCGCCATATCGACACCAACGAGGTGATTCCCGATGCCTTGATTGCCAAAATGAAACTGGCGCGCACTTTTAACCAAGGATTTGACGCCGCCACGTTCAGCGCCTCGGCTTTGGTCGATATGAATTTGCACGGCAAAACCTCGATGCACGGGCTGGATCTCAGCAAATTTGAAACTGAGCAGCTGGCTGCCATGAACATGCCAAAAGAGCTGTATTTGCGTCATCGTTTGCCGCACTTTGCGCATCTGTTTTCCGGTTCCAGTTATGCCGCTGCGTATTACGTGTACCTGTGGGCGGAGGTACTCGATGCCGATGCCTATGATGCCTTTACCGAGGCGGGCAATCCGTTTGATGCGACTACCGCACAACGCCTGTTGAAATTCATTTATTCGAGCGGCAGTACCCTGTTGCCGATGAAAGCGTACGAAGCGTTTCGTGGCCGTGCACCCACCGTTGAACCGATGCTCAGGAAAAAAGGCTTGGTCGACGCATGAAACGTTGGTTTTTGATCGCCGCGTACTTTTTGATCGGCTCCTCACAGGCCATGAGTTTCTATGCCGCTCCGCCTTTGTTGTATCTGGGTGGCAGCGTGGTGCCAAGCGATTGGCAAATGTGGGAAGAAGCGATGAGCCGATATGACAAAGAAATCACCACCATTGTGTTGCACGACAGTGGTGGCGGTGACTCCGGTGCCGGTCGCAAAATCGGCAACGATATTCGTCAACGCAAATTGGCCACCGTGGTGTCAGGACAATGTTCGTCGGCGTGCGCCAATATGTTTCTCGGTGGCGTGTCGCGGCAATATGCTGCCGTCGGCGATACCAAACGCCAACACGTTTTGGGATATCACGGCAGCTATAACAAAATAACCAAGACGTTGAATTCAAAACGCACCGCTGATTATTTTGTGACCATGACCGACGGCAAAATGAGCGAGGAATTCGTCAATAAATTTATCAAACTGGAAAACAAAGCCGGCCTGATGCGGTTTATGCATCGCGATCAACGCAGCAACCCCACTGCCCCGCTCACTCAACTCTGCAATGGCACCGAGGAGCGCAGTAAACGCGACGAGCAATGCGCCATTTTGCCGGACGTGGATGCATTACAAAAAGGGGTGGTCACCACGTGGGAAGCACGTGTGATTCCCGAGCCGCCAAAACCGTCCGCCGAAAGGGCGACCTTTGCCTCGTGGCAATCGACCGCAACAACGTTGCTTGCCTACGAAGGTAACTAAATGACTTGCAAACTTTTTTACTACCCGAGCAACGCCAGTCTGGCACCGCATATTTTGCTGGAAGAAATTGGCGCGCCGTTTGAATTGGTATTGGTTGACCGTGACAATCTGCAACACAAATCAAAAGACTATCTGGCGATGAACCCGGCCGGCGTGATACCTGCGTTGGCGGACGGCGAGGTGATGTTGGGCGAGACGGCAGCCATTTGTTTATATCTGGCGGACAAACACCCCGAGGCCAATTTGATTCCGCCCCTGCAAAGTGCCGCGCGGGCACAGTGTTATCGCTGGTTGATTTATTTGACCAACACTGTTCAAGCCGAATTGATGCACTATTTTTATCCGGATCGATTGGGTGGGCCACACGCCGACTTGATCCAAACCAATGCGACCGAACGCTTAATGCCAATGCTCGACATTCTCGAGGCGCAGTTGGCAAAGTCCGGCGGGCCGTTTTTACTTGGTGCCCAATACACCATTGCCGATATTTTTCTATTCATGATGTGCCGCTGGACGCGCAATATGCCCCACCCGGCGCGCAACCGTCCCCACCTGGCGAAATTTCTCACCATGATGAGTGAGCGGCCCGCTGTGATTCGAGCGCATGCCACTGAAAAGTTGGCGGAGCCTTGGTATTAAGTGGTTCGTTCAACGGTGCTTTATTGACCAACCTTCCATTCGACCACTTCAACACTTGACCACTTGAGCATTCCAATGAAAATCGCAGTCTTGATCACCGGCGGCACGTTTGACAAAGAATACAACGAGCTCAACGGCGAATTGTTCTTCAAAAAAACGCACGTGCCGGAAATGTTGCTGCTGGCCAGATCACTGCTGTCCACGCGTGTCGAAACGTTGATGATGAAAGACAGCTTGTTTATGACCGATGCCGATCGCGACATCATCGTCAAGGCGTGCAAAACGGCCAAGGAAACGGCGATTGTCATCACCCACGGCACCGACACCATGGAAGAGACGGCGCGTTACCTCGCGCCCTTGGTGAAAAACAAAACCGTGATCCTCACCGGCGCGATGGTGCCGTATAAATTTGGCTCGTCCGACGGTTTGTTTAATCTTGGCAGTGCCCTCGCCTACGCACAGGTATTGCCGGCGGGAATTTACGTGGCCATGAACGGCCAGTGTTTTGCCTGGGACAACGTCACCAAAAACAAGAAAAAAGGCGTGTTTGTGGCGCGCAAAAAACAAGCACCTTGTGGGGTGTAAACGACGCCCTTTGTTGCAGCCGGCGTAGGCTGGGCAGGTTTGGTTGGGTAGCGTCGCTCTGTCGACGCGGTGGCAAAATTCCAGTCCGGACAATTAATTAAAATCGACGGCGGGCACACTAGGTTTTGCCCACCCTACGCCGGCCTGTCTCGAATACGAGTTGTAAACCACCACAAATGATTCTCTGGATCGAGTACGCCGTACGATCGATCTGACCAATAATCTGCGCCATAGTCGTACAGTTCTGGTTCGGCGACGATGGTCGCTCCAGCTTCTCGCGCCTGTTTGCAATGGGCATCAACATCGTCCACAAATATCATGATCGATTGGGTTGTGCCATTTGCGTCTATTGGGCTGAGAAAATTCACCGCAAATTTCCTCGCTTTCTCGCCGCGGGTATCGCTCACCATAATGAGCGCTTCGCCGTATTCAAGTTCACTGTGTTCCACCTGCCCATTGTCACCATCAATGCGAATACGCACCTTGAAGCCGAACGCCTTTGTCAGCCAGTCAATCATCTGCCCGGCGTTGTTGTAATAAATCGATGACGATAGCCTTGGCCAATCAGCCGGAGGCGGCGTCATATTGAAAACCTGGGAATTGCGTTGCCTCATCGTGGGATTATAGAAGCGGTCGACCAAATATAACCCCAGCACAATTGCCAACCATGACCTGAATATCGGATCAGTCAAATTAATTATTGGCATCCACCATATCGCATCAGGATTTTCGGTCCATCGACCAATCCCAAAAGCGTAATAGATGAATGAAAGGCTACCAATCACGACTAGCCAAATTGCATTTCGGTGGCTGAACCACATCATCGCGAGGCCACTCGCATACCCGGAAATTGCCATCACGAGAAACGTAATAATAAAAGTGCTGATGAACCCAAGCTCTAATTGCCACAATACAGACAACGAAACTGCGTTATCGATAGTAATCAGCAAACTGGCAAGGAACGCTGCAACAAAAGTAAAAAATGCCGACTTGAGAATTTTTATTGGCATCGGCTTCTTAATCCGTTCAGTTAATCAATTTGGGGCCAGCCCTATTGCGGCGCTCTACAAAGGGATGATTCGCCAACCACCTTTCAGGTCATGTATTTCGACATGAGTTTAACGGCAACAACAATTCCAACCAGCACAAACAAGACAATGCTTATTTGTGTATGACGCTTTAATTGCAGCGGCGTGATTTCCTGCCCCTCAACGCGCATCAACAACCGCCGTATCGCGTACAACATCATCACTTGCCAAGTCGCCAAGATTGCGACCGTAAGGATTGATCCACTCAGCCCGCCATTGGCGGTCATGGAAATAAATGCGCCGGTAAAAACCACCAGCCCCACCGCTGTGCCTGCAAATAAACCCCAGCTGCCAACAAGGCCATCAGACCATTTAACAGGGTTTTTGATCAGACTCATATTGCCTCCCAAAAATTAACGTCGACGCTGTTTCTTGCCCACTCAAATCGCGCCGCCTAACGGATGCCATGCCAGGGGAAATTTTCTGATGCGCTCGATGGTCGCCCACGTTTCGTCGCGAAATTCATCACCCAGACGAGATCGCCGTGCATTGTAATATTGGACAGCGTCAATGAGCTCGCGCCTTGCCGGCAACAGAAAACCAATTTTCAAATTTTCTTGCCAAGTTTAGCGAATACCAACTCCGCGTCGACCGTGCCGATTTCGCCCGCTTGGTATGCCAACAAACGATCTTCGGCCTCCTTCAGCCAACTCGCATCCAATACAGGGTCGGGCTTGTCCAAGCTGAAGATCAATTCCTCCACCAATGCCACGCGATCATTGGACGACAAACGAAGCGCCTGATTCAAAACGATTGCTGCTGATTGGGACATGACTACCTCCACTTGCGATAGCTGAAACTGTACCAGATGTTCCTATTCATGGGCAAAGCGGCCTTTAGCCCCGGCAGGTAGTAAGACAGGGGTGCCCTCGACTCTCCCCATCCTGTCAACCACCTGCTGCATGGGCTTGAAGAGCCTGCCTGCCCCAACTCATCCAATCTGATTCTTTGTATTTATCTGCGGTGATTGCCTGTCGCATTGCCATCGGCATATGCAAATATGCGTCCCCTTCACCAACCCCTCCACTCTGCCATAATGCCCCCACGAAATTGCCAGCCCGGCTGCAGCGCACAACGCCAAACGATAAGGGCTGCTCAAAAAACCAAAGGTGAGGACATATGGCCCTACAGAGCTTATCCGCAGAGCAAATTCGCGATTGGTCGCGTGAACAAAAAGACCAGTGGTGGTTTAAAAACGTCTATCGCGGCGACATGGCGCAGCTCACCATTCGCTCTGGCATCACCGGGTTTTTACTTGGCGGCATTTTGGCCGCGACCGCACTTTATATCGGCGCGAAAACCGGCATTGGTATTGGTGTGGGACTCACCTCGGTTATTTTGTCATTCGCCATATTCCGCATTTTGTCCGGTGCCGGCATTACCTCTGACTACACTATTCTCGAAAACAACTGCACCCAGTCGATTGCCACCGCTGCCGGTTATGTGATGATGCCGCTGATTTCGAGTCTGGCGGCGTACATGCTGGTCACCGGCAAGATCATCCCCGCCTGGCACATGATTTCCTGGATGGTGGTGTGTTCGATCCTCGGTGTATTGATTGCCTTTCCGATGAAACGCCGATTTATCAACGACGAACAATTGCCCTTTCCCGAGGGACGCGCCGCCGGTGTGGTGCTGGATGCCTTGTATACCGGCCATGCGGATAGCGGCATGTTCAAGGCCAAGTTGCTCGGCTGGACTGCTGCCATTACCGGCGTTTATCAAATGATTGTCAGTGATGGCTGGATGAAACTGATCCAGTTCAAAATTTTGATGCTCGACAAATGGACCGGCCTTAAAGAGCCTTGGCATTTGTTTGAACGGCTCGACACCTACTACTACACCGCGGCCATCAAATATCAATTGTGGATTCCGAATATTCTTGGCACCGATGTGCGCCAGCTCGGCCTGCGCCTGACACTCGACGCGGCCATGTTGGGGGTCGGCGGCTTGATGGGGATTCGTGTCGCCACCAGTGTGTTGCTCGGTGCGTTTATCAATTTTGTGATTCTGGCGCCGATCATGATCAACATCGGCGACATCACGCCGCGGGTCATGGCTGATGGCACCATCGTCAAAATTTCCCGCGGGGAGATTGTCAACCAATGGGCCTTATGGTGGGGCGTCACCATGATGGTGGTGGGTTCCATCGTCAGTTTGTTGGCCAAACCGGAACTGGTCACCAGCTTGTTCAAATCCAAAGTGAAAAAGGAAAACAACGGCGTCAAACAAGCCGATGTCCTCAAGGATATTGAGGTGCCGCTGTGGGTGTCATGGGTCGGCGTGCCGATTTTCAGTTTGCTCGGCGCGGCCGTCACCCACGAATTTTTTGGGGTACCTTGGTTGCTGGCATTGATCTCGCTGCCGCTGATTTTTGTGTTGACCGTGATTTGTACCAACGCCATGGCCTTAACCTCATGGACCCCCACAGGGGCGCTGTCCAAAATCACCCAGTTCAGTATTGGCGCGATTGATCGCACCAATCCGGCCAGCAATTTGATCCCGGCCGGCATGACCGCCGAAATCGCTTCAAATGCCGCCAACCTATTGTCAGACATCAAACCCGGCTACATGCTTGGCGGCAAGCCGCGCCACCAGGTGTTTGGTCATCTGATTGGAATTTTTTCCGGCTCACTGGCTGCCGTTCCGCTGTTTTATTTGTTGTTTTTGCCGACTGATGCCAACGGTTTGCGCTCGGTCACCACCATTATTTCCGATCAATTTGCCTTCCCATCCGCACTGCAATGGAAAGGTGTGGCGGAGTTGATCGCCAAAGGCGTCAGCAGCCTGCCGTACACCGCGCTGGTTTCCATGATTGTTGCCGCCATTGCCGCGCTGTTGTTTGAAATTGCCCGCATCGTCACCAAAGGCAAGTTTCCGATTTCGTCAGTATCCGTCGGACTCGGTGTGGTGTTACCACCCGAAGCCTCGTTCATGATGTGGATCGGCGCGATGGTGTTTTGGTGGATGGGCAAGCGCCACAAGGCAGTTGGCAGCAAGGGCCATACTTTCTGGGTGGAGGGCTGCGAGCCAATTTGTGCCGGCCTGATTTCGGGTGCGGCGCTGGTCGGTATTGGCAACGCCATTGTCAACGTCATGATGTAAAAGAGAAACTCTAGCATTGGCAAGGATTTCTAATCAATTGTGTCTGTATAACCTCGCCAATGCTAGTATTTTAACTTTACATCCACTATCCGCAGTCATTTTAAGCACTTTAAGCGTTTTAACGACGTAGACTGGCAAACTATAGACTGCTTATTTGTTGATTTTTGCCAGTTATAACCTGCATAATCGCCGCTTCTTGCAAGTTTTGCATTGCACATACAGGTGGCAATATGCTTGGCAAATCAAACAATTTACAACGCGCACATGTCAAGGACGCACTTCTACCGTTCGCGCCGGTGGCGAAATCCATCCCGCCGGGCGGCAGCTGGGTGCGCACCGTGCGCGAGGCGCTCACCATGACGCAGGGGCAACTGGCCGCCCGCGTGGGGGTGTCACGCCAGGCGGTGCAGGAATTTGAACAGGCCGAAGCCAAACGTCGCATCACCCTTGAAAGCCTCGATCGTCTGGCGACCGCGATGGGTTGTCGGCTGGTCTATGCCGTGGTGCCGGTTGACACATCAATTGATACCATGCGCGCCAATCAGGCGCGTATCCAAGCCGAAAAAATGATGGGTCCGGTTTCGCATTCGATGGCGATGGAGTCACAAGGTGTGTCGTCGAATGTGCGTGAACGGCAGCTACAAAGCCTGATGGAAGAATTACAGGCTGGCTACGCGCGCGAACTCTGGAAATAATCGATGCAAGTCATGGAAATTGATTTGCCGGAAGGCTTGACCCTGATTGATCCGGACGAAGCGACCGGCTTGATCCCGAACCACATCGCCAATAACCACGAATTAAACGAATGGGAATTGACCAATGTGCTGCAGGGGGAGCGCTGGGCGTTTGGCCAAATGGGCAGCCGGCGCAAGCGGCGCTTTGCCACCTGCCAAGATCTGCTGTCGATTGATTTTGTGCACGCGTTACATAAACACATGTTTGGCGACACCTGGCGCTGGGCGGGAGTTTTTCGTTCGACCGAAAAAAACATCGGTGTGGATCCCGCCCTCATCCCCACCAATCTGCGCGACCTGTTTGAAGATGTCAAAACACAAATCGAATTCAAAAGTTATCTGATCGACGAATTGGCCGCACGTTTTAGCCACCGGCTGGTGGCCATTCATCCGTTTGCCAACGGCAATGGCCGCCTGTCGCGCACCTTCGCCGATTTGATTTTGGTTGAGAACGGCGCACCCCGCTTTAGCTGGGGCGCGGCCAACTTGGTGAATGAAAACGACACGCGCGCGGCGTATCTGGACGCGTTGCGTGCCGCCGACGGCCGCAATTATCAACCACTGCTCGACTTTGTCCGTTCATGATGGCGTAACGTCTCACTATCCATACGCACCACCAAACCACACCACCAAATCACGCTGCCGACCTCCCCCCCCCACACGCCCCACCCATTCCTTAGATCACACGTTTATCCGAATAGAAGACTCATCATGCAAACCAAAGAAAAACCCATCCGCGCCATTGTTGCTTCCGTCCACCTGCAGACCATCACCGATGTTGAGTTTGAATCCTCGTTGGTCGAGCTGCGTGAATTGGCGAAAACACTCGGCTACGAAGTCGTCGGCACGTTTGTGCAAAAACGCGTGACCTTTGATCGGGCGGCGTATCTGGGCGTTGGAAAACGCCAGGAAATCCGCCGCTTTATTGAAAACAAAGCCGACGCCGACAACAACGACGCCGATATTGACAGTGCAGCGGATGAGGATGACAACATCACCAGCAAACGTGGTGCCGCGCGCGCCAAAGCGGCCGCACAATCAGCCGCTGATCCGGATACCCGCCGCGCCGATATGGTGTTGATTGATCACGATGTTTCGCCATCGCAAGCGCGTAATCTCGAAATCGATGTCGGTGTCGAAGTGATGGACCGCACCATGGTCATTCTGGAAATTTTTCATCGTCACGCCAGCTCGCGCGCGGCACGCGCACAGGTGGAAATTGCCCGGCTCGGTTACATGGCGCCACGCCTGCGTGAAGCCGCCAAACTCGCCGGACCCAAGGAGCGCCAACGCAGCGGCACCGGCGGCCGTGGTGCCGGTGAAACCCATGCCGCACTCGACCGGCAAAAAATTCGTAATCGCATCGCCGAGCTGCAACTCGAAATCACCGCCATGGATGCCGAACGCCAAATTCAGCGTGCACGTCGTCAGGAAGGACAATCCGGACAAGCCGGCAAAGGCATTCCACGCGTCGCCTTGGTCGGTTACACCAACGCCGGCAAATCAACCTTGATGCGCGCCCTCACCGGCAGCGAAGTGTTGGTCGCCAATAAATTATTCGCCACCCTCGACACCACCGTGCGCGCGCTGCACCCAGAGTCGGTGCCGCGCATTTTGGTGAGTGACACTGTTGGCTTCATCAAAAATCTGCCGCATGATTTGGTGGCGTCGTTTAAATCCACACTCGAAGAAGCCGCCGAGTCGTCACTGTTGTTACACGTGATTGACGCCAGTGACGTTGGCTTTGAACGCCAACGTGCCGTCACCGATCAGGTGCTGGCCGAAATTGGCGCGGCCACGGTACCACGCATCCGTGTGTTCAATAAAATCGACATGGTCGGAGACGCAAACGCACAGGCCGAATTGGCCGCCAAATTACGCGCCGAATATCCGGATTGCGTGATCATGAGTGCCCGCAACCAAGACGACGTTGCCAGTTTGCACACCACCATCCGCGCATTTTTTCGTAAAGACCTGATCGAAACAGAATTGTTTTTGCCGTGGTCTGTTCAACAACTGCGTGGCAAAATTTTTTCGTCGTGCGAAGTGATCGACGAACGCGCCGATAACGACGGTGCATTTTTGCGGGTGCGCGGTGACGCGGCGACGTTGCAGTCACTCAAGGAGCAACTCGGCATGCAGCCAGGGGTTGCGGACGAGAAACCAGCGGCAAAAAAACCAGCGGTGCGCAAAACGTCGGACGTGCGCAAAACGCCGGCAAAGAAAAAATAACCAAAACACCGGTCGAAAACTCCGCACGGGCCGTGCAAATCCGCGCCGACGCAAGCCGGTCCAACGGGTAAAAAGCGCTGGCACCAGCCAGCGACCAGCACCAGCCAGCGACCAACACCGGCCAGCGGCTTATTTCATAAACTTTTCCGTTTTTGAAAATATCGCGTGCTTGCCGCGCCTAAATCGTGTTTAATCCTTGCACTTGTGCGTGGATACCTTTGCAAAACTTGCATTTGGTTAAGCTGAGCGCAAAAATAATTCGCCAAAGTCAAGCACTGGCAAGTTATTTGCGGCAAAAACGCTTGGAAAACCGCGCCAATGGTGATGATAACAACTTGCATCTTGTGTCAATAGGCGGACATTGGTGTCTTATTGATGCACCATGCCAACCTGCCAACCCGATCAACCGTAGTTCATACCAAAAACAAAATGCCAATCAAACTCCCGTGCCGTCGCGGCACCTGCGTTGCACTCACCCTGGCCATCATACTTGGCTTCACCTCCCTCAGCGGCCACACACAAACACCCCCACCCCCGCCCGCTGCCACAGCGGATAAAAAGCCTGTGGACACGCCACCCGCGACGGATAAAAAAACACCACCGGTAGTTGAGAAAATAGAAGTCACCACCTCACAATCGGCCTATGACGCCCGCCAGGACGACACCGCGACCAAAATCGTTGTGACCTCGGCGGAAATCAAAAAATACGGCGACACACAAGTGTTGGACGTATTGAAGCGCCTGCCGGGTGTGACCGTATTGGGCACCAGCATTCGGCTGCGGGGATTGGGCAACGGCTTCACACAAATCTTGATTGACGGCGAACGGCCCCCACCCGGATTTTCAATCGACAATTTGTCGCCCGACTTAATCGAACGTATCGAGATCATTCGTGCCGCCACAGCGGAATTCAGCACCCAGGCGATCGCCGGAACGATCAATATCGTCATGAAACAACGTTACACCGTCGCCACCAAAACCATCAACACCGGCTGGTTTAGCGGCACCGGTTTTGCTTCAAAGAGCGTTGGCGGACAAATTGCCGACACCGCCGGCAAACTCGCCTACTCGGTGGGTTTTTATGGTGGCACCAATACCAATAATTTTTCTGGCGACAGCACGTCCGTCGGCTTTGACCCGTCCGGCATAAAAATTCTTGATCGAATCTCGGAATTCAAATCCGAGGGGGGCAGCAAATATTTTGGACTCTACTCGACCTTCGCCTGGACCCTCGGCGGCGGTGACTCCTTCACCATGCGCCCGGCCATTAGTGGCTATCGTTATAACAATAAAAACAACGGCCGCACCGACTATCTGCTCGGCCTCACCACACCCTATCCGATTTATCGTGGTCGTAATGAAGGCGGCGGCAACAACTTTGGCAATAACGGCAATTTGATTCTCAAACTCAGCGAGGGTGCAAAACTCGATTTGAAATTCGGTGTGCAAATCGGTGACCGGGACAACGATGCTTTTTTTCGGTCTTTCGACCTCAACAACATACAAACACTCGAACGCTCCACCCTCGGCCCATCCAAAGATGCCAGCGTGACCTTTGCCGGCAAATATTCCACGCCGATTGTAGAGGGCCACGCGCTGGTCGCCGGGTGGGACCTGGGACACGCACGCAACCAATCATCGACCAGCCTGATCGAGACCAACGTCGCCATCACGCCCATCAACACGTTCGAAGAATATGAATCGAAAGTGCAAAAATTCGCCCTGTTCGCGCAGGACGAATGGAACGTCAACAAACACTGGTCGGTGTACTTTGGCCTGCGTTGGGAAGGCATTGCCACGACCGGCAGTGGCAATGGCATCAATACCGTCACCAACAAATCAAGCGTCACCAGCCCGCTGTTTCAAACCCTGTGGAAATTCCCGGATAAATCCGGCCGCCAAATGCGTTTCGCCCTGACCCGCACCTACAAGGCACCTGACACGCTGTCGCTGATTCCACGCACCTTCAAAAGCCTGGTCAATACCTCGACCATGCCTGATTTTCAATCCGGTAGCGCAACCTTGAAACCTGAATTGGCCACCGGGTTGGATATGGCCTACGAACATTTCTGGGCAAAAGGTGCGTCGATGAGCATCAGTGCGACGGTTCGCAACCTCACCGACTACTCAACCCGCGCAGTGCAATTGGTTGGCGATCGCTGGGTCAACCGGCCGATTAACAATGGCAGTGCAACCAGCCGCAGCTTGGAATTCGATGCCAAATTTCCATTGCAATCCTTACTACCGGACGCCGCGCCGATTGATTTTCGGTTCAACATGGCACGCAATTTTTCCAAGGTCGAAGTAGTACCCGGACCCAATAACCGCCTCGACCAACAGGTGCCATTTAATGCCACCCTCGGGCTCGACTATCGTATGCGCGGCGGAAAAATTGTTGCCGGCTCCAGCTTCACCTACCGCGGTGGCGGCGACGTCCGCACCAGCGTGACACAAAGCCGTTTCCTCGCGGCCAAACGCGATCTCGATATGTACCTGCTCTACAAATACACCGCAAAATTGCAGGTGCGCCTGCGGCTCGCCAATATCCTGCGCCCGGAATCGATCAATGCCTCGACCTATACCGACGCGAGCGGCCGCACCGTCAGCCGCAATGCCAATCCAACCGCCATGAACGTCGGCGCCAATATCGAATACAAATTTTGAGCGGGAGGACCAACTGCCGCTGATCGATGTCCCATCTTGTAACTGGTGGGTCATCAGGTTTGCGCTGGCGCAACCGCCGCCGCCAACACCCGCACCACGTGCACGGCGTCGCGCGCCGCGCCATCTTGAATCTGATGCCGGCAACTGGTGCCATCGGCGACAATGAGTGTGTCAGCCTGGGCTTGTCGCACTGCCGGAAGTAGTGATAATTCGCCCATTTTCATCGAGACATCAATATGCTCGGTCTCATATCCAAACGCACCGGCCATGCCACAGCAGCTTGAGTCGATGGTGGTGGTTTTGAGTTCTGGGATCCACGCCAATACCTCTTCAACATCACTCATCACCGCAAACGCTTTTTGGTGACAGTGGCCGTGTAACAACGCTTGTTTTTGGGGGATAGGCTTGAGCGAGAGGATTAATCTTCCGGCGCGTTTTTCCCGCACCAAAAATTCTTCCAACAAAAATGCATTGGCGGCGAGTTGTTGCGTGGCTTCACCTGGAAACATAGCGTGAAACTCATCGCGTAACGTCAATAAACACGACGGCTCAAGGCCGACAATGGCCACACCGCGTTGCACATAGGGCAGTAACGCATCAATGGTGCGACGCGCTTCGAACTTGGCTTCATCAACCATACCGGTGCCGAGAAAGGTGCGGCCACAACACAGCGGACGTTTTTGATCGGCCGCTTTGGCAAATCGAATGGTGTAACCACAGGCTTCAAGTACTTTCACGGCAGCGACTATGTTTTCGTTTTCAAAATAGTGGTTGAAGGTATCGGCAAACAGCACCACTTCGCGCTCATTAGCTGACAGCGGCACCCTCAAAGAATCCTGCGGTGCGATGACACCCGACCAGCGCGGCAATGAGCGTTTTGCCGACAGGCCAACAATCTTTTCACGTAATTGTTTGATACCCGGTATCGACTCAACACCATTCGCCAGCCACGCCACCTTCGACACCCACGGCGCATAACGCGGCAAATACGCCACCAGTTTGTCGCGTAGGGTAAATCCGTGCCGCGCCTTGTAGTGGTGCAAAAATTCAATCTTCATTTTTGCCATGTCCACACCGGTCGGACATTCGCGTTTGCAGCCTTTGCAACTCACGCACAAATCCATCACTTCCTTGACTGACTGCGAGGCAATGCCGTCGTTTATCTGATTCGACAAGGCCAGGCGCAGGGAATTGGCGCGGCCACGGGTGACGTGTTGTTCATCGCGGGTGGCGCGGTAGCTTGGGCACATGGTGCCTGCGTCAAATTTGCGGCAGTGGCCGTTGTTGTTGCACATTTCCACGGCGGCGGCGAGGCCGCGTTCGCCGAATTCGCTTTGCCAATCTAATGCGGTTTTACCATTGGCAACCGCTGGTGTGGCGTAGTCCGGTTGATAACGAAACAAAGATCGGTCGTCTTGTTTGGATGGCGAGACAATCTTGCCGGGGTTCATCAAATTTTTTGGATCAAACAACGCCTTGATTTCGCCGAGTGCCGCCGTCAGGCGCGGCCCAAAAAACGGCGCAATCCATTCACTGCGCACCAAGCCATCACCGTGTTCGCCCGAATACACGCCTTTGTATTCTTTCACCAGTTCTGCCGCCTCTTCGGCAATCGCGCGCATTTTACCCGCGCCGTCGGTTTTCATATTCAGGATCGGTCGCACATGCAAGGTTCCAACACTGGCGTGTGCATACCAGGTGCCGACGGTGCCATGTTTGCTAAACACTTCTGTCAGCCGCCGCGTGTATTCCGCCAAGTGTGGCAATGGCACCGCGCAGTCTTCGATAAAACTAACCGGTTTACCCTCGCCTTTCATCGACATCATGATGTTGAGCCCGGCCTTACGCACATCCCACAATTTTTTCTGCGCGTGAGTGTCGGTCATTTTGACGACACAGTCCGGCACACCCAGATCGCCCATTAACACACCGAGATCATTGAGTTTTTGGGTGATGGCCGCTCGATCATCCCCCGCGAATTCGACCAACAATATTGCCTCAGGCGCGTGGCCGTTGACCACACACAAGGCCGCATCAATCACCGGCCGGAATGCCGGGTTATTGCGCGAGAGGTCAATCATGGTGCGATCCACCAGCTCCACCGCGGTTGGGGCGAGCGTGACGATATGTTGTGTCAATTCCATCGCCTGATAAAAGGTCGGGAAATTCACCACGCCCAACACACGATGCACCGGCAGCGGCGCGAGTTTTAATTCAAGCGATTGGAAATAAGCCAGCGTACCCTCGGAGCCGACCAACATGTGCGCCAGGTTGGGTCGCACCGAGTTGTAGTGCAGCGGATCTTGCGGATTAAAAATATCCAGGTTGTAGCCGGCCACGCGGCGCAACAACGGCGGAAAACGTGTGGCGATTTCGTCACGCTCACGGTGGCAGATTGCCTCAATGCCTTTGACAATGCCCTGAAAACGCGCGCCGATATTTGGCTTTGTGACGCCATCATCAAACCGCGCCTGTGTGCCGTCAGCCAGCAACGCGTCAATCGCGGCGACGTTGTGCACCATGTTGCCGTAAAAAATCGAACGCGACCCGCAGGAATTGTTGCCCGCCATGCCACCGATGGTTGCTTGCGCGGAGGTGGACACATCCACCGGAAACCACAACCCGTGTTGTTTTAATGCGGCGTTGAGATGATCGAGCACCATGCCGGGCTCGACCACCGCGCGGCGGTTTTTAACATCGAGCGACAATAATTGACAACAATATTTGCTGTTGTCGATGACCAACGCCGCACCGACCGTTTGCCCACACTGCGAAGTACCCGCCCCGCGCGGCAAAATCGGTACACCTGCTTCCACGGCAATCTGGATGGCGATGCGCGCCGCTGCGATATTGCGTGGCACCACCACACCCACCGGCATGATCTGATAAATCGACGCGTCTGTGGCGTAACGGCCACGGCTGGCGGTATCAAAATAGACTTCGCCCTCCACCTCTTTTTTAAGGCGCTCGGCAAGTGGATGATGGCCAAAACTGGACTTTGGTATGAAGTGAAGTGACTGGGTTGATTGGGTCAAATGAGCACGCGTCGTTAGAATCTTGATGGATAACAAGGATGGTCACACAAAAAACGGTAACAATGGTCAGGATATTGCGCCGAAACTTGAGTAGCCCACTTCTGCATCCCACCTCAGCAGCCCACCTTGTGATTGCACCCTACTATTGCTGAAATACAGGCATCTATTAGGTGTGAATCAGTAACAATGATGAACTGAAAACCGCCTTTGGAGCAAGTGACATGACGCAAGCAAAATCCCCCGCCGCCCACACCAGCCGCCCTGCCGGTCGCCATTTTTTGCAAATCCCCGGGCCGACCGCCGTCCCCGAGCGTATTTTGCGCGCCATCGACCATCAGGTGATCGATCATCGCGGTCCGGAATTTCAGGCACTGGGCTATGAGGTGCTGGCCGGCATCAAAACCATTTTTCAGACCGGGCAACCGGTCATCATTTACCCTGCATCCGGCACCGGCGCGTGGGAGGCGGCACTAGTCAATACCCTCAACCCCGGCGACCATGTGTTGATGGTCGAGACCGGCCACTTCGCCACACTCTGGCAAAAAATGGCGGTCAAACTGGGGCTGGTGCCGATCTACCTCGAAGGCGATTGGCGGCACGGTGTCGATGCCAAACTCATCGCGCAACAGTTGCAGAACGACAAAACACACACCATCAAAGCCGTGTGTGTGGTGCACAACGAAACCTCCACCGGTGTCACTTCCGATATCGCCGCCATCCGCAAAGCGATTGATCAATCACGTCATCCGGCGTTGTTATTGGTCGATACCATCTCGTCGCTCGGCTCGATTGATTACAAACACGACGAATGGGGCGTGGACGTGACCGTGGGCGGGTCACAAAAAGGCTTGATGTTGCCGCCGGGTTTGTCGTTTAACGCGCTGTCGCCGAATGCATTGGCCGCCAGCAAAACATCCAAAATCACCAAAGCGTTTTGGAGCTGGGATGAAATGCTCGAAACCAACAAGAGCGGATTTTTTCCGTACACTCCTGCCACCAATTTGCTGTATGGGCTGCGTGAAGCGATCACCATGCTGCACGAAGAAGGTCTCGCCAATGTATTCGCCCGCCATCAACGCCACGCCGAAGCCACCCGCCGTGCGGTGAAAGCATGGGGTCTGGAAGTGCTGTGCGCCAATCCGGCCGAATACTCACCGGTACTCACCGCGGTAATGATGCCGGCCGGACATGACGCGGATAATTTGCGCAATATCATCCTGAACAATTTTGACATGTCGCTCGGCATGGGTTTATCCAAACTCAAAGGCAAAATTTTTCGCATCGGCCACCTTGGCGACTTTAACGACCTGACCCTGATGGGCACACTCGCCGGTGTGGAAATGGGCTTGTCACTTGCCAAAGTTCCACACCAAAAAGGCGGTGTTGATGCCGCCATGCGTTACCTCGCCGATTGCGCGGCGCACAATAACCCCGCTGCAACTACCGGTAGAATCGCTGCATAGTTGTATTTTGTTTCGTCGTAATTTGTTGCCAACCCATCATGCCCCGGCATAGGGGCAATCCCACCATAACTGGAGAAATATATGAATCGACGCGACATTATTAAAGCCATGTCCGCCATTGGCGCATCCACCGCAGTGCCGTTTGGCTTGAGTCAATCGGCGTTTGCACAGGCTGGTTATCCGAATAAGCCGGTTCGTTTGATCAACCCCTTCCCGGCCGGTGGTGGCACCGATGTATTTGCCCGCCCTTATGGCGTGAAAATGGGTGCGGCGCTTGGTCAGCCGGTGCTGATCGAAAATATGGGCGGAGCGGGCGGCACGGTTGGCGCGGCGGCGGCGGCCAAAGCAACACCCGACGGTTATACATTTTTTGTCGGTGCCATCCACCACACCATCGCCGAATCCTTGTACCTGAATAAACCCTACAAACTCGAACAGGACTTTGTGCCCATCACGGTGCTGGCCTACGTGCCAAACGTGTTGGTGATCAACCCCAAACACCCGTTCAAAAAAGAATCCGAATTAAAAGCCTATTTGAAGGCCAATCCCGGCAAGATGAATTACGGCTCGGCCGGCAGCGGGGCATCCCACCATCTCGCCGCCGAGCTCTACAAACGCAGCGCCGGTGTGGATATGGTGCACATCCCCTACAAAGGCATTGGCCCGATGATGACCGATCTGCTGGGTGGCACGGTTGATCTTGCCTTTGATGGCCTCGCCTCGTCGAGCGCACAAATCAAGGCCGGTAAATTGATCCCGTTGGCCGTCACTTCACCGGAACGCTCACCACTGTTGCCGGACGTGCCGACCATGATTGAGCTGGGCTACAAAGATTTCACCATGACCACCTGGTACGCGGTATGGGCGATCAAAGGCACACCGCAGCCGATTGTGGACCGCCTCTATGCCGAGACCGTCAAGGTGCTGGCCGACGCCGATATCAAAAAATCGTGGGAAATGGCCGGTGCGGTTGCCGGTGGCCAATCCCCCAAAGAGTTCGCCACGTTTATCCAAACCGAAATCGCCAAGTGGGGCAAGGTTGTGAAAGACGCCGGCATCAAGATCGACGGTTAATAACGCAAAAGACAGTTGCAATATCGACGGGCGGTTTCGGGCATTTTTGCCTGAAACCGCCCGTTTTTAATGGTGAATGCTGGTTAGCAGTTTGTTGAAATTCGTCGCGAGCGAAGGTCAGGCAAGGCGGAAAGCGGCGAAAAACCGGAATGTATGCGGTATACATGAGGATTTTGAGCCGCTTACCAACGCCGCATCACCGAGCGCAGCAGAATTTCAACAAACTGCTAGTAATTCCCCATGTAATCACGCTTACCGACTTCCAAACCATTGTGTCGCAAGATGGCATAGGTGGTCGTAATGTGAAAGAAAAATTGCGGCAATGCGTAATTCAACAAATACGCTTGTCCGGTAAATTTTCTTTCTTTGGGTGTACCCGGGCGCAGGATAATTTCGCGATTTTCCTGGCCGTCAATTTGCGCCGGTGTCAACGTATCCAAAAACGCAAGCGTGGTGCTGATGAGCGTCTGCAAATCCGCAAAGCTGGCCTGATCACCGTCCACCACCGGCACCTCCACGCCCGCCAGGCGGGCCGAAACTCCACGCGCAAAATCAGCCGAAATCTGCACTTGCTGTAACAGCGGAAACATATCCGGGTAGAGGCGCGACTGCAACAACACCGCAGCATCGATTTTTTTTGCCGTCGCGTGTGCTTCCGCTTTGTGCAGAATCGCGGCGCTGGCATTGAGCATTTGTTTGAATACCGGAACGGACGCAGCGTATAGTGAAATCGTCATGGTTTGACCTTGGTGGGGATGAATGAATGACTCAGGGAATGCGAAGTGAACACGCACCGGATGGGACAGAACGCGTGCAAAAGTTGCCGATTGTGCGCGGCGCTACAATCGCGCCGCCGCGATTGGCTTATTTTCCAGACGATGCGCCGAACACAACAATCCGATTGCGCCCCTGGTGTTTGGCTTCGTACAGGGCATGATCCGCACGACCAATAATTTGTTCGGCCGTTGTGACTTGATCGACGATTCCGGTGACAATGCCCAGACTCAGCGTGACAATCAGTCCGGTGCCGGAAAAGGCGTGCGGAATCGCAAATTTTTCAACCAGTTCCTTTGCCTTCAGCGCCACCAACATGGCACCGTCGGCAGGGGTATCCGGCAACACAATGGCAAATTCTTCGCCGCCATAACGCGCCACCACATCACCCGGCCTGCGCGTGGACTGACTTAATGCCTGCGCGATTTGGCGCAAACAATCATCGCCACCCTGATGACCATAGGCATCATTAAACGCCTTGAAAAAATCGATGTCCGCCAAAATGAGCGACAGCGGTTCGCCAGTTCGCGCCGCACGCTGTAGTTCCATTTGCAGGCAATTGTCAAAGGCGCGACGATTATTTATTCCAGTCAGGCCGTCCAGACGCGATAATTTTTCGAGTTCTCCATTGGCCTTGGCAAGCTGGCTCGACAATTCCAACGAGCGGCGGCGCATGGCTTCCAATCTGGATAAGGCGCGAATTTTCGCATTCAACACCACAAAACTGACCGGCTTGACCAGATAGTCATCACCGCCCGCTTCGATGGCGCGATCCAAATCCTGGTCGGCCTCCATCGAGCTCAAAAAAATAATCGGTGTCCAATCATCGGGATTGAGTTTGCGTATGGCGCGCGCCGCCTCGTAGCCATCCATGATCGGCATCGACACGTCGATCATGACCAGATCCGGGCGTGCCGTCTGATACAACTCAACCGCCTGCTGGCCGTTTTCGGCTTCGACAACAGTGTGCCCCATCCGTTTGATCAGTTGGATCATGCCAGCACGGATCGTACGCGAGTCATCAACCACCAGTATGTTCATTCAATTCTTCTTTGCTGGTTCATTACGTGCATCGAAATTAATTTCGATCGTGCGAAATTTTTAATGCCGATTTTTGGATTCTTCACTCCCTTGCGGCGATGCCGACAGGTTCCCGCACATTGTAAACCGTGCAATGCCACTTACGCGCATTAAAACAAGTGAAATACAGGTGTGGTCGTTTGCGCGCCACCAGCGTGGCAGACGCACAGGGGCGATGAAAAAACAAACCGCCATGGCGGCACACTTGGCGTCACAAATAATTAACAATTCAGAAGACCGGTCGGCTGGCAAATCATCTATTGACATTGGCAATGATTAGAGCTATTTTTGTTAACCTAAAAAAGATCGGCCTTCCCTCCATATCCACATCTTTTATAAAAACACTATAAAAACATGATGTTAATTGGTTTTACTGCCGACGGCGCAAACAACAACAGCGGCACGATTGTTAATGGCTTGCGGAAATGACCGAATCACTTTAGCGGGAGAGACCTATGGCGGATCAAATCGAGCAATACAAGACCTATTTTCAGGATGTTGCCAATTTTAGACGGCGCCACGAGCAGAGTCGGCACTTCTACCTGATGGTGGTTTCGGCGCTTTTGGTATTTATTGCCCTGACCGGCAACCAAGGCTCAATTGTCGGCGCACACGGACTGGTGCTGATTCTTGCCGGCCTTGCGGGCGGCATATTGTGCTTTTTATGGAACGCGGATATGCATGCCTATCACGCCATTTTTAAAGTAAAGGTCGATATCCTTCGGCGCATTGAGGGGCACTACAACTTATTTAACATATTTGAAGAAGAGCAAAAAATCCTGCGCCTCAATCCACGTTACCAATTGATGGCCGTACTTGATTCCCTCATGCCACTCATTTTTTCGCTGTTTTTTGCCGCCGTCATTTATTTAAAACTGCGCGGCTGATACTGCCAACCAGTTGCCGATGACCATGTGCATCGGTTGTATTCATAATTGAACCAACTATCGACCGGAGGGCTTTTGTGAATAGTCCACAAACTGGTTTTTCCATTTGGCGATTAACCGTCTTGATTCGGACATGATTTTTGCCGCCAAAGCAATTCCGATCACCCGTGCAGGATTGGCGGATGCACTCAATCGTCTCGGCCTCGGGCCGGCGCAGTCGGCTGCATTGTGGGCGGTGTTTGATGTTGAAACCGGGGGCGTTACCCAAGGGTTTGGTTTTCGTGCCGACCGCCGTCCGCAAATTTTGTTTGAGCGGCACAAATTTCGCGAATATACCCACGGAAAATTCAACCACTCCGACCCGGACCTATCCGGTCCGCAGGGTGGGTACGGTCTATTGGCCGCACAATACAGCAAGCTCGATCGTGCGTTGGCACTATGCGCACAACACCACCTCAGCGCAGAGCCGGCGTTGCGTTCGGCATCGTGGGGAATCGGACAGGTAATGGGCTTTAATCACGATGCCGCCGGCTTTCAGTCCGCACAAAAAATGGTTGATGCCATGATTTTGTCGGAAGACCACCAATTGCAGGCCATGGTCAATTTTCTGATCACCAATAATTTGCATCGGCATTTGCGTAATCAGGATTGGGCAAAGTTTGCTCTGGGTTACAACGGCCGCACCTATGCACAAAATCAGTACGACATCAAACTGGAACAAGCCTGCGCGCGATTTTCCAGCGGTTCCATGCCAGACATGGAGTTGCGCAACGCGCAAGCCGCGCTGTTATTACTCGGCTATGGGCCGGGAAAAATCGACGGGGTGCTGGGCAATCGCACCCGCCATGCACTCAAGGCATTTCAACTTGGCAATGGCCTGTCGGTGACGGGTGCATTGGATGAAACCACCTATGCCGCCTTATTTTCGTCGGCGTTTACTTAGCGGCGACATTCAATTGGGAAAAATAACGCTGAAAGGAGTGTCAACATGGCCGGCGACGCAAGTGGGTTTTCATTCAAGGATTTGGTTGAACTGTTTTTTCTGTACGGACCGTTTTTTATCACGCTTTTTATCATGATCTATGGCATTCGGCATGCCAAGGCGGCGCTGGATACAGCGGGAAATTCCAAGCCGCGTGATAAAGATGCGGTGCATTTTTCCAGGCAAATTTACGTTTCCGTGTGGATATTCAGCGGCATATTGGTCATTGCCTGCTGCACCTGGTGGTTCAAAAACTACGATCAGGAAAGCAAGAAAAAATTTGTCAAACACATGGACATCAGTGATGCCCAACCGACCGATCGTTTTGAACCTCGGTCCGATCACGTCTTTGTACGCACCAGCGAAATCAACGATCCATCCAGACGCCGTGATGAGATTGTGGTGATCAATGAAAAACCATTTGTCGAAAACGACGAAATTGAAATCGTGCATAAAAAAGGCAACGATCCCATATCCGTTTTTCCCGTGCGCATTTCCGATCTGGGCGCCGTTAATCGAACGTCCTACAAATTGGTTCTAAACAACGGCCTATATCAACTGAAACCCAAACACCCGCCACTGAGTCATGCTCTTGCCAAGGTGGCCGGCTTTCCCGGCATCAACAGCGCCTATGCCGCCGAACTTCGCACCATTGAAAGCAAACCGCTCAGCCGCAGTATGGATCGCAATGTGGAAAAGATTTCCAAGGAAAACGCACGCCCGCGACCGGAGTTCACCGAAAAATCAATCGCAAAATCGAGCGGGTCCGCATCAGGCAGGGCTACCAGCGCGGCGCCTTCCACAGTCGCGCCTACTGTGGTCGCGCCGGCACCATTGTCCGCACCATCGCCGACCCTGCAACAGGATTATTGGGTTGGCCAACTGGGCCAGAAACGCCAAACCATTGGCCGACAGCTAGAGGCGCTGGATGCGATGGCCAACATGCTCAACAGTAACAGCGCCACTCTCGACCTGTTGCGCGCGGTACCGGGCAGCGAAAACAGGGGCGAAACCGTGCTCTCGCTACTCTTGAATCTGGCCAAACATCAGGACAAGCTACTCGCCTACAAAGCGAATCTACTACTGGAGAAAAACCACTATGACCGTTTGCTGGTGGCGGTGACCGCCGCGAACAGTGTGACCACGCCGGACAATCAGCGCCAAATTCTGCTGGCTCTGACAGAACAACAATGGCAGATGATTGCCAGCATTGCGCCTGCGCCGCAAAAAAACAACGTCACAATGCAGCAAACAACCTACGCCAAACGGTCCAATCCGGTGGGCAGTGCAACCATGGACGGCACAAAATATTTTGCGTTGATCAGCTGGCCTGCACTGACAGAAAAACAAGTGGACTGCGCCGCGGAAAAAATATTTCGCCACAATATTGAATCGGTATCGCTGGCGGGGGAACAACAAAACATCAAAAAAAACCGTTCCGTTGCACTGGTTTTTGACTCCCGCGCCGAAGCGTCGATCTTTGCCGATTCAATCAGCGTTTGCGGGGCAAGAACTGAGTTTGTATACCACGGTGATCGACGACTTGCCGCCGCCATTGCTCGCTAACGCCTTTTGACAGCCATTTTTAACCGGTCGTAGAAGGCTGGTTAACTCATCCCCGGTCGCGCCGCATCGGCACACCTTGCCAGCAGGCGTGCGGCGAGTTTTGCCGTGCGGCTATCTTGATCAAACCGTGGGTTGAGCTCGGCTACTTCTGCCACCATCAATTGGTCACGCGCACAAATCAAATCAATCAACCATTCGGCCATCGCCACCTCGACACCACGCGTGGCCGGGGCGGACACTCCCGGCGCCACCGAAACGTGAAAAGCATCCAGACAAATCGTCAAATAGACCGCATCAACCTGATCCAAAAACATCGTCACACAACTCTCAACCACACTACGGTTTGACGCGACAAACTCGTCGTCCAGTAACCACTGGGTGCCGGTTTGTTGTGCGGTTTCAAATAGTGCCTTGGTGTTGGATAACGCGCTCACCCCCAGACACAAATAATCAAACGGCAAATGACGCGCGGCACAGTCACGGGCAATTTGCGCGAATGGCGTACCGGAACTGGCTGGGGTCGATTGCCGCAAATCAAAATGCGCATCGATATTGATGATGCCAACGCGTTGCTGTTGCGGCGTTGCTGTTGTGTTGCCACCGCCGACGGCGGCGGCGATGCCCTGCCAGGTGCCCCACGCCACTTCATGGCCACCGCCGATCACCAATGGCCGGTGGCCGTGCGTAAGCAGTTCGGCAATTTGCGCCGCCAGCAACGTTTGTGCCGCTTCGAGCTGTTCACCATCACAATGCACATCACCGGCGTCATAAATCGGCCGCGACGCATGCCACGCCAAATTGGCCAGGGCGCTGCGGCAGCCGTCTGGTCCGGCCACGGCACCAATACGTCCGCCATTACGACGCACGCCCTCGTCACAGCAAAAACCGATCAACACATTGCCAGCCGCCGTGTTGGCGAGATCAGTTGAATAGGGCGCGATCTGCTGATGCCAGCGTTGCGCCTTGGGTCCTTCACTGGCGGTGTCGTCACGGCCCTGCCAACGATGGGTGCCGCTGTTTTTTTCGATGTTGCTGCTCAAGATATGGGCCTCAGAGTTGGATTGGCAATCGGCTGTGCCGATTGGTTTTTGTCGCGTCAGAAAAATAATTGCCACTCACACAACGCGCGTGCAATGGTGACAAGCCCATATCGTGCACCAGCATTTCTGGTTGATCGATATGCCATACCGCCAAATCGGCGCAATAACCCAGTGTCAATTGGCCGCGGTCGGCGAGACCCAACGCCTGTGCCGCGTGACGGGTGGTGCCCAACAATGCTTCTCGGGGTGTCAGCGCAAACAGGGTACACGCCATGTTCATGGCCATTCTTATGGATGACAACGGGGACGTGCCGGGATTACAGTCGGTCGCCACCGCCATCGGCACGGCGGCGGTACGCAACGCTGCAATCGGCGGCAATTTGGTCTCGTGCAAAAAATAAAACGCACCCGGCAGCAACACCGCGATCGTCCCGGCTGCAGCCATGGCATTTATGCCCGTCTGACTCAAATATTCAAGGTGATCCGCCGACAATCCGGAGAACTCCGCAACCAGCGCCGAACCGTTACTGTCCGACAATTGTTCGGCATGCAACTTCACCGGCAAATTTAATTTCTTGGCGGCGGCAAATAGCCGCCGCACTTGCGTCGCACTAAAACCAATCGATTCACAAAATGCGTCGACGGCATCCACCAGGCCTTCGGCGTGTAGTGCCGGCAATACATCGGCGATCAAGTGGTCAATGTAGTCATCTTGCCTGCCTGCATATTCTGCCGGCAAGGCATGTGCACCAAGAAAAGTAGTCCGCACATCAACAAAATTTTCTCGTCCCAACTGACGCGCCACGCGCAACATTTTGGCTTCACTCGCCAAATCCAGACCGTAGCCAGATTTGATTTCAACCGTGGTGACGCCATCGGCAAGCAAGCTTTGTAATCGCGGCAACGACTGCGCCAACAAATCTTCGTCACTGGCCGCTCGGGTCTCCTTCACAGTAGAGCGAATGCCACCGCCGGCAGCAGCGATGTCGGCGTAACTGACGCCGTTTTGGCGTTGGCTCCACTCAGCCACCCGATTTCCCGCGTAAACCAAATGGGTGTGGCAATCAATCAGTCCGGGTGTGACCCAGGCGCCCTCTCCCTGCCATTCCGCTGTGGCATCGATATCGTTTGGCAAATCCGCATCACGACCCAACCAAACAATCCGCCCGTCGCGCCACGCAATCGCACCATCATCGATGGTCGAATTGTTGGTGTCCATGGTCGCCAGCGAGACATGGCGTAACAGTCCATCCACTTTTGTAGCTCGTTTATCCATGGGCATGTTGGAGCATTTTTGTCTGGTGATTGGCGCGTTTGCTTGTGTTTTTATCAGTTGATGGAATGGACTGGGATCGAGTCCCTCGTTTTCCAACAAAACTTATTTCAACATCGGCAGATTCAGTTTGGCTTCCTTTGCCGTTTGTATCGCCAACGGATAACCGGCATCGGCATGACGCATCACCCCACTGGCAGGATCGTTAAACAACACACGACGTAAACGTTCGTCTGCCTCGACACTGCCGTCACAGACAATCACCACACCGGCGTGTTGCGAAAAACCCATGCCAACGCCACCACCATGATGGAGGCTGACCCAGGTCGCGCCACCGGCGACGTTGAGCATGGCGTTCAGCAACGGCCAATCACTGACTGCGTCCGATCCATCCATCATCGCTTCGGTCTCCCGATTCGGGCTGGCCACCGAGCCGGTATCCAAATGGTCGCGACCAATCACAATCGGCGCGCTTAATTCCCCACTGCGTACCATGGCGTTAAACGCCAACCCCAAACGATAACGATCGTTCACCCCGACCCAACAAATACGTGCAGGCAAACCTTGGAAGGCAATGCGTTCACGCGCCATGTCGAGCCAGTTGTGCAAATGTGCATCATCCGGAATCAACTCTTTTACCTTGGCGTCGGTGCGATAAATATCTTCCGCATTGCCCGATAACGCCACCCAGCGAAACGGTCCCTTGCCCTGACAAAACAACGGCCGGATATAGGCCGGCACAAAACCCGGGAAATCAAAAGCATTGACGACGCCCATTTCTTTGGCCATCTGACGGATATTGTTGCCATAGTCAACCACCGCCGCGCCGCGGCTTTGCAACATCAACATGGCTTCCACCTGATGCGCCATCGAACGTTTAGCCGGAACAGTAATGCTGTCGGGATTACTCTTGCGCGCCAATTGCCACTCGGCAAACGTCCAGCCCTGCGGCAGATAACCATTAATCGGATCGTGCGCGCTGGTTTGATCGGTCACCACATCCGGGGTCACGCCACGCGCGACCAACTCGGTGAATACATCGGCGGCGTTGCCGAGCAAACCAATCGATGTGGCTTTGCCGGCGCGTTTGGCGGCCTCAATCATTGCCAAAGCTTCATCGAGATTGACAGCACGTTTATCAAGGTAACGGGTGCGCAAACGAAACTCGATGCGTGTTTCATCACAATCCACCGCAATCATCGAAAAACCGGCCATGGTTGCGGCCAATGGTTGCGCGCCACCCATACCACCCAACCCACCGGTCAGCACCCATTTACCCTGCGCGTTGCCGTCGAAGTGTTGATTGGCCATTTCAAAAAATGTTTCGTAAGTACCCTGCACAATGCCCTGCGTGCCGATATATATCCAGCTGCCCGCCGTCATTTGCCCGTACATCATCAGCCCCTTACGATCAAGCGCATGAAAATGCTCCCAGGTCGCCCAATGGGGCACCAGATTGGAATTGGCAATCAACACCCGGGGTGCATCTTTATGGGTGCGAAACACGCCCACTGGTTTGCCACTTTGGATCAATAGGGTTTCGTCTTCTTCGAGCGCGCGTAGTGCCACCAAAATCGCATCAAAACACTGCCAATTGCGCGCCGCCCGGCCGATGCCACCGTACACCACCAGCGCCGCCGGATGTTCGGCGACTTCCGGATCGAGGTTGTTTTGTATCATCCGATAAGCGGCTTCGGTCAGCCAGCTTTTGCAATTGAGCGTATTGCCGCGTGGCGCACGCACCACCCGTGAAGTGTCGAGACGCAGGTCATCCATTACAGTTCCCCTTCTAAAGAGCCGACCGGTCCACAAAGATTGGCAAATACGCGGCCACGTACCGCGGCAAACATGATCTCAATATCCGGTGCGAAATAGTGATCGAGCGCGTAATGCGCCACCCGTGACCGCACCGCTTGCATGGCAATCAATAGTGCCGGACTGGTTTTATGCGGGGCACGCAAATCGATACCCTGCGCGGCGGCAAGTAATTCGATCGCCAAAATGTAGGCGGTGTTTTCCACCATGTCGGTGAGTTTGCGCGCAGCAAAGGTGGCCATCGATACATGGTCCTCCTGATTGGCCGAGGTCGAAATCGAATCCACCGATGCCGGATGCGCCAGTGTTTTGTTTTCCGAGGCGAGTGCCGCCGCGGTGACGTGGGCAATCATGAAGCCGGAATTGATGCCGCCGTCCCTGACCAAAAATGGCGGCAGACCTGACAGGGTGGCGTCAATCAGCAGCGCGATCCGCCGCTCGGCCAATGCCCCGATTTCGGCAATCGCCAATGCCAAATTGTCAGCGGCAAATGCCACCGGCTCGGCGTGGAAATTGCCACCGGACAACACTTCCCCCGTGTCGGCAAAAATCAACGGGTTATCGGAAACACAATTGGCCTCATCGAGTAACACCCGCGCCGCATGACGGATCTGATCCAGACAGGCGCCCATCACCTGTGGCTGACAACGCAGACTGTAGGGGTCTTGCACCTTGCTGCAATCGACGTGTGAAATATTGATTTCCGAATTGGCGAGCAAGGCACGATACACGGTCGCCACATCCTGCTGGCCGCGATGCCGGCGTAACCGATGAATACGTGCGTCAAACGGCGTGACCGAACCGGCGGCGGCATCAACCGACATTGCTCCGGAAACAATCGCCGTGCGCAACAATTCATCCGTCGCAAATAAATTACGCAACGCCAGCGCCGTCGACGCCTGGGTGCCGTTGAGCAAGGCCAGCCCCTCTTTTGCGGCTAAGCGCAATGGTTCCAGCCCGGCTTTTTTGAGTCCCTCTACTGCCGTCATGCGCACACCGGCAACATCGACTTCACCGACACCCAGCAGTACCGCCGCCATATGTGCCAGTGGCGCCAAGTCGCCCGATGCACCCACCGAGCCTTTGCCCGGAATCACCGGCAATACTTTGGCGTTAAACAATTTGATCAGCGCCTCAATTACCGTCCAGCGGATACCGGAAAAACCCTGCCCCAGACTGGAGATTTTTAGCGCCAAAATCAGCCGCACCACATCCGGCGTGAGTGGTGCGCCGACACCGACCGCGTGTGACAACACTAAATTGGTTTGTAGTAATTCGAGTTGGTCTTGTCGAATATGGGTTTGCGCCAAACGCCCAAACCCGGTGTTGATGCCATATGCAGGTTCACCACTGGCGGCAATTTTTGCGACAGTTTCGGCACTGGCGTGGATCGCGGCCATTGCTGCGGTGTCAATGGCAATGTGTAGCGGCTGCTGTGACTCATTCACGCCATCAGCGATGGAACGAAGATCAGTGAGCGTCAACGCGCCGGGTTGAATAATGAAGGTCTGATTCGGCATAAGCAATCGATATGGAAAAATTGGGCAGTCCGGCGGATTTTCAAAAAAACACCTTGTGTCCGCAGACAGGCAAGCAGACATTATCCGCAATTGTGGGCATCAACGCACAACCGCCACCGTCACCACATATACCCAAACAGTCGGCAGGCTGCGAAAAAATCACGACTCGCCTATATTGGTACATATCTGATTGGAGGATGACCATGAAATTTAATCACGATCCCGACGGACGCAGATTGCCCATCAAGCTCGACACCGCGTCCAACGGCGAGTACCTGCCGATGGCACTTGAACCCAGCCACCACCACGCCATTTTGCTGGCGCACGAAATGGCCGCGACCAATGCCAAACGGCTTGGCATCGACCGGCGCAGTTTTTTGGTGTCGTCGTGTGGTGCGGCAGCGACATTGCTCGGCATGAATACCGCCTATGCCCAGCAGGGCAAAACCGGCGGTTTTTATGATATTCACCCGTCTGCGTCGCTGGATCAGGTTGCTGCGCACTCGGCGCTGGACGGCAACGAATTTATATTTGACGTGCAGGGCCACTTCGTCAATCCAACCGGTGCCTGGACCAAGCATTTGCCGGCAGCGGCGCGGCCGTTACGCATACCCAAAACCGTTGCCTGTGGCCCAACTATGGGTACCGGTGATCGTGATTATCTAAAATGTATCGGTCAGGATGAATTTATCAAGGACATTTTTCTCGATTCGGACACCGATTTGATGGTGTTGTCATTTGTGCCCTCCACCCGCTTGAACGAGCCGTTAACCATCGAGGAAGCCGCCGCCACCGCACAAATTGTCGAGCGTCTGGAAGGCAGCCATCGTTTGTACATCCACGGTCGCGTCAACCCGAATTCGCCCGGTGATCTGGAATCGATGGATGAACTGGCCGCGCGCCACAAGATTGCAGCATGGAAAACCTATACGCAATGGGGCCCGGACGGCAAAGGCTTTTTCCTCGACGATGAGACCGGTATCAAATTTATCGAGAAAGCCATCAAACTGGGTGTGCGCAATATTGCCATTCACAAAGGTCTGCCGTTTGGGCCGCGCTCGTATGAACACTCGACCTGCATCGACGTCGGCCGTGTTGCCAAACGGTATCCCAATGTGAATTTTCTGATTTATCACTCCGGACTGGTCGCAGAAAAAGCCGAAGGTCCGTATGACGAAAAACGCAGCGATGGCATCGACGCATTGATCACCAGCCTGATCAAAAACGGCGTGGCACCCAACAGCAATGTCTTTCCAGAACTCGGCTCAACCTGGCGTATTTTGATGCGCGACCCGGACTCGGCGGCACACGCCTTAGGAAAACTTTTTAAGTACTGCGGTGAAAATAATGTTTTATGGGGCACCGACTCGATTTGGTATGGCTCGCCGCAGGATCAGATCCAGGCGTTCCGCAGCTTCCAGATTTCCGCCGCGTTGCGCGACAAATTTGGTTACCCGACCATCACCAAGGAGTTACGCGCCAAAGTATTCGGCCTTAATGCCTTAAAAATTTACCCGGTACCGGCCGAGGTACTAAACAAACACATCAAGGGCGACAAAGTGGCGCGGGAGCGCGAGGCCTATCAACAACGCCCCGATCCGACATTCATCACGCACGGCCCGAAAACGCGGCGGGAATTTTTGAATCTGCAGAAGTGGTCAAGTTAAATTCACACTCAGGCGCATGATCCATCGGCATCCCGCCCACTGGCAGCCGTCCTATTTGCAGCCTTCACCTGGCGGGTCAGCAACTTGGTAAATTGACGGGCATGTTTCCCACTTCCATCCGATCATCGCTGATCGTGCTTGTGCTGCTTTTAGGCATGGGGCACTATTTTCACAGCTGCGCCGCGCAAAAACGTCTCGCCAGCAGTGGTTCGATCGCCGAACCACCAGTACAAGTGAATGGCAGCACGGCCAGTTTGCAAAGAAACGGCTATTTGATCGAGCCTATTGCCGAATACACCATCCGCGCACGGGTGTTGGGCGTGGAGCGTTACCGCATTGATCGCGAAGCGGATTTGTCACCGGTTGATTTTGCACTCGGTTGGGGGCCCATGTCGGACCACCGCATCACCGATCAACTCAATATCAGCCAGGGCAAGCGCTGGTATCAATATCGTTGGAGCGGCGTCGCGCCGATTGACGTGGGCACCATTATCCGCACCTCGGCCAATACCCATATGGTGCCCGCCGACGAGGACATCAAAAACCAGCTGCTAAAAGTCCGCCCGGGCGACACCGTCACCCTCAAGGGCCGGCTCATCAACGTGAAACACCCCGATGGTTGGCGCTGGCACTCATCCACCAGCCGTGAAGACAGCGGTGCCGGTTCGTGTGAGTTGTTATTGGTGGGGGCGGTCTCGATTGAATAAAGGTTGTTTCATTTTATGGCGGCGATCACCTTGCCAACAAATTCATTCAGTGATGCGGTGCTGTCGATCCAGCGCACCACCATTAATAAATCATTTTCTGCATCGATATAAACAATATTCTGACCATTGCCGTTAAAGGTCACGGCTGAAACTGGGGCGGCGCTCAGACGTTTTTTTGCCGGGTTCAAATACCAATTGGCGTGACCATATTCACCATTGACACTGCCGGGTGTTCGCGCCAACCGTAGCCAATCCGCTGAAATGATTTGTTTGTCCTGCCACTTGCCATTGCGCAACATCAAATAGCCAAACCGTGCAAGGTCCCATGCATTGATGAACATCCCGCCACCCCAGTGGCCACCGCCGGAAACAGACTGCATGTGTTGGCCGTCGAGTTGAATCCACGAATTGTCATAACCGTGCCAACGCCAGGTATTCGATGCGCCAATCGGCTGCATGATGTGGCTGCGCAACACTTCCGGCAGTGGCCGACGCCAAACATGTAATGTCGCCAATGCCAGCACGTTGATACGTACGTCGTTGTATTTAAAACGGCTGCCGGGCGCATTGAGTTTGCGGTTGGGCCATTCGTCCATCTTGCCTTCTGGTCGGTCCGCCCAATCTGGCTTGCCCCACAAGGTGCCCTGCCAATCACTGGTTTGCCGCAACAAATGATCCCAGGTGATCGGTTGATTGTGAGGCGCATCAAATAAATCAACATCACGCGGCATGTAGCTCGCCACCCGATCATTGACGTCCCGAATCAGACCCTGTTGCCACGCCAATCCAACCGTAGTGGTGAGAAAAGTCTTGGCGACACTGTGGGTCATATCGACACTCTGGGTGGCACCCCACTCGGCGACCACATAACCGCGTCGCACAATCAACCCGTTGATGGCCGCGCGTGATTTGGTCGGACCAATTAAGCCGCCAAAGTGCGGCTCGGCGGCACCGAAAGTTCGGGTGAGTGCCAAGGCTTGATCCCTGGGTGCCGGATTATCCTTGGTGAGTACATATCGAACCGCCTCGTCCAGCGCCGTGGCATCCATGCCGACTTCGGCAGCGGCACGTTTTTGCCATTCAAAGCGGGGGGGGTAATAGACTGCCCCTGAGGTTGAATCGACCGCCAGGGCCATCGGCGCAAAACTGGCGACCGCCAATATCGGCAATAACCAAAAAACAATCCGGTCCATCACGACTCCATAAAAAACGCAACGATCAACCCATCTCAGGCGAGCTGATCCACTTTGGCCTGGAACCCAATCGGATTCAAGGCTTCACTTTGGTCAATGATCGCCACCACCACGCCGGTTGGAATCTGCACCGACCAGATGTGTCCGGGGTCGGTCAATTGGGTCAGGCGCAATTGCACAAATGGCTCGACGACCTCGACCGAGGAACAAAAGGCGCAGGACAACGGGGTCAGTGAAGAAGACGGCATGGCCTGCAAATATCCTTCCAGCAATTGATGATAAGCATCATCCATGTTGGAACGAAACACCACACAAAAAGAACCATCACTCATCATTTTCTCCTGTCAATCGCGGCGCACGCCGCACAGGTTCTAGTTTGCACTGCAAACGGCCAAATAGCACGCCCATACACAATTCGACCGATCCATTCGGCACCCGGCCGGCCGCCACAAAACACACCCCTAACAGTTTGTTGAAATTCGATGTTGTTCAAATTACAGGTGTCGGAGCTGATTCTTCCCCCTTTGAAAAAGGGGGATTGAGGGGGATTTTAACGGTTACCTTGGCGTTAACCACCGAAAATTCCCTCTAACTCCCCTTTTCAAAGGGGAGGACTGTTCGTGACAACAATTACTTTTCTGAATTCTTTGGTTCGCATCGAATTTCAACAAATTGCTAACCTGCATATTTCACGGGGACGCACTCGAGTGTGGGTGGATGGGCGAGTGATTTTTTGCTCGACTGACCGATTAATATCGAGATATTACGAGGGAAGAGAGCGGAAAAGCGCCGCTCAGCCGCCTGCTATCGAGTGTGTAGGCCATCAACCTTACGAAGTACAGTTTGGATTCGCAGAATTTATAGGTCGCCAAGAATGAAAAGCGTATATAAGGCGGGCCGACCCGTGAAATATGCAGGCTAAGCCTCAAGATTTAACTCGAACAACCGATATGAATGGTAATCCTGCGTCCGGTTTTTACCGGCGCACCGGCAGCGGACGCCCTTATAGTCCGTGTTTTGATTGGCGTCATTTTTTGTTTGCAATTGTCCAAGAGCGTCGTATAACCATGCCATCACCCGCCACGACAAAACAGCCCGCATCCACCCCGCCGTTGCCACGCTTCGACCGGTTTGAAGTGGAGGGCATACTAGGCCGCGGCGCGCATGGAACCGTTTATCTGGCGACAGACACCCGTCTGCACCGCTTGGTTGCCATCAAAACCCTCAATGGCAAGAAAAACCCGTCTGCGGATGCAAAACAACTGATTGAAGCGCGCATGGTCAGCGGGCTGCAGCACCCGAACATCGTCACCCTGTTTGACGCGCAACAGCAGGACGGTGGCACCTATCTGGTGTTTGAATATGTTGACGGCAGTACCTTGCAAAAAATAATTCGTACACGGCATCGTCTGCCGGTGCTCGAAGCCGTGAACTTGGCGATCGATGTCGCGCGTGCGCTTGCTTATGCGCACCGGCGTTCAACACTGCACTGTGATCTGAAGCCGGGCAACATCATGGTCGCCGCCAACGGTGTGGCAAGAGTGACTGATTTTGGCATCGCAAAACGAACCGACCACCACGGCACCGACCACCACGGCACCGAGCTGCGGAAATCAACAGCGATGCCGGTACCCGGCTTTTCTGGCACACCAAGTTATATTGCCCCGGAGATAGCCGCGGGCGCAGACCCATCCATTGCCTCTGACCTGTTTTCGCTCGGCATCGTGTTGTACGAAATGTTGTGTGGCACCCCGCCTGTGTTTGGCATGAGTGCCCTCGACACCATTCGCGGCATGGTCGCGGCCGATTTTGATGCAGTTGCCAGCCGTAACCCTGCCATCGACCCCAAACTCAATCAAATCGTTATGCGCACGATCGCCAAAAATCCGGCCGACCGTTATGCCTGCGGCGAAGACTTGATCACTGCACTCGACGACTATTTGCTCCCGGAAAACAAATCCGAAGACGGTGACGAGGATGTTAACGCGGCCGCCGGCAGCGCTGAATCGTCGGCAACACTGGAATTTTTGTTGCAGCGTATGCGTTTTAAAAGCGACTTTCCGGTGTTGTCCGGGGCGGTCTCTGCCATTAACCAGATCATCGCATCGGATCGCGAACCAACCAGCAAGCTGACCAACATCATCCTCACCGATGTGGCGTTGACCAATAAAATTTTGCGGGTCATCAATGCCGTGCGATATAACCGCTTCGGCGGCTCGATCAGCACCGTGTCGCGCGCCGTATCGTTAATGGGGCTGGACACGGTTCGCAACATCGCCTTGTCACTGGTCTTATTCGAACATCTACAAAATCGCAGTCAGGCCGAGGATATGCAGGATATTATCGGCGGCTGTTTTTTCAGCAGTGTGCTGGCAGTGGAACTGGCCAAACAGGTTGGTCGTGCCGACGCCGAGGAAATGGCCATTTGTGCCATGTTTCATTCATTGGGAAAATTGGTCGCGACATTCTATTTGCATGATGAAGCCAAACAAATCGCCAGAGTCGCCAGCACGCGAAAAATGACCGATGACCGTGCCGCTCGGGAAGTGATTGGCGTCAGTTATTCGTTGCTGGGTGTGGGTGTCGCCCGTCATTGGAAACTGCCACCGGCAATTATCGCCAGTATGCCGCCGTGTGAAACCGAAACGGTCACCGCGACAATTTATGATCGCGAACCGGCGCGGGTCATTGCCAATTGCGCTACTGATATCGCCAATTTGATGGTGCGTGCCGATGCTGGCAGCCGCCGGATAATTCTCAAAAAAATCATGACCAAATACGGCCGGGCCATGCGCCTTTCCACCGACGCCGTGGCGCGGGCTGTGGACAACGCAAGTGATCGATTCAAAATGGATTCCGCCACCCTCGGCCTGCGCTGCCACATCAGCAGACTCGCCCTCGAAGCCAATCACATGGCGGCGGCATTGCGTGGCGACGATCCAACCATTGAGCGCACCCAATCGTTTGCCATGTTGGCGGCGGGCGGCGCGGATGATGAAAACGCCGTTATGCCAATTCCCGGCGAAATCGCCGCCTCGACATTGCCCGCCACGGATGACCAACGCGCGCAATTGCTCGCCGGCATTCAGGACATTACCGATACGCTCGCTGGTGAATACGATTTGAATCAGGCCTTACGCATGATTCTGGAGACCATTTACCGCGGCGCAAAGTTTAACCGGGTACTGCTATTTTTGCGGTCCGCAAACGGCTTGAGCATGAATTGCCGTCACGCTATTGGTCAAGACGCAGATCGAATGATCAGTGAGGGGGTTGAGATTTCACTGCAACCCGCAAAAACGGTTTTTTATGGCGCAATCAGCCGTGGTGCCGACGTCTCCATTGAGGACGTGACCAGCCCAAAAATTGCGCCACTGATGCCGTCATGGTACGCAAAAAAACTGGCCGCACGCAGCATGTTGCTGATGCCATTGATGATCAAGTCACGCGCCATTGGATTAATTTATGCCGATCGGCAAACCAAATCGGTCAATATTGACGAAGCCGATCTGCGATTGCTGCGTACGCTGCGCAGCCAGGCCATTATGGCGATTCGCTTAAAAGAGCACGGCTAACCTGCATATTTCACGGTCCGGCCCCACTCGCTCAGGGCGTTGCCCGTTAAGTTTTACCGCACTTTGCCATCCAATTTGGTTTTCATTGAACATCGGACCTTTGCGCTCGATAACAGGCCGCTGAACATGCGCTTTTGCGTTCTCTTTCCGTGCTCATTTGCCAAACACGGCTACGGGTGCCCGGCATTTATTGCATTTTGGTTCGGTTCGGTTCGGTTCGGTTCGGTTCGGTTCGGTTCGGTTCGGTTCGGTTCGGTTCGGTTCGGTTCGGTTCGGTTCGGTTCGGTTCGGTTCGGTTCGCATATATTTTTCTGTCGCATATTTTTCATCGACTGATTAATTTATTGATTACCCAATTTGGTGCATTGGTCATGGTGCCGAACCAGCAAAAATAAAACAGACATTCGCCGCGCACCATTCACAATTCATATTTATGCATTTTTTCTGTTCAGATGGTGATGCAGCCGCACTAACTGATAATCTGAGACATGCAAATCGCTCCATCCAGCACGCTGCCACCACACCCGCCTAACCAGACCAGCACCACCCTGCGTCGGGCGATTTTGCTGCGGGTGGCGCTGATTGTGACCTGTACCGCCGCACTGGTGAGTGCCGGCTTTATCGTTTTTGGCGTCCGGCCATTATCGGAGAGTATTGCCAAAAGCCAATTCACCGTTGCCGCGTCGCGTGTCGAGGCAGGCCTTGACGCGACCTTTACGCAGGCGGTCGAATTACTGGCGATGAGCCGTGGCTGGGTCAATGGGGTCGCGCCCGATCTGGATAACCCGCAAGCGTTCAATCAACTTTTTCGCCCGGTTCTCGATGCTCTGCCGCAGGTCACTTCGGTTGTCGCCGGGACCAACAACGGCCAGGGCTGGCTACTGCTGCAGCGCCCGGATGGGCGATGGCGAAATCGCATGACCGATGTACCCAAAAACGGCAATCGGCATTTGTTTTTCGACCAACAAATGGACGGTCGGGTCATCAGCGAATGGCGGGAAGTCGACTACGATCCGCGCAAACGACCCTGGTTTACCGGCGCAATAAAAAACAACCGTGAGGTGTATTGGACGCCGCCGTATGTTTTTTTCACCACCGGAGATCCGGGTATTACCGCGTCGACAAAAATTGTCCTGCAAGATGGGCGCGATTTTGTCATCGGCTTTGACTTGATGTTGCGCGATCTTTCCCAAATGACGATGCGTGCCAATGTCGGCACGCGCGGTTTCGCGCTGGTGATGACCGATGATAACCGCGTACTGGCCCTGCCGGCACCGCCGAGCGGCGTCAGTGAGGCGGATTGGTTCAAAAAAATTCTTGGGGCGGCGACGGAATTGCCACTGCCGGCAATCCGCGCTGCGTTGAACCAAAAAGATGATGCCAAACAGACCTCGTCTGAAATTTTGCATTTTTATTCGGGCGGCGAGGAATGGCTGGGACGCATCCAGAAATACCCGTTGGGTGGCCAGATGCTCAGAGTGGTGACGCTGGCACCGGCCGACGATTTTGCACCAACCTGGACAACACTAGGCATCGCCCTGATATTTGGCATGTTATTGATTTTAATGGTCGCCCTGCTGATTTTGCGGCGCTACGCCAAACGCATCGCGGAACCATTGGAACAACTGGCGTCGGCAAGTGAGCGCATGGGCAAACTCGACTTTCAAGTATCGGCAATGGTCGAGAGTCCGATCGAAGAGGTACGGAAACTTGCCGGCGCGCAGGAAAATATGCGGATCCTGCTGCAAGACAATCAACAAACTTTGGCAGACCAGGCGCAAAAATTGCGGCGACAAATCATCGTTCAACACGAAGCTGAAGCCCGTCTCCGCGAAAGCGAAGCCTATAACAAAGTGTTGTTTATTGACTCGCGTATTCCATTGGTAGTGCTTGACGCCGAAACACGCAGGTTTGTTGATTGTAATCCTGCCGCGGTCGCCATTTATCGCGCCGCCAACCGGGAAGCGGTGCTCAACCTGACACTAACGGACGTGTCCGCGCCGTTTCAATACGATGGCACGCCATCTGCTGCCGCGGCCGAAGCGAATATTGCGCGGGCGCTACGTGATGGTGAACAACTGATTGAATGGCGTCATCGTGACCCGGACGGTCGCGAATGGGATGCCGAAGTGCATTTAATGCGATTCCAATACGCCGGCCGCGCATTATTGCAGTTCAGCCTGCAAGACATTACCCAGAAAAAAGCCGCCGCCACCGAAATCGCCCGTTTGGCCTTTTACGACACCTTGACCAATTTGCCGAACCGCAGACTGTTGTCGGATCGATTGCAACACGCACTGACGGTGAGCATGCGCACCGGGAGCAAGGGCGCGTTGTTGTTCATTGATCTGGATCACTTCAAGGACTTGAACGACACCTATGGACACGATCATGGTGACATGTTGCTGCAACAAGTCGCGGCACGGCTGTTGGACTGTGTTCGCGCCATCGATACTGTCGGACGATTTGGTGGTGATGAATTTTTAGTGATGCTCGAAGACTTGAGTGACAACGCCCTCAATGCCGCACAGCAGGCAGAGGTGATCGGCCGGAAGATTTTCGACGTCCTGAATATGCCCTACGACGTGGCGGGTCGCGAACATTTCAGCTCGCCAAGTATTGGCGTGACTTTGTTTGCCGACGCGGGTGACACGGTCGACGAGCTCATTAAACGTGCCGACGTGGCGATGTATCAAGCCAAGTCCGCCGGCCGTAATGCCATGCGGTTTTATGATCCGCGCATCCAAATCAAATTGAATGATCGCGCCAAAATGGACTCGTATTTGCGCCAGGCACTGGCACGAGATGAACTGGTGCTGCAATACCAAATCCAGGTCGACGACCAATCAAAAATCGTCGGTGCGGAGGCGCTGGTGCGTTGGAATCACCCCTTGAACGGCGTGATACCACCCAATGAATTTATTCCGCTGGCAGAGGAGTCGGGGCTGATTGTCGGCATTGGCACCTGGGTGCTGCGCAAGGCATGCCAGCATCTGGTTGACTGGGCGGCGGAACCGGACAAGGCAACCTGGGTGCTGGCGGTGAATGTCAGCAGCCGACAATTTCGCCATCCCGATTTTGTGGCGGTGGTACATTCAATTTTGGATGAAACCGGCGCCAACCCACGCCTGCTCAAACTCGAGCTGACGGAAAGCATGTTGCTTGACGATATCGAAAATACCGTTGATAAAATGATTCAATTACGCATGACCGGTGTACGCTTTGCGCTGGATGACTTTGGCATTGGTTACTCATCGCTTTCGTATTTGAAACGTTTGCCACTCGACGAATTAAAAATTGATCAGTCATTCGTGCGTGATGTGTTAACCGATGCAAACGATGCGGCCATCGCCTTCGCAATTGTCACGATTGCACAAAGTCTGGGATTAAACGTGATTGCAGAAGGCGTTGAGACCAATGCACAACGCACTTTCCTCACCACCCACGGCTGCCGGCTGTTCCAGGGATTTTTATTTGGTGGCCCGCAAAATTTTGAGCCGCATTCGGCTTCAAAATAGCGCGGTTAAGCACGCACCGGCCGCAGCCGCGACAATCCATTAAAATATTCGCCATGCTGACAGTCAGGTCAACATTGCAACGCGCCTGTCCCCATCGGCGGGTGATGCCACCGCGGTATCGCCATGGTCCGACATGATTGCCAGAATATCAACCAAACCGCCATTTCAGGAATCCACATGACCACCCCCATTTATCCGGTCGCGCAACGTATGCGCAACGTCTCCTCTTCAGCGATTCGTGATTTGCTCAAGCGCGCCGCCGAACCCGGCATGTTGTCGCTCGCCGGCGGATTGCCCGCGCCGGATTTGTTTGATTTTGCCGGGCTTGCCAAGGCCAGCGCAGATGTCATGAAGGAAGCACCGGTGGCAGCCTTGCAGTACGGCGTCACCGCGGGTCAACCGGATTTACGCCAGGCGCTGACTCATGTCATGCAAAAACGTGGCGCAAATGTGGATGCCAGTGAGATCATCATCACCACCGGCTCACAACAAGGCATTGATTTAATGGCGCGGGTGATGCTCGATACGGGTGACGTAGTGTGTATCGAACGACCATCGTATCTGGCGGCGATTCAAACCTTCGCACTCGCGCAAGCCAAATTTATCGGCGTGGAAGTGGATGACAACGGCATGGATGTCGACGCGCTCGAACAAATGCTCGACAGCTGTGTCGTCAAACCAAAACTCATTTATACCGTGGCGACTTTCGCCAACCCGTCCGGGGCGACCATGTCGCTTGCGCGGCGCAAAAAATTATTACAACTGGCGGTCAAACATCAAGTGTTTGTGATTGAGGACGACCCCTATGGTGAGTTGCGCTCGCGCGGCGAATCGCTGCCGCCGTTGATTGCGCTGGCCAAAGATATTCCCGGTGCCGAGGCATGGTGTGGCTATCTGTCCACCCTCTCGAAAATTCTTGCCCCCGGTTTCCGTATTGGCTGGATGGTGTTGCCGGCGGCTTTGCGCAACTATGCCGAGATCGCCAAACAAGGCATGGATTTGCATACCTCGACCTTCACCCAGGCGGTGGCGGCGCGTTATCTTGAATCCGGCCGCTTGTACGAACGCCTGCCGGAAATTCGCGCCAGTTACAAAGAACGCAACGAGGCACTGGCCGACGCATTAAAACGCCATTTGGCTGGCGCACTCACCTATACACAACCCGATGGCGGCATGTTTTTGTGGGCAAAATGGACCGACACCAGCATCAACTCAGAAAAACTATTGTCGTTTGCCGTTCAGGAAAAAATGATCTTTGTGCCGGGTGAACATTTTTATGCCGATGCGCCGTTGCGACATTCGATTCGTCTGAGTTTCGCCACGCCCACGCCCATACAAATTGCCGAAGCCATTCAACGTCTGGCGGTGGCGCTAACAAAAATGAATGCGGCAAAAAATACCACCGCGAAAGCGGCATGACATATTGCGCATAACGGCACCCTACAAATCATCATGTCTGCCGCGCGGCACATGACGCCGGACCTGACGCAGTCAACGACCTTCGCAGACTGCGCCTTGTTTTGCCTGGCGCAGCGTTATCCGTATGCGATGCAGCATCTGCGCACAGGTGACTACGATTGTGCGGCACCACACCAGGTGCACCCGATTTTTTTCGGCAGTTATGACTGGCACTCGAGTGTGCACATGCATTGGTCGTTGCTTTGCCTGTTACGAATCCACCCGGATTTGCCACAACGGGCAACCATCCATCAGCATTTTGCGGCGCGATTTACAATCACCAAGGCGCGTAGTGAGTTGGCATATCTCAAAAAAAATCCAGGCTTCGAACGTCCTTATGGCTGGGCGTGGTTATTAAAATTGCACGCTGAACTGCTTTTATACGCACAGCACCACCCGCCGGCCAAACACTGGGCTGATTGTCTGGCCCCGCTCGCAACACTCATCCTCGACCGATGGTGTCAATTTCTGCCGCTGTCCCATTACCCGCAGCGCGCCGGCACCCATGCCAACAGCGCCTTCGCGATGACCCTCGCGCTGCGTTACGCCAAACAACAACGCCGTATCGCTGCACATCGCGCATTATCCGGTGCCGCCCGCCGCTGGTTTGATCGTGATCAAAAATACCCGGCGGACTACGAACCGGGTGGCAGTGATTTTTTATCGGCGGGATTGTGCGAAGCGCTGTTGATGAGTGAAGTGCGTGCAAAACATTTTGCGGATTGGTGGCAACAATTTAAACCTTCCGCCCGTGCCATCAAAACCTGGCTGGAGCCGGTCATTGTTGGCTCGCGAAGCGACGGGCAATTGGTACATTTGGATGGCCTGAATCTGTCACGCGCCTGGTGTTTGCGTGCACTTGGCGCCAAGTTACCGCAACACCAGCGCGTTTTTAACCGCGCCGCCGACCGCCACCTTGCCGCCGCACTGCCCCACGTTGTGGGTGGTGATTTTGTCGCGACCCACTGGCTGGTCAGTTTTGCCTTGCTGGCGCTAACCGATTTGCCGTCGTAAACCCGCCCCAATGGGTGACCTGGGCAGGTCAAATGGCCCGCTGATAGGTATCAAGCCTGCGTCATTAATGCCGATTAGATATATAACAGTCCACGCCGAAAATCGTGTTTTGCGGTTGTATGGGACGCAAAAACAATCAAACAATTTGCCCTGTGTACATTGCCCCTTTTATTGCAAATAATCATTAAACCGGCCTGCCAAATGAGCAACGACAATTCAAATGTAAACCTCCGCGGCACGGTCACCATGCTGGCCGGAGCGCTATTTTTGCTCACACAAATAGCCACCGCCATCATCGGCTGGTGGCTGCTGTCCAAGATCGGTACTGAAGCAACCGGCAACACGCAGGACGCCGCTCGTCTCGGTGGTTGGATGATTTCAGCCATGTTGCTGATCAGTTTTCTGGGCATTGTTTCCATCAATCTGGTGTTTTTTTATCGTGTCACCCATCCACTGCGGTCAGCCGTGTGTATTGCCAAAGAAATTGCCGCCGGTCGGCTGGCTTCACGCATCGACGCCACGCACAGTGGCGAGGTGCGACCACTCATCGAAGCACTGGCCGACATGCAGGAAAAATTAGCACGAATCATTGGCGAAACGCGCGACATGGCCTGGCAGGTGGTGGCCTCGTCCGAACAACTGGCGCAGGGCGCGGCGGCACTGTCCAGCCGTACCGAAGAACAAGCCGCAACACTGGAACAAACCGCATCCAGCACCGACGAATTTGCCGCCTCGATTCGCCAAACCGCTGACAACACCCAACAGGCCACCCTATCAGCGCGCGAGGCGATCGACAACGCCCGCGAGGGACGCGACGTGGTCAGCCAAACCGCCCGACGAATGGACGACATTCGTGCCAGCGCCCAAAAAATTACTGAAATCACCAACATCATTGATGCCATCGCCTTTCAAACCAATACACTGGCGATCAACGCCGCCATCGAAGCGGCACGCGCCGGTGAACATGGCCGCGGTTTTTCTGTGGTTGCCGGTGAAGTGCGTGCGCTCGCGCTGCGATCCGCCTCATCAGCCAAAGAAATCAAACGCCTGATTGAAACAACGGTGGAAAGTGTTGAAGCCGGCAGCGCCTTGGTGCTACAGGCCGACGGTGTCATGCAAGGCATGGTGCAGTCCAGCGAAAGCCTGTTGGCAACGGTCAGCGCCATCAGTGTCGCCGCGCGTGAACAGGCGGTTGGCATCGAACAAATCAATCTCGCCGTCACCCAGCTGGATCAGGTCACGCAACAAAATGGTGCCCAGGTCGAAGAAACCGCACACACCGCCGACGCCATGCGCAACCAAGCGCAGTCATTGTCAATTCGGGTGGAACGTATACGCCTCGACCCGACCCGGCTTCCCGACAGTCATCCGAGTAAGCGCCGCAGTATGGAACTGGCCAAACGCCAGCAGGCAGAGGATCGCGCAGCCGGGTTCAGCTTTGCCGGCGGGTAGATATTCTTAAGATTGCCTCAATTGAGTTTTGGCAGATAGACCACGCACTCTAATCGAACCGCCACAGCCTGCCCCTGCGATTTTTTCTCGAAATTCACTTTCCGCACTTTCCTGCAAGTGAATTGATTAACGGACAGCCCACTTTGCCTTTTGCCGACTGGCACTGGGCGACCAACAACTTCAACTGGCGGTGCATTGAACGCAGGTCCTTCAGTTTGGCTTCCACATCAATCAACTTTCGTTCCGCGACAATTCGCGCATCGCGACAGCTTTGTCCATCATCAAGTTTCAGCAGCCCTTTTATTTCTTCAAGCGTAAAACCGAGTTGTTGGGCGCGTTTGATGAATCGCACACGGGCGACCACCCGGTCGTCATAACGCCTAATACCACCCAGTGGCCGTTGCGGCTCTTCCACCAAGGCTTGGCGCTGATAAAAACGAATGGTTTCAACATGCACGCCCGCATGGGTGGCGGCCTGGCCAATTGTGAAATTTGGGGAAGACATCGCTTGACTCCGTAGTTAGGTACAGGGATAGGATAATGTTTGAGCAGGCTACCAACCGAAAGATTCCCCCAATGAATTCAAAAATAGTCTATCGATCATCACTAGTTACCGGATTACTGGCGGCCGTTGGTGCCACCGCCTGCTGCGTGTTGCCGCTGCTGCTGGTCACATTGGGCTTAAGTGGCGCATGGATGGCATCACTGCGCGCATTGGAGGCCTTCCAGCCGCTGTTTATCGTCGTCGCCGTTGCCTCGCTGGGGTATGCGTTTTATTCGCTTTACATCCAGCCACGTCAATGTGCGCCCGATGAAGTCTGCGCATCACCTGCTGTGTTGCATCGTCAGCGCATCGTCTTCTGGCTGGTGATGGCGACGGTGATGTTGCTGGGACTGGCTTTTTTCCTTCTTCCCCTTTTGGAGTAGAACAATCATGACCCGATCAAAACTGTTTATGGCGGCTGCACTCACAGCTATTTTTACCGCATTGCATTTTAATATCGCCACCGCCGCTGAATTGCAGTCGGCGACCTTGGTGGTCGAAGGCATGACCTGCGCAACCTGTCCGATCACCGTAAAAAAACTGCTCACCAAAACGCCGGGCGTGACAACCGCCAACGTCAATTTCGTTACACATTTGGCGCAGGTTACGTTTGACCCGGACAAAACAAACGCAGAAAAATTGGCGAAGGTCATTACGGAAATCGGCTTTCCAGCCAAGGTCAAAAAATAATGGCAGCCGACACAATCATCCTCGAAAGCACCCTCACCTGCCCGGCTTGCGCCCACCAGGCAACCGAGACCATGCCGACCGATGCCTGCCAATGGTTTTATGAATGCCTCGGCTGCAAAACCCTGCTCAAACCCAATGCCGGTGATTGCTGTGTTTTTTGCAGTTACGGAACAGTGAAATGCCCACCGATACAGGCATCTGGAGATTGTTGTTTTTCCGACTAAGAGTTCTTTATCCTAGTCGCGATGACGTGTTGAATCGTCCATGCCATTCTATTTTTAATTTCCTCAACCCATCACACGGACAAAATATTTCCTCAACCAATCAAATAAGTAAATAGGGTCTACCGTCGCTGCGTGTGACCCGTCGCTGCGCGTGATTATTACCGCGCTTGATAATGTGCCAGGGGATGCCAGCAAGCGAGAGTCGGGCGCGGCGCGGCATAAAATGTCGTCCCGGATTAGCGCAGCGAAAGTCCGGGACCCAATTTTGGTAGCGCGAGGAAACGACGAACTGGGGCCCCTTCAAATCGTGCCCGTATCCCGCGGACTTACTTCCCGGCATTCGACGTCTTCGCGTCCTTATCACCACGGCGATGCTTGGCATGGTGCGGGGCCGTCCGGTAGTGCTCGGCCAACACGTCTTTGCCCCAGTCGCCCTTGAATTCGCGCCAAACGCCATGGATGTGGTTGGCGTTGTCCTGCGTGTTGTCGTACTCGATCAAAAAGGTCACACCCTGAATACGATAGTAGTGGCCCTGGCCTTTCTCGCGGCCGCCCATCCAGGCGAACTTCACATTCGGCAGATCGGCGCGGACACGCGCCAATCGCGCCTGCGCCACCGCCGGCGGCTGGGCAGACGCGTATTCCTGAATCAACGAAAGCAGCAGCCCCTGCTGCGCCTCGGTCAGCTTTGTATAGGCAATACCTTTGTCTTCCTGAATCGCCGCCTCGCGGGAATTGCCGGTGATGATGCCCAACGGCGCACCGCTGCCGAACGGCGGCGTGCTGCTGACCACGGCGACTTTTGATTGTTCTTCGCTCAACGACTTCACCAAGGTGCGGCCCAGATCTTCCTCAGCGGCAAGCGCGCGGGTGCCTTTGCGCGGCCCGTCGCCGACATCCGCCGGGTTCGCACCCGTGAATTGGGGCGTACTCGCCACCAGCTTGCCATCAACCACCGTCCAATTAAATGAAGTGTGGTGGCCTTCGTACCGCCAACCCCAAGCGCCCTTCTCCGCTGGCTCGCCAAAAACCGTGAAGTAGTACAGTTCGGGGTCGCGTCGCGGACTGCCAGAGATAGCGTGCAGCACCTCTTCGAGATTTCTAATCGTCTCTACTTTCTTGAAGCCGCTGACCGAGAGCGAAGACTTCAACAACGCCAGCGCGGCTTGCCGCTGTTCGGCGGACATTTGTTTGATCGGCACACCCTGCCGCTCCTTCGGCACAAAATGCCAATTGAGACGTTCGTCAGAATGAAAAGGCATACTGGCTTTTTCACGCTTGGCGATGTCGAGGGCGGCGAGAAACGCGCTCGCGGCCTTGGCCATCGACGGTGCCGGGTCGGGCGCATCTGTCGAATATGTTGAGGCGCTGGCAAAGGCAAATGACCAGACGATAAGGCAGGCATGGCGGATCATGGTCATTGTTCTTTCGGTATGGCTAACGGCTCGCGGGGCAAGACGCGACTACCGACGATTGGGCAGAAAAATAATGGTGGTCTGTCCCTGATTATTCTCTGATTATTCTGACTATTGCTTGTCCTGATTATTGCTGATTATTGCTTTATGGCTAAGTCCGACAGGCTGCTAGGCTTTCGGGTTGTGTACTTAATGGCCTCTTTGAGATCCAGCCGCAACAATGCGATTTCGGATGGCGTCAGCATCCGGGGTGTCTACGAGGTAACGAGCTTCTGACCGGGTAAGACAATCGAATCCGAAGCCGAATTGCACTTTCCACCAGTCTTCAAGTTTTTGTCCATGTGTTCCTGACAAACTATTTTGGAATAGACCACGATTGTTTTCTGCCAGCGATAAACGGCAGCTTGTTCGCGACTGCCACACGCTTTGCTTCTTTCGAAGCCTGCTTCAGCGCTTCCAGCACGCGCGCGTCTTCCGCCGAAGTTGCGCTTATGGGTTTTTTGCGAGCTTGTTGAGCGTTTGCCATTTTTGCTCCACTAGGATTGTTGTATTGCGTCGTGTGCCAAAGGCGAGTAACTCTGGCGGAATATGGTAATTGTCGAACACTTTCCATCTGTGTACAAGCGGAATGTAGCGGGTCACGAGGTTTTGCATGCTACGATGGAAACGGCGCACGATGGTTGCCTGCGGGATATCGTGACCGCCAAGTTTCACGCGCGCCGCAACCCGCTCAACCGCCAACTCGGCACTTGGCAATGCAAGGTAGATCAAATCTATCTTGTAGCCCGCCATCGCGGCCTTTTTCAGTATCCGCGCTAGCGACTTGCTTGACAGCGTCGTCTCGAAGGCAAAGCTGCTCCGCAGTTCGATAAGTGCGTTGATGCGATTCAAAACGATTCGGCCCGCTTCGAACGCGACCGTCTCTGGCGCAAACCCAGAAAGCCCTGCTGCGACGGTATCGGCGTTGACAAACTCGCGAAGTTTGAGTGAGTCGCGGAGAAGATACTTGGCAGACGTTGTCTTCCCTGCTCCGTTTGGGCCTGCGAGGATGACTAGGCGGGGTTTGGGCATTTTCAGCGAACTTGGGTCCCTGCCTTCGCAGGGACAACAGCTTTGAGAGCATCGCTTGTTGCAAACGGTTTCGCGACGTTTATGCGCTTAAGCCCCATACGGCACCCAAACATTTTTCACCTGCGTCGCCTGACGTAGCACTTCGTCAATACCCGGCAGCACTTCATCCACGCTTGGCATCGCGCCCGTTGCCCCAGTCAAACCACGCACCCAAGTGCGCTTCATGTTTCCGGCGCTTGCTTTTTGCACGGCGGTTTGCCCTTCTGCGCTGCCCGCGTACCAGACTGAATCCACATCGTCGTGCTCACTGAGCGTCTTGGCCAACTCGTCGCGGTCACCGGTGACGATGTTGAAGGTGCCGTGTGGCACGTCTGAGGTTTCGAGTACTTGGTAGAGGTCTGTTGCAGAGAGCGGATGTTTGGGCGAAGGCACCACCACCATGACGTTGCCCATCGCGAGTGCAGTGCCGGCGAGTGTGGCGAGTGCGAGCAGTGGATGGTCATCGGGCATCAGCATGGCGATGACGCCCATCGGTTCATTCATCGCGAGGGTGACGTTGCGATACGGTGTGCCGTGAATGCGGCCGTCGTATTTGTCCGCCCATGCGGCGGCGGTGAAAAGTGCGCTGATCGATGCTTCGACTTCTGCATCGGCCGCTGCTTTGGCGCAGCCTGTTTGCTGCATGAGTCGGTTGGCGAATTCAGCAGCGCGTGCGGCGAGATTTTCGGCCATGAAGTAAACGACCTGGGCGCGGTTGTGCGCGGTGGCTTTGGCCCAGCCGTTGGCGGCGGCGCGTGCGGCTTCAACCGCGTTGCGGATGTCTTTGCGGTTGCCGGCGCCGACTTCGCCGATCAGTTGTTTGTTGGACCCATAGATGTTGATGGAGAGGCCGCCGTCGGGTCTTGCTTGTTTGCCGCCGATGAACATTTTGGCGGTGCGGTCTATTCCTATTGCACTTCCAAAAGCAAATTGGGCCCCAAAATCAAATTGGGCCCCGGCGGGGTTACGTAAATTAGCCGGGGAGACAGATTTTGAGAGTGCGCTACTGGCGGACTTTTTCGAGGCATTTGGGCTGGAACTGGCCGCGGATTGGCGGGTTTGTGCGCCGCTGGTGCCACGCAGGTTTGCAGTCTGCGCGTTTGGCACGCTTTTGACATATTCGTACAAACCTTCTTTGCCACCCTCACGGCCGAAGCCGGATTCACGATAGCCACCAAAGCCTGCGGCGGCGTCGAGCAGGTTGGTGGAGTTAATCCACACCGTGCCGGCTTTGATTTGTGTGGCGATATCGAGTGCCAGGTTGATGTCTTCACTCCAGATGGTTGCGGCCAAGCCGTAGCGCGTGTTGTTGGCGAGCTTCACCGCTTCTTCCGGTGTACGGAAGGTCATCGCGGCCAATACCGGCCCAAAAATTTCTTCTTGTGCGACCGATGATGCCGGGCCGACATTGGTCAGCACTGTCGGCGGGTAGTAGCAGCCGCCTGCAGGCAATGCCTTCGCCCACGAAGGCTGCATGAGGGTTGCGCCCTCTTCCACGCCACGCGCGACCTTGTCACGAATTTGTTTGAGCTGGGTGGCATCCACAATCGCGCCAATGTCCACGGCCTTGTCGAGTGGATCACCAACACGCATTTTTTCCATGCGGTTGCGCAGCTTTTTGTAGACCTTGTCGGCCACACCTTCTTGCACCAACAGGCGCGAGCCGGCGCAGCACACCTGCCCCTGGTTAAACCAGATCGCATCGACCACACCTTCGACTGCGCTATCGAGGTCGGCGTCATCAAACACAATAAATGGTGATTTGCCGCCGAGTTCGAGTGAGAGCTTTTTGCCCGTGCCCGCAGTGGCGCGGCGGATGATGCGGCCGACATCGGTTGAGCCGGTGAAGGCGATTTTGTCGACGTCGGCGTGGTCCACAATCGCCGCACCGGTTTTGCCGTCACCCGTGACGATATTCACCACACCGGCAGGCAGCCCAACGCTCGCGCAGATTTCGGCGAACAAGAGTGCGGTAAGGGATGTGAGTTCGGCAGGTTTCAACACCACCGTATTGCCCATGGCGATGGCTGGGGCGATTTTCCAGCTCAGCATCAGCAACGGAAAATTCCACGGGATGATCTGGCCCACCACACCGAGTGGCTGGTGGTCACGCATTTCGGTGTCGGCTAATTGCGCCCAACCGGCGTGATGATAAAAGTGGCGCGCGACCAGCGGAATATCGATATCGCGTGTTTCACGGATGGGCTTGCCGTTGTCCATGGTTTCCAGCACCGCGAAGAGCCGCGAGTGTTTTTGCACCTGGCGGGCAATGGCGTACAAATAACGGGCGCGAATATGGCCGGGGGTGGCGCTCCATGATGGGAACGCTTTACGCGCGGCCTTGACCGCGCTGTTGACATCGGCGGCGCTCGCCTGTGCAATGCTGGCAAGTTTTTTGCCGTTGGCGGGATTAACCGAATCAAACCATTCTTTGCTAGAAGGATTTTTCCATTCGTTGTCGATAAACAGTTTGAATTTGCCGTCGTGCTCGGCAATCCAGTCGAGCGCGGGTTTGGCGGCTTCCGGTGCGGGGCCGTATTCGAGGGTCTTGAGAATTTGTGCGACTTTCATTCTTTGAGGGCTTTCTTGTTCACTTTTTTGGTGGTTCGTGTGCTGCTAGATTAACTGGGTCCCGGACCCCGGCCTTAAGCATACCGGGGCAGGCCCGTCGCTTCGCTCATCCGGGACGACAACTTAGAGGTTACCTCTATGCTGTCGCCCCTGATTTAGTCAGGGGCCCAATTTCTTTCATTCCCATCTACTACCAAAATTGGATCCCGGACCCCGGCCTTAAGCATACCGGGGCAGGCCCGTCGCTTCGCTCATCCGGGACGACAGTTTTGAGGTTACCTCTATGCTGTCACCCCTGATTTTGTCAGGGACCCAATTTGTCGTTGCTAAATCTAACTTTCCACGACGATACTAAACAATCGATTCATACAAATCATCCCAATTCGCATTCATTGCCTGTATCAAGTTTATCTTCCAATCTCGCCGCCAACGCTTTATCGCTTTTTCTCGTCCGATCGCGGCCAAGACATCGTCATGCGCCTCAAACCAAACCAATCTGCGCAATCTGTGTTGCTTCGAGAATCCTTGAACCACGCCTTCCCGATGTTCGTAAATTCGCCGTACCAAATCGTTTGTTACGCCCACGTACAACGTACCGTAGCGCTCAGTGGTAATTAGGTAGACGTAGTACTGTTTGCTCACTTCGAATGCGGTTTCCTTGTGCTTACAAAATTGGGCCCCGGCGCGTCGCTTCGCTCATCCGGGACAACAGTTTTGAAGTTACCTCTATGCTGTCGCCCCGTATTTAGTCCGGGGCCCAATTTCTTTCATTCCCATCCAATACCAAAATTGGATCCCTGACTGTCGCTTCGCTCATCCGGGACGACAGTTTTGAAGTTGTCTTTCCACTCTGCCCACCTCGCCGCCTGCATGCGGCTCGGATTCGCGAGGCGCGAAACATGAAGCAGTTCATGTTTCGTGTCCACGCTGGCTCCGCCCCACCTCGCCGCCTGCATGCGGCTCGGATTCGCGAGGCGCGAAACATGAAGCAGTTCATGTTTCGTGTCCACGCTCATCCCAACGGCTGATACTGCATCGAGGCATAACGCCCGTATGCAAAATGCTCCAACTGCCGCTCGATATCATTAATCAGCGCCGAGGCACCCATGCGGAACAAATGCGGTTGCAGCCACTCGTCACCCAATTCTTCTTTCATCAAAATCATCCAGTCAAGCGCTTGTTTGGCGGTGCGAATACCACCGGCCGGTTTAAAGCCGACTTTGATGCCGGTTTGTTCGTGGTATTGGCGAATCGCCCGTACCATCACCAACGACCCACCAATAGTGGCATTGGTCGGCTCTTTGCCGGTGGAGGTCTTGATAAAATCCGAACCGGCTTGCATACACACCAACGAGGCACGCATGATGTTTTTTAAGGTGCCCAATTCGCCGGTGGCGATGATGGCTTTCATGTGTGCCGGTCCACAGGCTTCACGAAACGCTTTGACTTCGTCATAGAGCTTGCGCCATTCGCCATTCAATACATGTTCACGCGAAATCACGATATCGATCTCGGCCGCACCATCACGCACGCTGGCTTTGATTTCTTCAACTTTTTGTGGGAACGGTGACAGCCCCGCAGGGAAACCCGTCGAGACTGCCGCAACCGGTATACCGGAACCGGCCAACGCTTCAACGGCGGTGGCCACAAAGGTGTGATAAACACACACCGCGCCGGTTTGCAGCTTCATGTCACCCAATTGCAAATCTTTTAACAACTCGGCGCGAATCGGCTGTATTGCTTTGGCACACAAACGTCTGACCGTGCCGGGCGTGTCGTCGCCTGAGAGCGTGGTCAGGTCAATGGTTTTTACGGCGTGTAACAACCATGCGGCCTGCCAGTCTTTTTTGACGGTCCGCCGGGTGGACATGGTGGCGGCGCGGCGCTCGATGGCGCTGCGGTTGACGCGCACATCGCGTACCGGGGCGGGGTCAAATTTTGTGCCGGGATTACGACCGTCTTCATGACCCAGCTCAACAGCACGCGGACGAGACTCAGGGTTTAATTGTGTGACTTTTGCCATTTTGATAGTGCCAAGGAAAAAAATTAAAAAAAGCCCGGACTGGTTTGCCCGCGCAACAAATATTGTTAATTGTTGTAGCAGCTGTCCTTTTACGGACGGGCCCTGCGATAATATTTTCTACGTTGGCACGAACAAGCGATTGGTGGATTGGTGATAACCCCTTGAGTCACGAAACGACGGACTCATCACTTGGTTTTGCGATCACTGGGTGATCTTTGAACGTAAAAATTCTGCGTTTTCAAATCTTTTTGTTACAAGCAATTATACGCCGCGATTGTAAGTGAGAAATTCACTGGCGACTTTGCCGAAAGCCATGTTAAATTAGCCTAGCCTAATGGTACCAAATGGTGGAAAGAAAATTCGCAGGGTCGTTTGCCGCAGGGTTTTGACGCGCTTCTGACGGAAACACTGACTGGAACGGAATATCCGTTTTAATCAAAAACCAAATAAGTTTAGGAAATTCATGATCACACGACGTCAATTTGTTTTTGGATCATTGGTGGTTATTGCTGCAATGCCATTGGTATGGCTGACAGCAGACCAAAACGCTGGTGACAAATTATTGCGCTGGACCACCAGCGCCTCAAATAAAACCAGCCTGCGTGAACTCCCTGCTAATTTGCCACGCCGGACTGAAGCACCTCTTGAAATTATCCGACCCGCCGCATAACTTGTTGATTGCGCCACATTTGGCCTGACTCAATTTGACCCATCCCAACAAATCGCTCATTGTGCTCATCGCGGTCGGTGTGGTCATTGCGAAAATCAGGCTCCTTGCAATTCAGGTCGTTTTTAATTGTAAAAATCGCTGCGCTGCAGCATTTTTTTTGCCCGGTCCGGCCGCATATACGACCGATGCAACTATCCCGGCATCCACCCCATCTGCGCGTCTGCATACGAGCCGGCTTCAATCGTCTCGCCGGACAAAACCCGGCGAATCATCACAAAGCTGAAGCCGCGCGATTGCAAATAACGACTTTGTTTGGCGCGGGCCTCGGCCGAGTCTGGCAAGTCGGCAAATTTTCGTGACCATACCTGCCGGGCACGATTAAATTCGCCGTCTTGAATACCCGCCAACGTCTCCGCAACAATTTCCCCGTCCACGCCTTTTTGTTTGAGCGTTTGGCCAATACGCGATGCGCCGTATCGATGTGCCAACCGACGCGCCAACATTTCCGCATAACGCGCCTCATTCAGCCAGCCTTCAGCCTCGCACCAAGCGACCGCGGCGGCAATATCATCACGACTAAATTCTTTGGCCGCCAATTTTTTTTCAAATTGGATGCGACTCATATCACGCAGCGCCAACAACTTGAGTGAGGCGGTAATTAATGCGCGATTTTCTGGTTTTTGCAGATTAGGGGGATTGGTATCGTCGGGATGGGTCATCTTATGCCGGGTGGACCTGCCACCCAATTCGGTTGTAAACAGAACGTAAACTCAGCACATAAAAAAGGGCCGAACGACAATGCGCACTGGAGGTACACACTCATTCGGCCCAACCATCGAACTTTTGTGGCGGGATGAACCCACTGCCGCATAACTGCGCAACATCCGGCCCGTGCCACCTCTATTGGTTTGGATTTATTCTTCGACTTCTTCGCTTTCGTCCGAGCCCTCACCAACCACACCACCGACACCGACAGCGGCACGGATTTTGGCTTCGATTTCTTTTGCCATTTCTGGATTTTCTTTCAGGAACCGACGCGTGTTGTCTTTGCCCTGGCCAATTTTTTCGCCCTTGTAGGCATACCAGGCACCGGATTTATCAACAATTTTGTGAATCACACCGAGCTCGATAATTTCGCCTTCGCGTGAGATGCCTTCGCCATACAAAATATCGAATTCGGCGGTACGAAACGGCGGCGCGACCTTGTTTTTGACCACCTTGACGCGGGTTTCGGAACCAATCACTTCGTCGCCATTTTTGATCGCACCAATACGACGAATATCAATCCGCACCGACGCATAAAATTTCAGTGCATTGCCACCCGTGGTGGTTTCCGGGCTGCCAAACATGACACCAATCTTCATACGGATCTGGTTGATAAAAATAACCAGGGTATTGGAGCGTTTGATGTTGGCGGTGAGTTTGCGCAATGCCTGGGACATCAGGCGCGCCTGCAGACCCATGTGGGAGTCGCCCATTTCACCTTCGATTTCTGCCTTGGGTGTCAGTGCCGCCACCGAGTCGACCACGACAATATCGACACCACCCGAACGCACCAACATGTCGGCGATTTCAAGCGCCTGTTCGCCGTTATCCGGCTGTGAAATCAGCAGGTCATTGATATTCACACCCAATTTTTGGGCGTAGGTCGGATCGAGCGCGTGTTCGGCATCAATAAACGCCGCCGTTCCGCCGGTCTTTTGCATTTCGGCAATGACTTGCAGGGTCAGCGTGGTTTTGCCGGATGACTCCGGACCGTAAATTTCAACGACGCGACCACGCGGCAAGCCACCAATACCCAGCGCAATATCGAGGCCGAGTGAACCGGTCGAAACCGGAATAATATCGTTGCCAATATTGCCCTCGCCCATCTTCATGATCGAGCCCTTGCCAAACTGCTTTTCTATTTGTGAAAGCGCGGCGGCGAGCGCTTTTGATTTGTTTTCGTCCATAAAGGGTTCTTTCATGTTCATGGCTAGTCTCCAGTCAATTATTGAGGAACAATAAGGGTTGTATGAAAATACAGTCTGTATGTTCGTACAGTATCCGACTGGATGGCCAAATGCAAGTGTTTTTTAATGAAAAAGCCGGAGAAACCGGCTTTTGGGGTCTACTCGAGATTATGCAGGAGTCGCGACAAGGCGTGCAAAACAGTTTGTTTTCGCACCGCCTCCCTGCACCCCTCAAAATGGCAAACCTCTGAAATGATTGATTTTTTTGGGAATTTCCAGGCAAACCAAACCGTCCCAACCGGCTTATCTGGCATGCCACCATCCGGACCGGCAATACCGGTCACCGCCACCGCGACCTGGGCGCGCGAATGGGTGATGGCTCCCTCCACCATCTGCGTGACAATTTCCTCTGACACCGCACCGTAATCAACCAGGTCCTCGCGCCGTACACCCAATGAATCCACTTTTGACTCGTATGAATAGGTGACAAATCCACGATCAAACCAGGCCGAGGAACCGGAAATACGGGTAATCGCCTCGGCGATGCCACCGCCGGTGCACGATTCGGCCGTCACCAGCATCAGTTGTTGTTTGTGCAGCGCCAACCCAAGGCGTGCGCTGAGGTCTTCAATTGCGTCGTTGGCTGTGGTCATGAGCGGTTGGTCGGTTTGGTTATCGTGCGTATTCAATGCGGTGCGTCTATAAAAATAGGCAGGCTGCAAAATAAAACGCCGTGAATCACCACGGCGGCTAAGTATGACGGAAGATTGGCGCAATCATCAGCCCGATAAATTTGTTTTGACGCTCATTTTATCGCGCCGGTTGCAGCCCGGGCGTCAGCCACCAGACAAAGCTGCCACCACCAGCACTTCATCGTCATCCAATAATGGCCGGGCCAGCGAGCGTTCCAGCTCGGCATTGATGAATATTTTGATATGCGGTCGTATGTGATTCTGCTCATCGACCATCCGGAAACGAATGCCCGGAAACCGGCCATTGAGATCGTGCAGCAGTTCATCCACGGTTGCACCCTTTGCCTCTAGCTCACGCAAGCCGTTGGTGAATTCGCCCAAGGGAGTTGGCAGCAATACTTTCATTTGGACAATTTCAAAAGCTGACAGCTTCGACCGACAAAATCTGCGGCAAATGCTGCATCAGGCAACACCATTTGGCACCTTCATCAAAACTTGCCCACATTTCGCCTGAGGTGGTGCCGAAATATACGCCCACTTTATCGGCACCATCCACCGACATCGCCTGACGCCGCACGGTAAACCAGCCATGTCGCGTCGGCAGGCCATTGGCCTGTTTTATCCACGAGGCACCACCATCCCGTGAACAATACAGCGCCGGCTTGCCCCCCACCGACACACGCGGCCAGACGCTGGTGCCATCCATGGGGAACACCCACAATGTGTCTGGTTTGCGTGGATGCAGCACCAGCGGAAAACCAATGTCGCCTATTGGTTTGGGCATGTTGTTGCCGATGCGTTGCCAGGTTCGGCGCGCACCGCTGCCGGTCAATTTGTAAATGCCGCAATGATTTTGCTGGTAGAGCACATCGCGCGCCGTGGGGTGGACCCGCAGGCAATGTGGATCGTGTCCATACAGGGCATTCGGGTCGGGCAAAAAATCCGCTGCGCAGCCGTGGTTGAGTGGTGCCCAGCTTTTGCCACGGTCGGTGCTTTCAAACACTCCGCCGGATGACATGCCGATGAAGAGGTGGTTGGCATCAAACGGATCAACATTGATCGAGTGAAGGGTCGCACCGTCCGGTGGCGCTTCCTGCGCACCACCCAGCCATTTCAAACGATCCGGATGCAGGTTAAAACCGTCGACGCTCTGCCACGTGACCCCATCATCTTTGGAACGAAACAAGCCGTGTGGTGAAGTGCCGGCATACCAAACATGCGGCTCGCTGGCGTGGCCGGGCGACAACCAGAATACATGCGCGACACTCCAGCCATACGCTGCCTCTTTGCGCGCCGGAAAAGCCGGGGGCTGTTTGGCTTCTTGCCAGCTTTTGCCGGCGTTCGTCGAGCGAAACACACTCGGACCTAGATGCCCGGCACGCGCGGCCACCATGATGGTGCCGGTGGCAGGATGCATCACCGCGTGATTAACAATCTGCCCGAGGAAATGCGGCACATCGCCCTCAACCCGCCATTTTTCGCGGCTGGCATCGCCGTGCAGAATAAACAGGCCCTTGCGGGTGCCAACCAAAATTGTTGTGCGTCGTTTACGTGCCTGCATCGATGTTCTCCCCCAAGTTTAAGCGGCTGGCTTTGCCACCCGTAGCCACCTGCAGTCATCCGGCAAACAGCGGCTAGCAGTTTGTTGAAATTCTGCTGCGCTCGGTGATGCGGCGTTGGCAAGCGGCTCAAAATCCTCATGTATACCGCATACATTCCGGTTTTTCGCCGCTTTCCGCCTTGCCTGACCTTCGCGCGCGACGAATTTCAACAAACTGCTAGCGCACCGCCGCCATCACACTCTCAAATGTTGCTGCACGATCACTGATGGTGATCGCATTTTGAATTTCTTGCGCGGCCGCTTTGGCCGATGCCTCGTCATGCGCATGCACCACCGCAAGGGTGTCGCCGCTGCGCACACGCGCACCCAATTCCTTAAATTCACTGGCACCCACCGCAAAATCAACCTTGTCAGTGGATCGTTTACGACCACCGCCGAGCGACACCACCGCCATGCCCACGGCGCGCGTGTCATAGGCGGCCACCACACCGTCGGATGCCGCCAGCACCTTTGCGCCAATCGCGGCAATCTTTAAATGGCTGCGCGATTTTTCAAGTAAATCGGCCGGCCCGCCCTGTGCGGCAACCATACGTTGAAAAACCTCGGCGGCCTTGCCGTTTTGCAAACACCGCTCCAGAGCTGCCATTGCGGCTATTTTGTCTTGGAAAAGGCCGCTGGACGCCAATAATTCCGCAGACAACGCCATTGTCACGTCATGTAATCGCATTGGACGCGAAACACCGGTTAAATATTCAATCGCCGCCAATACTTCAATCGCATTACCGGCACAGGGTGCCAACGGTGAATTCATGTCGGTCAACAGCGCGGTGGTTTTCATGCCGGCGCCATTGCCCACATCGACAATACTGCGCGCCAATTCACGTGACTTATCAACCGTGGGCATAAACGCACCCGAACCAACTTTGACATCCATCACCAGCGTATCCAATCCCGCCGACAATTTCTTCGACAAGATCGATGCGGTGATGAGTGGAATCGATTCGACCGTGGCGGTGACGTCACGGGTGGCGTATATGCGTTTGTCGGCCGGCGCAAGATCACTGGTCTGACCAATGATCGAGCAACCGGTATCACGAACAACCTGTTGAAATTTCTCGACACTGATACTGGTTTGATAACCGGGAATACTGTCGAGCTTATCCAGCGTTCCGCCGGTGTGACCCAAACCACGACCGGAGATCATTGGCACATAACCGCCACACGCGGCGACCATCGGCCCGAGCATGAGTGACACCACGTCGCCGACACCACCGGTTGAATGTTTATCGACCACCGGACCATTCAAGTTCAACGATTTCCAATCGAGCACCCGGCCCGAGTCACGCATCGCCATGGTCAGCGCCACGGCTTCATCACGGGACATGCCGTTCAAAAATGTCGCCATGGTGAATGCGGCAATTTGGCCTTCACTCACCGACTCATCGGCGACACCACGCACAAACTCGGCAATTTCGGCCGCTGTCAAGATCTGGCGGTCGCGTTTTTTACGGATGATTTCTTGGGTCAGCATTGGCGCTCAATATGGAATCAATAACGTGCAGACAGAAAAATGCCGGCAATGGTGGCACTCATCAAGTTCGACAAGGTTGCGGCCACCACCACCCGCAAACCGTACTTGGCGACGATGCCGCGCAGATGCGGTGCGACACTGCCAAACGCGCCCGACAAAATAGCAATCGAGGCGATATTGGCAAAACCACATAACGCAAACGACAGAATCGCCAGGGTACGTGGATCAATCACCGTCAACCCGGCTGCAGCCACCTTAACGGGGTCCTGCAAATACGGTGCCAGACCAACATAGGCGACAAACTCATTCAAAATCATTTTCTGACCGATGAGGTTACCGGCAAACGCTGAATGTTCCCATGACACACCGAGCATATACGCCAACGGCGCGAATGCCTTACCGAGCAGGGTTTCCATATTGGTGTCGGCAAAACCCATCCAGCCAGCGACACCACCAACCATGCCGTTTAACAGCGCGATCAAACCGATAAAGGCGATCAACATTGCACCCACTGCGAGTGCGATATGCAAACCCAGCGAGGCACCACTGGCGGCGGCTTCAATCACATTGGCCGGCTTCTTTTCTTCGAATTGAATATTGTCGAAACGAATGTCTTCAACTTCATTCGACGGGCACAACAGTTTGCCAAACAACAACCCGCCGGGAATCGCCATGAACGATGCGGCGATCAAGTATTCGACCTTGACACCCAAGCCGGCGTAACCCGCCAACGCCGCACCGGCAACACTCGCCATGCCGGAAGTCATAATGACAAAAATGGTCGGCCCTTTGAGCTGGCCCACAAACGGTTTCACCGCCGCGCCCATTTCATTTTGACCCAGGAATATGGTGGTGACCGCACAAAACGATTCAATCTTGGACACACCGAGCAACTTTTGCAGTGCGGTACCGATAATTTTGATGACCCAACGCATCACGCCGAGGTGATACAACACAGCGATCAAGGCGGTCACATAAATAATGGCCGGTAACACACGGAAGGCAAATACAAAACCCGTGCCGCCGAATACTTCAAACATCTTGTTGCTGACCAACCCACCGAACAAAAATTCGGCACCCTTGTTGCCAAACTTGAGCACACTCGTCACCGTCTCGGCAATCGCTTTCAGTGCTGCCGCGCCTTGCTCAGAAAACAACACCAGGGCACCGATGCCCATTTGCAGCAGCAACGCCGACAACACAATGCGCCAATTGACGCTTTTGCGATTCATCGAAAATAACCAGCCGATAAAAATCAGCAAGGCCACACCAATAAAGCTACGCGTCATTTCGGACATGGTGCCCGCTCCTCATTTATTTTGTATCGCGAGATAATACCGGAGGTGCAGCCAAAAATACGAATGTGGGTGACGCAGTGCGGCATTTTGCCAGCAATTTCCGCACCCAGCCCCGGGGCCGCCCGATCCAATCAACTTTAAGCCGCGCGTGGTGCGGCAAATTTAAACAACCGATAAAAATTCGCCGTCGTCGCCGCCGCGATTTCCGCCACAGACACCCCACGCAATTGCGCAATGAATTCAGCGACGTGTTTCACATAACCCGGTTGGTTCATTTTGCCGCGATGCGGGGTCGGTGCGAGATACGGCGAATCGGTTTCGATCAACATTCGCTCCAGCGGGATGGATAGTGCGACCGCCTGTAGCTCTTTGGCGCTCTTGAACGTCACAATGCCGGACAACGAAATGTAAAAACCCATGTCGATGGCGGCATCGGCCACGGCTTGGCTTTCGGTAAAACAATGCATCACACCCGAGGCTTCGGCGGCGTTTTCTTCGGCCATGATTTTGAGGGTGTCGGCGGACGAACTACGGGTGTGAATCACCAATGGTTTTTTGCAAATCTTGGCGGCGCGGATGTGGGTGCGAAATCGCTCACGCTGCCAATCGAGCGGCTCTTGCAAACGGTAATAATCAAGGCCGGTTTCACCAATCGCCACCACTTTTGGGTGATCCGCCATACGCAACAACTCCTCTACGGTCGGCTCGTGATCATCGACCTGCTCGTCGGGATGAACACCGGCGCTGCACCACAAATTGGCGCGGGATTCGGCCACCCGCAACACATCAGGAAAAGTCTTCAGGGTGGTGGAAATGGTCAGCGCGTGGGTGACTTGATTGCTGCGCATCAGCGCAAAAATAGTGTCGGCATCGGCTTGCAGCTCGGCAAAATCGAGGTGGCAGTGGGAGTCAATAAACATGCGGCATTATCCCATGCCGGAACGGCAATCCTACGGACGACGCCGTAGCAACAAGGCATTGGTAATGACACTGACACTCGACAACGCCATCGCCGCGCCGGCAAACACCGGGCTCAAAAAGCCGGCAGCCGCGAGCGGAATGCCGACGACGTTATAACAAAACGCCCAAAATAAATTCTGCCAAATCTTACGGGTGGTGCGTTTTGAAATTTCAATCGCTCCGGCCACCAATGCCGGGTCACTGCGCATGATGGTTATGCCCGCGGTTTCTTTGGCGACATCGGTGCCGCCCGACATGGCAATGCCCACATCGGCAATCGCCAGCGCCGGCGCGTCATTCACGCCATCGCCCACCATCGCCACCACGTTGCCGTTGTTTTTGAGTTGTGCCACCACCTCGGCTTTTTTTGCCGGCAACACACTGGCGTACACCTCTTCGATGCCCAACTCGTGGGCGATTTTATCGGCCGCAAACTGATTGTCACCGCTGATCAACACCGTCTTGATGCCCATCGCTTTGAGGGCATCAATCGCTGGTTTTGCAGTCGGTTTTAAATCGTCGCCAAACACAAAAAAACCAATCAGCGCACCGCCACGCACCAACCAGGTAATGGTTTTGCCTTCTTTTTCATGGACCACCGCCCGTTCCTGCAACGGCGCGATATCGACGCCTTCGTCGTTCATCAAACGGGCATTGCCGAGCAACACCACTGCGCCGTCGATGGTTCCGGTCGCGCCGCGGCCGGGCAAGGCACGAATGTTTTCAGCCGGTGTAAATGTGATCTGTTCAGCCTTGGCGGCGCGTAACACCGCCTTGGCCAATGGATGTTCACTGCCCGATTGAATCGCCGCGCCGAGGCTGAGCATGTCGGTGCGTGATGAAGCAAAAGATTTGGCGGCGAGCAACACTGGTTTGCCTTCGGTCAATGTGCCGGTTTTGTCAAAGGCAACAATTGTGATGCGATGCGCCGTCTCCAGTGCCGGTGCGTCTTTGATCAATATGCCCTGCTTGGCGGCCACACCGGTGCCGACCATAATCGCTGCCGGTGTCGCCAACCCCAACGCACATGGACAGGCGATCACCAAGACTGACACCGCGTTGATCACCGCCACCGCCCAATCGCCGGAAGTGAGCCCCCAGCCGAGCATCGTCAGCAGCGCAATCACCAACACCACCGGTACAAATACCGCGCTGACACGATCGACCAGGCGTTGGATCGGCGCTTTTTTTGCTTGTGCGTCTTCGACCAGCCGAATGATGCGATTGACCGTCGTCTCGGCGCCAATCACACTGACACGCACGTCCACCAGCGCGTCACCATTGACCGCGCCACCGGTAATTTTGTCGCCGAAGACTTTATTCACCGGCCGACTTTCACCAGTGATCAGGGACTCATCGGCGTGGGTATGGCCATTGACCAACACACCATCGGCGGCGAAGCGTTCGCCCGGTCGCACCCGCATCAGGTCGCCGACTTGAATATCGCCAATGTCGATTTCTTTTTCGACCACACCGACAATGATGCGCGCCGTGGACGGCATCAACACTTGCAAGGCACGGATGGCGGCGGTGGTTTCGCGTTTGGCACGACCCTCCAGCCATTTGCCGAACATCACCAGTGTGATCACCACCGCCGCAGTTTCAAAATACAAATGCTGTGTGGCGTCGCTGGGTGCAGTCAACATCATCACCACCGATAAACCGTATGCCGCGGAGGTGCCAATGGCCACCAACAAATCCATATTGCCGGCGAACGCCTTTAAGGCGTGCCAACCGGCCCGATAAAACCGCGCCCCCAACCAAAATTGCACCGGCGTGGCCAACGCCAATTGCAACCACGGCGGCAACATCCAGTGATGCCCAAACGGCATAGCCACCATCGGCACCACCATCGGCATGGACAACAAGGCGGCAATCACGACCTTTTGTCCGTCGGTAAACTCCAATAAAGGCGCGCGTTTTGGGATATTTTTGGCTGAAACCGCGCTCTGTTCGGATACTTTCACTTTTTCAGTTTGCGGCACAGTATAACCAGCATCAACAATCGCTTGCTCCAATATTGCCCGCGTCACCCCGTTTGATGATTCAACATTGGCCATTTCGGTTGCCAAATTGACGGTTACGTCAGTCACGCCGGAAATTTTTTTGAGTGCCTTCTCGACCCGCCCGGCACACGACGCACAGGTCATACCACCAACCGGAATGTGAATTTGCTCGAGCGGGTGGTCAAGTTGAACGGTCATATGTGCAATCATTTGGGCTAGTATTTGCTGAGGATGGACGCATCTAGTTGCTATGTTAGCCCGCATTGGGCCAATTCAAGGAGGTCAAAATGATCGAATTCACCATTCCAGATGTTTCCTGCGGCCATTGTGTGGGCGTTGTGCAAAAAACCGTCAAGGCTGTTGATGCCACTGCCACAGTGGAGGTTGATATCCCCAGCAAAAAAGTCCGCATTGTATCCACTGCCGACAAGGCCACCTTGGCCAACGCCTTGGTTGCCGCCGGTTACGCCCCCACGGGCATGTGGTAATTCGCCCGCCTCCTTTATCCTCACCCCGCTGACCGCACCAACCGTCGCCAACTTTTTAATCAAGCATGAACAAACTCGAATCGATTTGTCTATTTTGTGGTGCCTCCCCCGGAACCAATCCCATTTACCGCAACGCCGCCGCCCAGTTCGGCACCACACTCGCCAAAAATAATATTCGGCTTGTGTATGGCGGCGGCAGAGTGGGTTTGATGGGTGTGGCGGCCGACGCGTGTCTGGCCAATGGTGGCGAAGTGATTGGTGTGATTCCGCGTTTGTTGATGGAAAAAGAAGTCGGCCACAGCGGCGTGACGAAAATGCACGTGGTCGAAACCATGCACGAGCGCAAGGCGCTGATGACCGTTATTTCCGATGGCTTTATCGCCCTGCCGGGTGGCTTTGGCACGCTCGATGAGTTGTTTGAATCCCTCACCTGGCAACAATTGGCATATCACACCAAACCAATCGGGCTATTAAACGTCGGTGGATTTTTTGACGGGCTCATTCAATTTTTGGATCACGCCCGCGACGAACGTTTTTTACGCGAACTCCATCGTGATTCGTTACAGGTCGATGCGGACTTGGGCGCGCTAATTGAAAAAATGCGTCATTCGATTGCCCCTGATACCGGCAAGTGGTTGGACCGTGCCAAGTTTGACGTCGTCAAATAACCAGACGCAAGGCGTTAAGATTCGCTCGACAATGCGGGCACGTGGTGGCGAATTTTGAGACGGCGGATGCCGGGATCAAACGACGCCGAGAGGAGGCTGTGGCAACGTACCCTCATCCACAAAAAATCAGCGGCATGTTATCGGCGCTAAGACCCAATGTTCGATCAAAACCAAATTGGATGGCAAAGTGCGCTAAAACCTAACAGTTTGTTGAAATTCGTCGCGAGCGAAGGTCAGGCAAGGTGGAAAGCGGCGAAAAACCGGAATGTATGCGGTATACATGAGGATTTTGTGCCGCTTGCCAACGCCGCATCACCGAGCGCAGCAGAATTTCAGCAAACTGCTAATGGACAAACCCCCAGACGCAGCGGAGCCGACCCGTGAACTATGCAGGTTAACTACCAATGGGTCGCAGCACGCATGGAGAACGTGCCGTACTGCCGGCAAAAAAGAATAGTGAAGTTTCGAAAAAAATTAGCAGATTGCGCGACCAATCCTATTTCCGAAAAACATTGCCAACAGATTCACGTTCTCAATCCAGCAGAATTTGGGACTATTGCAAAATTTCCATCTGATCAACAATGACGAGCATGGAAGAACGACGGCAATAGTCAGACCGTATGGGTGGTGCGGTCCGATTTGACGACCGGCGCGAGGATGCCTTCGATTTTTTTCTTCAGGTCTTTGCCGACTTCGTTGTCGGGCAATTGAATGCCGACACCCTGCGGGCGATTGCCGGCGGAATGGGGTGGGTTGATCCACGCAACTTTGCCGGTGATCGGCAACTTGAGCGGTTCGTCCAAAAACTGCAACACCAACAATACGTCGTCACCCAGCTGGTGATCCCTGCTGGAGTGCATAAACAAGCCGCCGCCTTTCAGAAACGGCATCCAAGCGGCATACAGCGCGCTTTTGCCCTTTAAATTGAGCGAAATCACACTCGGACGATTGCTCGATGTTTCAAGTTGTGCGGCGGCCATGGTTGATGTTTTCTTCGGAGTTATTGGACGGGCCGGATGGCTTGTTTATAACCAATGAACAGTTGTTCGAGCAACAGTCTCGCATTGAGTGGATGATTTATCAACCGTCTTGTTTGGCGAAGCTCACTTTCATAGCGAAAAACTTTCGGCAGCTCGATTTGGCGGGCAATACGGGTGATGGCCTTGGCCTGGTCACGATGGTGGTTGATCACCCCCACCATACGCTCGGAAATAACATCGTTGACCCAGGCTTGTAACCACATCAGCAAATTGGCGAGTTCGGCTTTTTCAAAGTTTTGCGCGGTTAAGGCGTAATCCATGGCGGATTCCGACAGGGCCGACACAAACGCTTTGCGCACTTGTTGATAGTCGGCTTCGGCGAAGGCGATAACGTCGAGTGGCCCGCCGCCACTGGCGGCGAGTGCACCACCCGCGTCGTCGGCATTGGCCATACCCCGCATCTTCAGCCACGCCAGGGCCACGGCCGCGTCTGGTGTCGGCACCAGCACCTTTTGGCAACGACTGCGCACCGTCGCCAGTAGGCGGCCGATTTTGTCGGTCACCAACAAAATGACGGTGCGTGCCGCCGGTTCTTCGAGCGTTTTGAGCAGCGCGTTTGCGGCGGCGAGATTCATGGCTTCGGCCGGGTGGATCAACAACACCCGATAACCATGCCGATGGGTCGAGAGGGTCATAAAATCGGCGATGCCACGAATCTGGTCGATCTTGATTTCTTTGCTTTTCTTTTTGTCTTTGCTATCGGTGTCGGCAGCCGCCTCCTCGGAAGCGTCTTCATCCACCAGCGCCTCGGGCAAAAGCTCGCGAAAATCGGGGTGATTGCCATTGGAAAACCAGCCACAAGCGTGGCACTGCCCACACGCCAAACCCTGCTCGGGGGATTCACACAACAACGACTGCGCAAGACTGCGGGCAAATTCAACTTTGCCAACACCACTGCGGCCGTGCACCAACAACGCGTGCGGCAGGCGTTCACCACGGCCGATGAGTTCACTCAGGGTGTCACGCTGCCAGGGAAGAATATCGATCATGCGGCCAACAGCCGATCAAGATGCACCGATAAATCAGCGCGAATGGCATCGAGGGTTCGTGATGAATCGATCACCTTGATACGCGCCGGAAATTGTTGCGCCCGCGCCAGGTAGGTGTCACGCACACGCGAGAAAAATTCGTTTTGTTCGCGCTCAAATTTATCGGGGATGGTAGTGTTGCTGTCGAGGCGCTCACGCGCGACGGCGATGGGTGCATCAAAAATGAAAGTCAGCTCTGGCTGGCGCTTTCCATGCACAAATTGCTCAAGAAGCGCGATGGTGCTGGTGTTTAATCCCCTGCCTCCGCATTGATATGCGTATGAAGAATCGGTAAATCGATCACACACCACCCACGCACCACGCGCCAACGCCGGCTCGATCACCACTGCCAAATTTTCCCGGCGGGAAGCAAACATCAACAAGGCCTCGGTCTCACCGTGCATCGGTTGATTCAATACCAGCTCTCGAATGGCATCGCCAATCGGTGTGCCACCCGGCTCACGGGTGATCACCACTTCGATTTGTTTGGCGCGCAAATAGTCGGCCACAAAATTGAGGTGGGACGATTTGCCTGCGCCGTCAATGCCTTCAAATGTAATAAATTTGGCGCTCATGCGTAGCCACTGAAACCCTTATCTGCCCAACTGGTATTTGGCAACGGCGCGATTATGCTCCGTCAGTGTCTTTGAAAAATAATGCGAACCATCGCCTTTTTTGGTCGCCACAAAATATAACTTGTCACTTTTATCCGGCTTCACCGCCGCCAATAACGAACCCCATCCCGGCATGGCAATCGGCGTTGGCGGTAAACCGTCGCGCGTGTACGTGTTGTAGGGCGTGTCGGTGGTCAAATCACGCTTACGAATATTGCCATCAAACGATAGGCCCATGCCGTAGATGACCGTCGGGTCGGTTTGTAAGCGCATGGGAATGCGCAGCCGGTTGATAAACACCGAACCTATCAACGGTCGCTCATCGGCGCGGCCGGTTTCTTTTTCAATAATGGAGGCCATGATTAACACTTCGTATGGAGAACGATACGGCAGGCCCTGCTCGCGCTGAGCCCAGGCTTCCGCCAAACGTTTTTGCATGATTTGATAACTGTTTTTCAAAATGTCGAGGTCGGAAATGCCCGCCGAAAAACGATAGGTATCCGGGAAAAACAATCCTTCCGGGTGTTTTTCAGTCGCGCCCACCTGCCGCAATACCTCAAGGTCGGACAGGCCTTTTAAGGTAATTTTCAATCCGGACGCCGCCTCCAACGCCGCACGCATTTGTCGAAAAGTGATGCCTTCGACAAAGGTAATGTCGATGGTCACGACATCACCGTCGTTCATTTTTTTGAGCAGCGCCAGCGGCGAAATGGGGGCGTCGAGTCGGTAGGTGCCGGCCTGAATACCGGTGGTCTGGCCGGTAATCCGACCCAATAACCACAGCCCGTATGGCTCGGACAACAGCCCTGCTTCGGCGAGTTTTTTGGCAAGCGCTTTGAGAGATGTGCCGCGTTCAACCGTAAATTCAAAGGTGAGGGACGGCGCTGCCATGGTTGAAGACGCTGCGCTTGGAGATGACGCTGCACTCGAATTCGGCACGGGCAACGGTTGATGGGCAAATTGCCATCCCCACCAACCACCCGCGCCGATCACGATCAGAGTGATCAGAAACAAAAAAACAAAAAAACGTTTCATTGCCTACTGGTATCGTTTGACGACGATGGTGCCGTTGGTCCCACCGAAGCCGAACGAATTGGACATCGCCACATCGATTTTCATGTCGCGTGCGGTGTTGGCACAGTAATCCAAATCACACGCCGGGTCCTGATCAAAAATATTAATGGTCGGGGGTGAAATTTGATTTTTCACCGCCAGCGCCGTAAACACCGCCTCCACACCTCCGGCGGCGCCCAACAAGTGTCCAGTCATGGACTTGGTGGAATTCATCACCAGATTTTCGGCGTGGGCGCCAAATGCAGCGCGCACCGCCAATGTCTCGTTGGCATCACCAAGTGGAGTCGAGGTGCCGTGGGCATTCAGGTACTGCACCTCGGTCGGATTGACCTTGGCATTACGCATCGCAGCCAACATGGCGCGACGCGGGCCATCCATATCGGGCGCGGTAATGTGTTTGGCATCGGCACTCATGCCCATACCCAACAACTCGCCGTAAATTTTTGCACCACGCGCCTTGGCGTGTTCGAGTTCTTCCAAAATCAGAATGCCGGCCCCCTCGCCCAACACAAAACCATCACGGTCACGGTCAAACGGTCGGCTGGCGGTTTCAGGCGAATCATTACGCTCGGACAAGGCTTTCACCGAACAAAATCCACCCATTCCGGCCATACAAATCGTTGCCTCGGCACCACCGGCAATCATGACATCGGCGTCGCCGTATTCGATCATGCGTCCCGCGTCGCCGATGCAGTGTGACGCGGTGGTACAGGCCGACACCATCGACACATTCGGGCCTTTGACGCCGTATTGAATCGAGATCATGCCGGCGACCATATTAATGATCGATCCCGGCACAAAAAACGGCGACAAACGGCGCGGACCTTTGGCGATCATTTCGCGAATATTGTCTTCGATCATCGGCAACCCGCCAATACCGGAGCCGACATTAACACCAATTAGATCGGCGTTTTGTTCGGTGATCACCAGGCCGGAGTCATCCAGTGCCATTTTGGTGGCAGCAAGGCCAAAATGAATAAATGTATCCATGCGCCGCACTTCTTTGGGCGACATCCAATCACCGGGATTAAAGTTCTTCACTTCTCCGGCGATGCGGGTTGGTAATACGCTGGCATCAAAACGGGTGATCGGCGCGATGCCACCCCGACCATTAATAATGTTATCCCACGCTTCGGCGACGGTATTGCCCACCGGAGAAACAATGCCCAATCCTGTAATGACAACGCGACGCTGGCTCATTTGAAAACCCTGGTTGATGATCGTGCTAAACGCAAAAAAAGTATGACACGCCTGCACAAAGACACATAAAACGGACCCGATTGCGCATCACTTTCCCAGCGGAAACAACGCGCTCAAAGTAAAAAAAGGCTGCCGATCACGGATGACCGGCAGCCTTCGTTATGCTATGAAATAATTACTTTTTAAGGTTTGCCGAAACAAAATCAATGGCTTGCTGCACATTGGTGATTTTTTCCGCGGCTTCATCTGGAATCTCGGTTTCAAACTCTTCTTCCAATGCCATGACGAGTTCCACATTATCGAGCGAGTCCGCGCCCAGATCTTCGACAAACGATGATTCATTCTTGATGTCGGCCTCGGCAACGCCAAGTTGTTCAGCAACGATCTTTTTAACGCGAGCTTCAATGTTATCCATTTGTTACACCCTTAAATTAATAAACTGTTTCATTTTACCAAAACCACAAAATTGCGCGTGGTTACAACATTATTCGATTCAAGCTGCTAATCCATGTGCATTCCGCCATTCACATGAATGGTGTTACCGGTAATATAATCCGCAGCCGGCGAAGCCAGGAATAATACCGCCGACGCAACGTCATTTGCCTGCCCCAAGCGGCCAAGTGGCACGTTGGCGATCAATTTTGTCACCTGATCCGGCGACAATCCGCTGGTCATATCTGTTTCGATAAACCCCGGTGCCACACAGTTTACGGTGATATTCCGGCTGCCGACTTCGCGCGCCAGCGCCTTGCTGAATCCCACCATGCCCGCCTTGGCGGCGACATAGTTCACTTGGCCGGGGTTACCCATAAAACCGACCACCGAGGCGATATTGATGATTTTACCGCTGCGCGCTTTCATCATGCCTTTGATCACACCGCGGCTCAAGCGAAAAATCGCCGATAAATTGGTGTCGATGACATCCGACCAATCATCGTCTTTCATACGCATTAGTAAATTGTCGCGGGTGATTCCGGCGTTGTTCACCAAAATAGAAATTGTGCCGAATTTTTCTTCGATTTGTTTGATCAAGGCATCGCTCTGCGCGGCATCCTTGACGTTTAACACTGCGCCCATCCCATTTGCGCCATTGGCATCAAGCGCGGCCTGAATGCTGGCGCAACCCGCCGCAGAGGTGGCGGTACCTATGACGGTCGCGCCGGTGTCGGCGAGTTGATGCAATATTGCCGCACCAATGCCACGGGTGGCGCCGGTGACCAATGCTACTTTTCCGTCCAATGATTTTGTCATGTGCTTCACTTTACTGGGTTGCGAGAATAGCTGCATCCAACGAGGCCAAATCGGTGACCGCCATACAATTTAAATTAGCGTCGATGCGTTTGTTGAGGCCCGTCAAAATTTTTCCAGGAACACATTCGACCACAAGGGAGACACCGGTCGCGGCAATCGCCTGAATGGTTTCGATCCAGCGCACCGGACGATACAGCTGCTCGACCAACGCGCGTTTAATATCTTCGGCAGTTTGCCATGCAGTGACATCCGCATTTTGAATCACCGGAATTCCAGACGGGAAGACAGTAACTTTTGCCAAATATTCGCGTAATTGTTCCGCCGCAGGTCGCATCAACGCACAATGCGACGGCACACTCATCGACAACATCAAAGCGCGTTTTGCGCCGCGCTCTTTTGCCAACAGCATACCGCGTTCGACCGCCTTGCGATGACCGGCAATGACGATTTGCCCCGGTGAATTCAAATTGACCGCTTCCAATACTTCGCCAGCGGCCGCGTCCAGACAAACCTGCCGCACCGCATCCGCTTCCAAACCAAGGATGGCGGCAATGCCACCGGTACCTTCCGGCACCGCCGCTTGCATGGCTTCGGCGCGAAACCGCACCATGGGAACCGCATCTGCAAATTGAATCGCCCCTGCGGCGACCAGCGCCGTGTATTCGCCGAGACTATGCCCGGCCAGTTGTGACGGTGTGGTGCCGGTTTTTTCCTGCCATGCGCGGTAGGTTGCAACACCGGCCACCAGCATCAGGGGTTGTGTGTTGACCGTTTGATTTTGTAATTCGGCAGGCCCATTCACCACCATCGACCACAGATCAACTTTGATCAGGTCAGACGCTTCTTCAAATGTTTTTTGTACGACCGGCATGGCCGCCAGTCCGGCCATCATGCCCGGTGACTGTGAGCCCTGCCCTGCAAATGTGATGGCGAATTTTGTCATGTCAAATTTTTCGTGATTACCATTTCACCAGCGCCGCACCCCAGGCAAAACCGCCGCCGAGTGCGGCCATCAAAACCATCTGGCCGGGTTTGACCTTGCCCTCGCGCACCGCCACATCCAATGCCAGCGGAATCGAGGCGGCCGAGGTGTTGCCGTGTTTGTCGACAGTCAACACCACTTTTTCATCCGGCATTTGCAGCTTTTTGGCGGCGTGCATGATGATGCGTTTGTTGGCCTGGTGGCAAACAAACCAGTCGATCGCATCAGGTTGCAAACCGTTGGCGTGTAATGCCTCCCACGCGACATCTTCAAATGCTTTAACGGCAAATTTATAAACCGCGGTACCGTCCATAATCAACACTGGATTGCCACGAATTTGCCCGTTTTGCACCGTACCGGGCGCACACAAGGCGCCGCGATGGCTGCCGTCGGCGTGTAAATGGGTGGAAAGAATACCCGGCTCGGTTGACGCTTTGACAATGACCGCACCTGCTCCGTCGCCGAACAAGACGCAGGTGGAACGATCCTGCCAATTCATGATGCGCGAAAAAATTTCGGTCCCCACCACCAACGCGCACTTGGCACCACCGGTGACAATAAATTTTTCGGCGGTCGCCAATGCATAAATAAAACCCGCACAGACGGCCTGCACATCAAAGGCAATGGCGACTTTTACGCCCAGCTTGTCCTGCAAGATACAAGCAGTAGACGGAAAAACCATGTCGGGTGTAGAGGTGGCGACAATGATCAAATCAATGTCGTCGGCGTGCACATGCGCAACCTTCATTGCGCGCTGTGCGGCGATCAACGCCAAGTCACTGGCATTCTGATCGTCGGCCGCATAGTGGCGCTCGCGAATACCGGTACGCGAAAAAATCCATTCGTCGTTGGTATCAACAATCCTGGCCAAATCATCATTGGTGACCAATTTGTCGGGGAGATAACTGCCGGTTCCCGCAATACGCGCAAAAACAGTCATGAAATTGCCATCCAAAAATTTTATTCGACCGGCGCTTTGGCCGGACGCAACAGACCTTCATTGTGCAGGCGCTCAATTTCGCCGCTGATGCTCGCCAACAAGCCGTGTTCTGCTTCGGAATGCGCGCGCAGGATTGCACGGTTAAACGAAAACGCATCCGCGGCCCCGTGGCTTTTCACCACGATACCCATTAACCCCAACAGAGCGGCGCCGTTATATTGGCGCGTATCGAGGCGTTTCTTGAAGCCATTCAGGGCGGGCATCGACACCAATGCCATCATCTTGCGAAAAATATTCTTCTTGTATTCTTCCCTGAGGAAATCGCCCATCATTTTGGCGATCCCTTCCGACGCTTTTAACATGACGTTGCCAACAAAGCCGTCACATACCACCACGTCGGTGGTGCCCTTGTAAATATCGGTACCTTCCACATTGCCATAAAAATTCAGATGGCTGGCCTTTAACAACTCGCTGGTGCGCTTCGATTTTTCGTTGCCCTTAAAGTCCTCGGAGCCGATATTAAGCAGGCCGACGGAAGGATTCGCCTTTCCCTCGACAGCGGAACATAACATTGCGCCCATGATGGCAAATTCCAATAAATGTTCAGGTGTTGAATCGGCGTTGGCCCCTAGATCAAGCACGTAAACCACACCTTTACGGGTAGGCAGCGCGCCACATATCGCCGGTCGATCAATGCCGGGAAGAGTCTTGAGTACAAATTTTGCGGTGCCCATCAAGGCACCAGTGTTACCGGCAGAAACGCAGGCGTGGGCATCACCAGACTTGACCAGGTCGATGGCTACGCGCATCGAGGAATTTTTCTTGGTGCGAATCGCCGAACGAATATCTTCATCCATACCAACCACATCGGCGGCATCAACGATTTTCAGACGTGGGGAATCTGCCGAAATAATATCGCGCGACTTGGATTTTTCCAGTTGCGCCTGGACTTCCGCTTTGCGGCCGACCAACAACACCCGGCAATTTGGAAATTGTCCGAGGTAGGTCAGCGCAGCGGGAACGGTGACAGATGGGCCAAAATCTCCGCCCATCGCATCGATGGCAATAATTGTCTGCATTATTTTGGGTCGCTCGTCTCTCCAGCGAACTACCCGGCAGTGTGCCTAATTATTTTTAGTCTGACGAAAAATTATTCGTCAGCTTTGGTCTTGACGACTTTTTTCCCGCGATAAAAACCTGACGGCGAAATGTGGTGGCGCAAATGCGTTTCGCCGGTGGTCGGCTCAACTGCCGTTGGTGGTGCGGTTAAAAAATCGTGGGCACGGTGCATACCGCGCTTTGAAGGTGATTTTTTGTTTTGTTGGACTGCCATGATATTTCTCCTGGTTTCAAATTACTGCATACATGTTGCTAACCGCCGATTCCGCCCGGCAATTAACCTGATTTTTTCAGCGCCGCCAATTTGGCAAAGGGCGATTGTTTCTGTTCGCCTGTATCACTGGATCCTGCCGACTGCTGCATTGCCTTTGGTAACCGCGGTTGCGACTTCGTTGAACTTTTACTGTTGCCCGCCTGCATCACCCCGCGGGGCGTAGACGCTGGCAAAATCAGCAAAATTTCTTCCTGCAAGCGCACCAACACATCAAATTCGGCACCACAAACAATATAGTCTTCGTTGTCCGATTCGGCTTCCAATGGCGGCAACTGCTCTTCATTCGCAACCAAAACCAAATCACTCGCAATATTCAGCGTAAATTTGGTCGGTTGCAACGTCACTGCATCGGCGATCTCAAACCAACCCAAAATTATACACTTTACCTGCTGCTTTTGTGTACCTGATTGATCTTTCAGGGTATTTCCCAAAAAACGGTACTCAATCTCACCGCGGTCGGAGACCAGATATTCAACCAAGTCGGGCAACTGCATGGGCGAAATTTTACCCTCAACGACATGTTTTAAGCGCGTCATACGATCAACGGAAACAACGAGTGCGCCACTCATTTGCTGGCTTGGATGAATTTTTGACATGCCATCATGATATGATTTTACGAGAAAAATATCAACAACTCACTGATTTTTAACATTAAATTATCTAGAGCCCCAACCATGCCGCCCACTAAAACGGTGATTCTTGCCTCCACCTCCCGATATCGGGCGCAATTGTTGGCAAGATTAAAAGTACCGTTTTCCATTGTCGCGCCGGAATCCGACGAGTCGGTCATTGTCGGCGAACATTGCCGGGATACAGCTCTGCGATTGGCCGTCAATAAAGCCCGTGACGGTGCCTTAAAGGTCTTGCCCGCAACGGCTGCCGGATCACTGGGCGGCTTGGTGATTGGCTCGGATCAGGTCGCCGATCTGAACGGGCAAGCGCTAGGCAAACCGGGGGACCGTGCCGTGGCGCGGGCACAGCTACAGGCCATGCGCGGAAAAATAATTATTTTTCATACGGCGTTGGCGTTATTCGACATGGCGTCCGGTCGCATACAAGTAAAGGTGGTGCCGACCAGCGTCAGCATGCGCGCCTATACCGACGCACAAATTGACTATTACCTTGACCACGAGGATGCATTGGACTGCGCCGGCAGCGCGAAATCAGAAGGGTTGGGTGCCGCACTTATTGCCAGCATGACCAGCGACGACCCGACAGCGCTCGTTGGCCTGCCGCTCATCGCCCTGACCTCCATGCTCGCTGCCGAGGGCATCGAGGTGTTGTCGTGAATCAATCTACCAAACCATCGGCCGCCGCACAGGGACAAACGCGAGGACAAGAGCAGGCGCAAAAGCAGGGAGAAACGCAAGTGGCAAATGCACCGCGCCCGCCATCACCAAAATTCGGCACACTCTATTTGATTCCGACCAATCTGAGCGAACCATTTTCAGCCGCCAGCATTTTGCCGGCCGAGGTTGTTGCGATCACTTGCCGCTTGGATCATTTCATCGCTGAAAACGCCAAATCGACGCGCGCGTTTTTGCGTGGCATTGGCATGCCGCGGAGGTTGGTGGAAATTTCCATTGTGGAGCTCGACAAACATCATCTGGCTCAGGAACCGTCGGCGCTACTGGCCCCACTGCTGGCCGGACACGACGTTGGCCTGGTTTCGGAGGCGGGTGCACCCGCCGTCGCCGATCCCGGCTCGTTGATCGTGGCGGCAGCGCATCGCGCGGGCATAGCCGTCCGTCCCCTGGTCGGACCATCGTCCATTCTGTTGGCGCTGATGTCGTCGGGCCTGAATGGCCAGGCGTTTGCCTTTCACGGCTATCTTCCCCAGGATAAACCAGCGCGCAGCCAATCCATTTTGGCTTTGGAACGGGAGTCCCGCGAAAAACGCATAACCCAAATGTTTATTGAAACACCCTATCGTAATCAAGCAATGCTGCAAGAATTACTTGCCAGTCTGTCTGCCACCACCACTTTGTGTGTCGCCACCGATTTAACGGGAAATCACGAGCGCATTGTCAGCCAGAAAATTTCACAATGGCGGTCGAGTGGGACGGGCGTCGAAAAAATGCCGGCGATGTTTTTGTTTCTCGCCTAGCCGTCGTTTATTGCAACACCGACACCAACCGCTGCTCGTCAAACACCGATGATTGTTTCAAGAGCTCGGCAATACCAACGGCGTCCAGTGGAACGCTGAAATAATAACCCTGCCCGACTCCGCAGCCTTTAGCGCGCAGCAAGGTGAGTTGCCCGGTTGTTTCAATGCCTTCGGCAATCACCTCCAAATCGAGCGATTTGGCCATGTTGATGATGGCCACAACAATCGCCGTATCGTTCGGGTCGACCGTGATGTCACGGATAAAACTTTGATCAATCTTCAGCTTGCCGATCGGCAAACGTTTCAGATAGGACAAACTCGAATAGCCGGTGCCAAAATCATCAACCGAAAGATGGATTCCCATCTCGGCAATTTCATTCAACAACATGACACTGCCCTCGCCCTGGCGCATCACCTGACTCTCGGTAATTTCCAATTCCAAAAAGGTCGGGGCAAGCTGCGTCTCACGCAGTATGCCAACCAACATTTCAACAAAACCCTTGTCATTGAGCTGTTTGGCAGACAAATTCACCGCCATCCGCTTAGGGGCGAGCCCAGCATTCTGCCATTCTTTGTTCTGCCGGCAGGCCTCCCGCAATACCCATTCCCCCAGCTCGTTAATCAGCCCCGTTTCTTCGGCGAGCGGAATAAATTCTCCCGGCATCATGGTGCCGCTGTCTTCCGAGTTCCACCGCACCAATGCTTCCAAGCCAACAATTTCCCCGGATACCAAGTTGATTTGCGGCTGGTATAACAGCAAAAAGTCTTGATTATTTACGGCGGCGCGCAAATTTGACTCCATCGCCGCACGACGTTTCACTGCGATATTCATTTGCCCGGTAAAAAACTGGTAGGTATTTTTTCCCAATGACTTGCCGTGAAACATCGCCGTGTCGGCGTTTTTCAGCAGTGTCTGGGCGTCGCTGCCATCCTCTGGAAATATGGATATGCCGATTGAACCCGATACATGGTGCCCTGTTCCGCCGACCATAAATGCGGCGCGCAATGCGTCGAGTATTTTTTGCGCCACCCTCGTTGCACCTTGATGATCGTCGATTTGATCCAGCAAAACGATGAATTCATCTCCACCCTGCCGCGCAATGGTATCGTGCCCCCGCACCGAAGCGCGCAACCGGCGGGACACCTCCCGCAACAACTCATCACCGGCATCGTGGCCAAGGGTGTCGTTGATATTCTTGAAGTTATCAATATCAATAAACATTACCGCCAGCCGATGATTTCCACGATCGGCACGGGTCAGCGCCTGCGCGATACGATCCTGTATGAGAGATCGGTTCGGCAACCCGGTAAGGGCATCATGAAACGCCAAATGTTGAATGTGTTCTTGAATGGCGCGACGTTCACTGACGTCGCGGGTATTGACGATGATGCCTTGAACAACCGGATCATCCAGACAACTTTTGCCAATCGACTCAAGAATTCGCCAGGTCCCGTCAAGCGCCATGGCACGGAACTCGATGGCGCGACTCATCGCTCCGGTTTCCAGCAATTCTGCAAACGCGATGCGCATACGCTCAACATCCTCCCGGTGCACAAGGTCAAACTGACACTTGCCGATCATTTCAAGCGGATCATATCCGAGCAGATGCTTGACGGAACTACTCTGATAGGTAATCACCGCATTGCGATCGAGCACGGTGACAATATCCATGGCGCTTTCCGTCAGCGCCTGAAACCTGCCCTCGGTTTTTTGCAGTGCAATTGCCGCTTGTTTGAACGATGTGATGTCGGTAAGGACACCAATCACGCCTGCCGCCGAGCCATCCTGACTGGTAAAGCGGCTGATGTGTTTGACAATATCGCGCTCCACCCCATGACCATCCCGGGCACGAATCTCGCGCACCAAATCCGTTCCATGCAGCACCCCGGCATCCTCCAATTCAACTTCATCGGCTGAGCCGTCCTTGAAGACATCCGCATAGGTCTTACCCAACCATTCATCGCGCGCCCTGCCGAAAAACTGTTCCCATGCCCGATTGACGCCGAGGTATTTTCGATCCCTGCCCTTATAAAAAATTGGATTCGGGATGACCTGCAATAATTCATTGGTAAATCGCAATTGCTCATCCAGCTTGCGCGAAGTTTCTTTCATGTGGGTGATGTCGGAGCAGGTGGTGAGCACACCAACGATATTGCCGTTCACACCCAGCAATGGTGCGGCGGCCACACTGATTTCAAATTGTTCGATGGCTCCATCAGAATTCGTCCGATCCACACTGATTTCAAAACCATGCAGGGTTTCGCCGGCCAGCACCCGCGCCGTTAACTCCAACGCCTTATCGGCTGACCGCCCGGTCATAAGAGGCGATGGCTGACCCAACACCTGCAGCTCGTTTAGGCCAAACATTTTTTCCGCCTCGGGATTCCAAAGCGTGACCACGCCGTTTGTCGTCAGCGAATAAATGGCCAACGGCGAGGTTTCAACGATGGCCTTCAGGCTCGCGTTCAGCGCACGCAAGGTTTCTTCTGAAGCACGCGATTCGGACACATCCTCAATGGATGCCAAGCCGTAAATCGGATTGCCCGCGCTGTCGCGAACAAGCACACCCGAATACTGTGCCCACAAAACCGAACCATCCTTGCGAATGTAGCGCCGATCCCGATGGATTTCGGAATCAGCCAGCTCCGGGAATTGTCGTGCCAAATCTGGAGCGGCTATTTGGTCATCCGCATGTGTTAGATCAAGTAGATTTTTCCCAACCAACTTGCCAACCGAATAACCCAGCATATCGCCGAAGCGTCGGTTGACCAACATCAGCGTTCCATTCATATCAAACTGACACAAACCCACACCAACCAAGTCAAATGCCTCGCGAAACTTGCGCTCATTTTCCGCCAGAATTTTCTCGTGGCCCTGAATCATGGTCACCAGCTCATTCATGGCGCGCGACAGGACTTCTATTTCCTTGTAGTTTTCCTGAATATCGACCTCGCCGAGATGGTCTTCAGCCTTCGCAGCCGCCAATTGCTGTGCTAACTTATTGATTGGTGCCGTCACGCGATGTGCAATGAGTGCCCCGAGCAATCCCGCCAAGATGACCGCGCCAAATCCCCACCAAATGACCAGACTATATAACTGTCTGGACATATCACCCGGCAGACCATTCACACCCGAGATGCGGGTGGCCAACACACCCAACACCAGAGTCAGCGCGAGAGTCATGACTGCAAAACCCGCCCCAATGTGGTATTTCAAACTCGGGATGTTGTTATCGATAGAGGGGGGTTCAAGCGGTTGGGGCTGGAAATTTCGACTCAGATCATCGCCTAACCAACCGACTGACTTGGCACCGGTGTCGTCTCCGCCCTCGGCAGCGACGACCGTGTTTGACGTGTTTGCGGCTTCGTCCTGATTTTCGAATTTTACCGCCATATCATCTGTTCCCGATCACGACAGAAAATAACCAACTGCAAAAATTCCCGAATGATCCCTAGCCTGCATATTTCATGGGGTTGCGTTCGAGAGTGGGTCGATTGGCGTGTGATTTTTCGTTCAACTGACCACGGCATAGCGAGCCGTGTTTGGCTAATGAGCACGGGAAGAGAACGGAAAAGCGCATGTTCAGCGGCCTGCTATCGAGCGCAAAAGCCCGATGTTTAATTAAAACCAAACTGGATGGCAATGTGCGGTAACACTTATCGGGCAAGCCCCCAAGCAGAGCGGGGCTGACCCGTGAAATATGCAGGTTAACCCCATCCGGACGCATCGGCGGCAGACAATGAATTATCGCAAGGTTGCTCGATCAGCCAACAGGCGGGTCGATAATGTCTGCCAAAATGACTCTGATGCGGCGGTGCCCAACCGTCTGGCAAGCCGATCCGTGAATGAATCTTCCTGGGTAAAGTCAACAATTTGTTCGGCCTTCAATACCTCCCTGGCAACATAGTCCAGGCTGCCGAAACCGTCCGCCAAGCCGAGCATAACGCTTGCTTCCCCCGACCAAACCAGTCCCGAAAACATTTCCGGGACTTCTTTCAGCCGTTTGCCCCGCCCGTCCCGCACAACCTTAATAAATTGATTGTGAATTTCAGCGACCATTTGCTCTGCATATTTTTTCTGCTCAGGATTGGACGGCAAAAATGGATCAAGAAAACCCTTGTTGGTGCCGGCTGTGACCAAGCGTCGTTCGATACCCAGCTTTTCCATCGCGCCGGTAAAACCGAAGCCGTCCATCAATACGCCGATCGACCCGACCATTGATGCCTTATCCACAAAAATTTTATCGGCGGCGGCGGCTATGTAATACCCGCCTGACGCACACAAATCCTCGACCACGACATACAAGGGAATGTCTTTGTGTTTGGCACGCAAACGTTTAATTTCGTCGTTAATGTAACCCGATTGAACAGGGCTGCCGCCGGGGCTGTTGATGCGCAACACCACTCCAACCGTGCCCTTGTCTTTAAAGGCCGCCTGCAGAGAATTGATAATTTTATCGGCCGACGCATTAGAGTCTGATGCGATCACGCCCCTTAATTCCACCAACGCAGTGTGTTTATCAGTCAATACGCCGTCCCGATTGGTGCCGATGCCACCGATCATAAATATAAAAATGAGGGAAAAAAACCCAAGCCACGCCAGACTGGTAAAGACCCGCCAGCGACGCGCACGCTTTTGCTCGGCCAGCGTTTCAAACGCAAGCTTTTCAAGCACGCCATGCTGCCAATCATTAACCTTACCCGGGCTATTTGTGGCCTTGTCGCCCGTCACCACTCCCGCACCTTTAATTGCTGCGGATGATGCACTGGCACCATCCGCCATCTGCGCGGACGGGTCGGTATGACTTTGATCGCCGGGTTGGCTTGGAGTTTGTTCCATATCTATCGTTTAGTTGGTCTGGCAAATGAACCAGGCGATCGGTTTTGAGAAATAACATCTAAAAATTTTAGGGTTTCGATGCTGATTCAGTCGGCGGTGATGGCGGCTGGGTTGAAATAAGCCTGCCAACCGCAAGTGTAACAACGTCGTTTACCACCCGAATAGCCACTTTTACAAGTGACGCGCCATGGCATGGGCCGCCAATACATTTTCCCGAATCAACCTCGAAAATGGCCCCGTGTGTGGCGCAGGCCAAGTATAACCCTGATTCATCAAACACCTGCCCGGGTTGCCAGTCCAATTCGGTGCCGCGATGCGGGCAAGAATTCGCATAGGCATAGACTTCACCGTCATACACAACCGCAAATCCCGGCAGAATTTGGCCGTCCATTTCAAATGCGAAGCGCGCCGCCCGGCCCCCATCTACCAAGTCGGCATGACGACAAATGACCCGCTGGTTTTTTTCATCCATCGGTTTGGCCCCTGGCGGAAAATCTGATCACAATCGTCATGCGTGTTTATCCAGCCAGGCAGCCAATGCGTCAACACTGGGCACAATTGCGCGATGCGGCGACATCATGAGTTTTTCCGGATGGTGTGCGCCGTAACTGACGCCGAGCGCATCACATTTTGCCGACGCCGCCATATCGAGATCGTGGGTGGTATCACCGATCATCAAGGTTTCTGCAGGCCCCACACCGGCGAACCCCATGAGCTTTTCGAGCATGTCCGGATGCGGTTTTGCAAACCCCTCATCGGCACAACGCGTGTAGTGAAAGTGATGTTGCAATCCACACTTGGTAAACGCCCGATCCAGACCTCTGCGCGGCTTGCCGGTGGCCACTGCGAGAAAGCGGGAATCATGCGCCAGACTTTCCAGAACCGAAACGATTCCATCGTAGAGCAACACGTCGGCATCACGCGGCAAATAGTGATCTCGAAACCGCAATGCAAACGCATGCAAACCCGCGTCGTCCAATTGCGGAAACAACACACCGATGGAGTCAATTAGCCCCAGACCGATAATATGTTTTGACTGCTCCAAAGTCGGCGGTGGCAAATCAACATCGATGGCGGCACGTTGAATACAATCGGCAATCAAACCGGTTGAATCCATGATGGTGCCATCCCAATCAAAAACCACCAGTCGATATTTCATTTCATCACGCTTTTCTGAAGTCGAGGTAATGACGCAAATCTTTTGAAAGCGGCGCCTCAATGATTGTTTTTTCGCCGGATATGGGGTGATTAAAAGACATCGAATAAGCGTGCAAAAACATGCGTTTTAGACCGCCGTTTTTCGCCGCTGCAACATGTTTGTTAAGCGCAAAATCGCCATATTTATCATCTCCAATAATGGCAAATCCGAGGCTCGCCAAATGCACACGAATCTGGTGGGTACGGCCGGTGCGAATATCACAATCCAGCAAGGTGCAGCCCGGCAATTGTTCGACACGGTTGAAAATGGTGTGGGATTCCTGGCCATCATCATCGTCCACTGCCACTCTGCGTTCACCCGACTTGGTCACATATTTGCTCAACTTGATGCGCACACTTCTGCTCTGCTCCGGCCACGCGCCTTGCACCAACGCGAAGTAATGTTTTTCGACGCGATTTTGTGTTTCACCGCGCAGCATGGCGTGCATGGCAGTGAGCGCACTGCGTTTTTTTGCCAGCAACAATACTCCCGAGGTTTCACGGTCCAATCGATGCACCAATTCGAGAAATTTTGCCTCCGGTCGATGCAACCGCAACGCCTCGATCACCCCCAAACTGATGCCGCTGCCGCCGTGGACAGCCATGCCGGCCGGTTTATCTATTGCCAGTAGCGCGTCGTCTTCAAAAATGAAGGTCCAATCAGGGCGCCCGCTTTTAGGCACTTTTGCCTGAAAACCGTTGTCTGGATTGGGGGTTTTCTTCTCATCCAATCGCAAGGGTGGAATGCGTACCACGTCGCCCATTGCCAATCGGTAGGTTTGGTCGATACGGCCTTTGTTGACCCTTACCTCACCGGATCGCAGAATGCGATAAATATGGCTTTTCGGCACACCTTTCAGTCTGCCCAACAAAAAATTGTCAATACGCTGACCGGCGTGGCCTTCGTCAATGGTCGCCTGTTCAACGCTGACCCGTGGCGCGACAATCGGCACCGCTATCGGTGGTTGTTTCACAATTACCGGCAGATCGACTTTTGATGCGCGCGATTTGGCCGCACTCCGGGCGGAACCCGCGAAACGGCTCGGGGTGTTTGTGGTGATTTTTCGGCGTTTATCTGGTTTGGACACAGGGGGCATTTCGGATATACTGCTATCTCGTTGATTTATAAAGCAGGTCTTAAGGTTTCACCGTGGCGAGCGTAGGCAGATTTTCTGTCCGCGGCTACCGTTAAACAACAGACTTGTTGCGATTTCACCGCGCTATGCCCCGAATCAGTAATTTCGAAATCATGATCCCCCGCGCAGTTTTTTAAATCCACTGCCAGAGAGATCAATTCGCCGCATAGATACGGAAAACGACGGTCGTTTTCGCTCACCGCAAGCTCGCTTGGTAAGTAGCGATAGTAAACGAAATGCAATACAACAACGCGCGCCAGTCGGGCTGTAGATCCAAAGATTTGCAGACGGTCAGTACAGGCGGCGTGAATGAAACGGAATTTTGGCTGGTTTTTGCACAAGTGACGCCGTATGGCCACTTCAGTAGTTTTGCAAAAATCGGTAGATTGGCCATGAGTTGATTTTTTTAACCCAGCCCTTGTTTATGTTTGACAACGTCGCGTCACTTGCGACACCGAACAACATAACAAGGCATGCTTGAAACCCGAAACGTCACGTGAATACCGGATTGATCTTTTTTGATTGCCCCTATTCCAGCAATACGCAAGTGAAATCGCCTGCGCGGCAAGTGACCTCACAAAAAATGCCGGGCCACGAATAAGTGGCTTGTCTTTTGATGGACGTGAGTATCGAAGTTTGAGCAGATCATCCGCAGCGCCTTCCGCGCCTGAATCAGGCAGCGAATCGCGTGATGATCGATGGGGTTATATCCATTCAACTAGTTGAATCCAATCTGCAATCGCGGTTTCCGCCGCGTCTGGCCACAGCCGTTTCCTTCCGCCACCGCCTCAACCCATCCGGCAGAGCGCGCACGAAGGATACAAAATGAAAAGAATGTTGTTTAATGCCACGCAAGCCGAAGAGCTTCGCGTCGCGATTGTCGACGGTCAAAAACTGGTTGACCTCGATATCGAGCACGCCGGTCAGGAACAGAAAAAATCGAACATCTATAAAGCCCGCGTAACCCGCGTGGAGCCGTCGCTCGAAGCAATATTTGTCGATTACGGTGCGGAACGTCACGGCTTTTTGCCATTCAAAGAACTCATCCGCGAATACGTTCAAGGTGAAGATGGCGATGGCACCCGAGCCCGTATTGCCCAAAACCTGAAGGTCGGTCAGGAGTTACTGGTACAAGTTGAAAAAGATGAGCGCGGCAACAAAGGTGCGGCACTGACCACCTACGTTTCTTTGGCCGGTCGTTATCTGGTGCTGATGCCAAACAATCCACGAGGCGGCGGCGTCTCCCGTCGGGTGGAAGGCGAAGATCGCGCTGAGCTGCGCGAGACATTGGATCAACTTGACGTGCCGGAAGGCATGTCGGTGATTGCCCGTACCGCAGGTATCGGTCGTGGTGCGGACGAACTCAAGTGGGATTTGAATTACCTGTTGCAACTATGGGAAGCCATCGAAGGCGCCGGCCGCGAAGTCAAAGGTCCGGAACTCATCTATCTTGAGTCAAGCTTGGTGGTGCGTGCCATTCGCGATTTATTCCAGCCGGACATCGGTGAAATTCTGGTTGATACCCAGGAAATTTTTGAGCAGGCGCAGTCGTTTATGTCGACCGTCATGCCGGCCAACGTCCACAAGGTCAAGTTGTACAAAGACGATGTGCCGTTGTTTTCGCGTTTTCAGATCGAACATCAAATTGAAACCGCGTATCGTCGTGATGTCACCCTGCCTTCTGGCGGCGCGATCATCATCGACCATACCGAAGCCCTGGTATCGGTGGACGTCAACTCGGCGCGTGCCACCAAAGGCCACGATATCGAAGAAACCGCCTTCCGCACCAACTGCGAAGCGGCCGACGAAATCGCCCGCCAATTGCGTTTGCGAGATTTGGGCGGTCTGGTGGTCATTGATTTCATCGACATGGAGTCCAACAAAAATCAGCGCGATGTTGAAAACCGTCTGCGTGACGCGCTTAAACACGATCGTGCCCGCGTGCAAACCGGCAAAATTTCACGATTTGGTTTGATGGAATTGTCCCGCCAGCGTTTGCAGCCGGCTTTGTCTGAATCGAGTTACATCCCCTGCCCTCGTTGTCATGGCCTTGGCCATATTCGTGACACCGCCTCGTCCGCTTTGCACGTCTTGCGCATTTTGCAGGAAGAGGCGATGAAGGAAAGCACGGCAGCTGTACATGTGCAGGTGCCGGTTGATGTCGCGACTTTCCTGCTCAATGAAAAGCGTCAGGACATTCACAAGATTGAAATTCGATTCAAAGTGAATGTATTGCTGATTCCAAACGTGCATATTGAAACACCCAATTATGAAATCGAGCGATTGCGCCACGATTCCGAAAAGCTCGATTTGACCAAACCTTCGTATGAATTGGTCAATAAACCAGTCGATGAAATGGCGATGAAAATGCCCGCCACTGCCGAGTCCAGACCTGCGCGTCCGGAACCGGTGGTCAAGGGCATCACGCCAGAACAGCCGGCGCCGATTGTTGCCGAGCCACTACCGCGTGATGCGCGTGAACCCCGAGGCAGCCGTACTGCCGCCTCGAGCAGCGCGACCAAGCCTTCCATGTGGAAACGTTTTGTCAGCATGTTCAGCGGTGAAGCGAGCCCGTCGCCGTCGACAACAAAATCAACGGTAGAACGCAAGCCAAGCCGGGATGGCGCAGCAGGCCGCAATGACCGCAATGACCGTGGTGACCGTGGTGACCGTGGTGATCGTGGTGATCGCGGCAACCGCGGTGATCGCGGCCCGCGTGGCGGACGTGGTGACCGTACCGAACGCAGCGGCAAGGGCGGCGAACGCAAGGATCAAAAGCGCGAACCACGTAATGAAACGCGCTCAGAACGCCCAGATCGTCCGGCAAAACCGGAGCGTGGTGAACGCCAGGCACAGCAACGTAACGCACCAGCCGGCGCACAGGATCAGACGGTAAATCCGGCTGCAAACACCGCAGAAACGCCACCACGCCATCAGCACGCCGCCAAACCGGTACTCGAGACGCGTCCACCAGAGCATGGTGATGACGGGGAAGGTCGTGGCCGACGTCGCCGTGGCCGCGGTGGACGTGGCCGTGGTGGCCGTGATGGTCGCCTAGAAGGACAGACAGAAGGTATGCAAGAAGGCCAACAAGCTGAATTTGCCGACTCACCAGCAGGTCCAATGGCACACCAGTCACCCGCGCCGATTCAGGACGCCCCCCCAACCAGCGCACTGCAGTCAACCACTGTTGCCCATTCCGGTACATCAGTAGCACCTGCCGAAACACCATCACCGGTTGCAGCCCCGGCCATAACAATAACACCGGTCATGGCCGCACCTGCGAAAGCAACCGCACCTGCGGCGTCGGTTGTTTACAGCTCTGCCACCGCCGTACCGGCACCTGTGGATCAGATCCCGGACGCCGAACTGCAGCGCGGTAGCAATGAGCAATCGAGACGCCGTCGGCGCAATACCAACACGACCACCGAACCGTTGGTATTTATCGAAACGGCAATGGATAAAGCGCAGTCGTCGGATGCACCACCAGCGTTGGCCGAGATCGAACCGCTACGCCGCAGCGCACCACGGCCACGGCGTCAGCAAAATGTGGTCAGCGAGCCATTGCAGGTCGTCGAAACAAAATCGGACACGCCGCCTGCGGCGTAGTTGGATGTAAACCAAAAAAGCCGCTCCTTGAGCGGCTTTTTTCATTAACATGATGCTGACACCACCTATACTCCCGGGAACATGACGACCAACCACACACCCATCGATTTCTATTTCGACTTTTCCTCGCCGTATGGATATTTGGCCGCCACCCGCATCAATGCGATCGGTCAGAAATATGGCCGCCGCATTAAATGGCGGCCGATCCTGCTCGGACCGGCGTTCAAGGCAAGCGGTAACACGCCCTTGATAGGCCAACCATTAAAGGGACCTTATGCCATTCGCGATTTCACCCGCACCGCGCGTTATTTTGGAATCCCCTACAAACAACCCGACGTTTTTCCGATTGGCACACAGAATGCCGCACGTGCGTTTTACTGGATCGAAGATACCGATCCGCTTTGTGCGCACCAATTTGCCATGACCTGTTATGCCACCTATTTTGCGGAAGGCATCGATATTTCCAGCGCCGAAAAAATCGCCGAGCTCTGTGAGCGAGTCGGAATCAATCGTGAGGCCGCATTGTCCGCCGTCGCTGATCCGACGGTCAAGGAGCGGCTGAAACGGGAGGTGGATGCATCACTAGCAGCGGGCGTATTTGGCTCGCCATTTATTGTTGTTGACGGCGAACCATTCTGGGGAAGTGATCGTCTGGAGCAAGTGGTGGCGTGGCTGGAAACGGGCGGGTTTTGATTCCACGCCCAATATTATTTTTGTAAGAACAAACCGGAAAATCAAGTTGCGGAAAGTATTCAACGATTGGCAGAAATTTGTATGTCTGGTTTCTCAGAATCCATTTAATATTCGATTCACGCTATTTTTACAAGATAGTTGATCGTCGGGCATTGCGACAAACTTGCCCCCCACCCAATTGCCACCCACGGAGAACATATGGCCGACATTACCCTCAATCGCGATCACCACCTCGGCCTGAAGGGTGCCAAAACCGCCGCCGATCAAATGGTCAAACGCCTCAGTGAAAAATTCGATCTCACCGGCAAATGGCAGGGAAACGTCATGAATTTTTCGCGACCCGGCGTAAACGGCTTTTTGACCATTTCAGAATCCAGCATGTCACTTGAAGTGACTCTGGGGTTTTTGCTAAAGGCAATGAAGGGGCCGATCGAACGATCCTGTCATGAGCAGCTTGATCAGGTGTTGACGAGCGCCAAAACCAACCCCAAGGCGGCACCCAATGCGGCGCAAAAAACGGCTGCAAAAAAGCCCGCTGCAAAGAAAAAATAGCGCGCCACAATTTGTTGGGGGGGGCGAATTCCCGTTTAGGCGTTGATATTTTTACCGCTAAATATCGCCTCAATCAAGGCGGTTTCACGCTCGGCAATCACCGCCAAAAAATGCGCCGCGCCCTTCATATGACGAAAAGCGGAGAATCCCGCTTCCAGAAAACGCTGCATCTCTTCGAGTCCGGCCATTTTTGAAGGACGCCGCAACATTTTAAGGGTGGCATATAGCAGTGGTTTTTTTACAACCAGATCAAGTCCGGTGCCCACCTCTATTAATAGTGCGACCTGTCGCAGCCGATCAGGTTTGCGTTTGGCCGCACGAAATGCGTCACAATAATTTTCCGATTTGATCACCTGCCCGGCGAGGCGTTTTGCCAGTGCGTGATCAAACTCCTCGGCCAAAACGTCCAATTCAAGTGCGCTGGTGACGGTATCAAAGGCAAATTTTGGCAACAGCCTTTTCATGGTCGGATACATACGAATCAAATCGCGGTCACGGATCGCCGATTCTTTTTCACCATACAACTCGTCCAGAAAAAATGCGGTGGCCTGCCCGTACCGGGCGTCCGCCGACAGGTCGGCATAGGTTTTGACCAAGCGCTGATGCTGCCAGCGTTTAACCCGCCCCACTTCCAGAGCAAATGCCGGATCCCGGTGCTCGATACCGCGCAGTTTTTCCAGGCGCTGAAGATGGTTTAGCATATTGATGGATTGGTATTCATGCACGAGATCCGACAGTTTAGAACCCGCAATCTAATCGAGTCTGCCACAATAAACATTTACGCGGCCACCAAGCAGCGTATTTATTAACTTATATTCTAATCGAGCCCCACCCCATGGATTCAGGCAAGCCAGGCAACCAAACGCAATCTTCATTAAACGCCGACTTTCAGCGTCTCACCCGTGCCTTTGCTGCGGATCGTATGCCGGACGTGGCGTCTCGGCGCGCACGACTAAAAAAAATCAGTCTGCTGCTCAGGGAGAACGGACCGGTTCTGGCTGCTGCGATTTCCTCTGACTTTTCGCATCGTTCCAGCCATGAGACCCAGCTACTGGAAATTTTTCCGGCCCTGTCGGCTGCCAAACACGCCCGCCAACATGTACGCGGCTGGATGCGCTCTAAAAAATCATGGGCCTCGATGTGGTTTTTACCGGCGCGTAATGAACTGCGCCCGCAGCCCTTGGGAGTGATTGGCATTATTGTGCCGTGGAATTACCCGGTGTTATTGGCCATCGGCCCGCTGGTTGCCGCCATCGCGGCTGGCAATCGGGTGATGGTCAAAATGAGTGAGGCCACGCCCAAAACCGGCGCGTTATTTGCCCAACTGGCAGACCGCTATTTCAGCCGTGACGAGGTCATTGTCATTAATGGGGAAGCGGATGTGGCCGCAGCATTTTCAGCGTTGCCATTCGACCATTTGTTATTTACCGGTTCCACCACCATCGGCAAATTGGTTATGCAGGCGGCGGCAAAAAATCTCACACCGGTTACGCTCGAGCTGGGTGGCAAATCTCCCGCCATTGTCGGCGCAGACGCAAATATCGGTGATGCCGCCGAAAAAATCATGTTCGGCAAATGTTTAAACGCCGGGCAAACCTGTATCGCGCCCGATTATGTTTTGCTGCCACGCGGCAGCGAAAGTGCGTTTATTAGCGCTGCCAAAGCCGTGGTCACCAGACAATACCCGGACCTGGCCGCCAATGCCGATTTCACTGCAATCGTCAACCCACGCCAGGCGGCACGCCTGCACGGCTATATTCAAGAGGCCATCGAAAGGGGCGCGGTGGTCATGCCCTTGGCCGATTCCGCCAGCAATAATCCACAAAAAATTGTACCGACGATCGTCACCAATACATCGGATGTTTTAGGCCTCATGCAAGACGAAATTTTTGGACCGATCCTACCGGTGATCAGTTATGACACACTCGATGAGGCGATTGATTATGTGAATGCCCGTCCGCGGCCGTTGGCGTTGTATTACTTTGGATACGCCCAGCGCGATATTGATCGGGTACTGGATCAAACCATTTCAGGCGGTGTCTCCATTAACGAAACTGTCATGCATGTTTCGCAGGAAGATTTGCCGTTTGGCGGGGTGGGGCCGTCCGGAATGGGTGCATACCACGGCAAATTTGGCTTTGATACCTTTTCCAAATTAAAGCCAATTTTTCACCAGTCACGTTTCAACGGCTTGTTTCTATTTAAGCCACCCTACGGCAAACGCTTTGATGCCCTGATCAAACTACTGATGAAATAACGTCGCATGGCAACGCGCCATCCGAGTCGTGGGTGGCAAGCGGATGTATTGTCGGCAACACTCGTTTATCGACGCGCCTAACAAGCCAAAATGCCTTGAAGAGGCTTGTGAATACTGGTGCGCGCCCGGCGCTTCCCCGCGATCTGACTGGCCCCTATTTGATCGCGACCCCGATGCCGGCGTGCTCACCCCATATCTGCTTTAGTCTTGCATCGCGGCCACAGCCATTGCGATAGTACTTATAACGAATGGGATTCTTTTTATAGTAATCCTGATGGTACTCCTCAGCCGGATAAAATATTGTCGCAGCGGTGATCTCTGTGACGATCTTGCCTTTGAATGGAGGGTTCTTTTCCAACGCCGATTTTGAGTATTCCGCAGCAACTTTCTGCGCGTTATCGAGAAAAAATATGCCTGAACGATATTGGCTGCCCGCATCGCAAAACTGACGGTCCTTTGTGGTCGGATCAATATTTCCCCAAAACACCGCCAACAGCCGTTCATAGCTGACTTTTTTGGGGTCATAAATCACTTCTACCGCCTCGGTATGGCCGGTGATGCCCGCCGACACATCTTGGTAGCTTGGATCCTTTTGTTTGCCACCAATATAGCCGGAGGTGGTGGCGATCACGCCATCAATGACATCAAAGGGTTGCTCCATGCACCAAAAGCATCCGCCGGCAAAAATTGCCTTGGCCGTGTATGTGTTCGCCGGCACATGGCCTACATTTTGCTGGGCAGCGGTGAAGGTGCTAACGATGCAAAACGCGAGACCAATGGTTAACGGAGCAACTTTCATATCGGTCCTTTCAAGTTTTCAGCTGTTTGCCAACGCCGTCAAGGCGACTTCTGAAAGCGAGATACGAAGCAAATGGCAAATCAGATTCGCTGGTGGCGAATTGCAGTGGCAGCCGGCGTGATGTTTTGATCAGATCAGCACACGGGTTAGCCTGCATATATCACGGGTCGGCCCCGCTCTGTCTGGGTGCCTGCCCGTTAAGTGTTACCGCACTTTGCCATCCAGTTTGGTTTTAATTAAACATCGGGCTTTTGCGCTCGATAGCAGGCCGCTGAACATGCGCTTTTCCGTTTTCTTCCCGTGCTCATTTGCCAAACACGGCTCGCTATGCCGTGGTCAGTCGAACGAAAAATCACACGCCAATCGACCCACTCTCGAACGCAACCCCATGAAATATGCAGGCTAGATCGACACGACGCAAAAAACCTTCGCCGATCGAAAGGATATTTCTATCGCGCCCCTCTGATTTTGTTGATCACCACAAGGGCGCCGACATACAGACCAACCGCCGTCACAAAATAAATCAAAACCTGCCACCAAATCGCACCCTCGCTAAACATTCGAAAGCCGCTAAACCCGAATAATTGAACCAGCTCGCGCGCAACGATCAGCGCCACGACCGTGACCAGCAATGACCATCCAAAGGCAAGCGGACGCAGCAATGACTTGATTGGCGCGCCTTGCTCCATTGAATCCAAGTCACTCATTTCGCAATCGGTGTGTCGCGCACAGTCCGCCGCAAGACCTTGCCCACGTTGGTCTTGGGCAACTCGTTCCAAAATTCAATTTTGCGCGGCATTTTATAACCCGTCAGCCGCTCTTTACAGAACGCCATAATGGCCTCCCTGGTCAGGTTCGGATCTTTCTTCACCACCACCACACGCACGGCTTCACTTGATTTTTCATCCGGCATCGATACCGCGCACACTTCCAATACCCCCGGGCACATGGCTACCACATCCTCGATTTCATTTGGATAAACATTAAACCCGGACACCAAAATCATGTCCTTCTTACGGTCGACGATTTTGAAAAATCCCTTTTCATCCATGGTGCCGATGTCGCCCGACTTGAACGCGCCATCTTTGCAAAACACCTTGGCAGTTTCATCGTCGCGCTTCCAGTAACCCTGCATGACCTGCGGACCCTGAATACAAATCTCACCTATTTCACCCACACCCAAAATATTTTCATCGTCGTCACGAATGGTGACCATGGTGGAAGGGAACGGCAGACCGATGCAGCCGTTGAATTCTTTTAAATCCAGCGGATTGGCGGTCACTGCAGGCGATGTCTCCGTCAGGCCATACGCTTCCACCAGCGTTTTACCGGTGACGGCCTGCCATTTTTCGGCCACAGCGCGTTGCACGGCCATGCCCCCCCCCAACGCCAATTTCAAACCGGAAAAATCCAGCTTGGCAAAATCAGGGTGATTCAGCAAGCCGTTAAAAAGGGTATTCACACCGGTCAGGACGTTCCAACGACGATTTTGCATTTCCTTGATAAATGCAGTCATGTCTCGTGGATTCGGGATCAACACGGTCTCACAACCACTCTTCATAAAGCTCATCGAGGTGTTGAGCGCAAAGATGTGATACATCGGCAAAGGCTGGATGACCACCTCTTCGCCGACGTTCAGATCCAAACTGGTCCAGCAGCCGACCTGCGCCATATTGGCGACCATATTCCGGTGTGTCAGGATGGCTCCTTTGGAAACGCCGGTGGTGCCACCGGTGTACTGCAAAAATGCAATATCCGAGCCAACCAGATTTGGCTTTTTATAAGGTAGTCCCGCACCGCGTTCCAGCGCGTCGATAAATTTTATTGCGCCGGGAATATTCCACTTCGGCACCAGTTTCTTTTTGTACTTGACGACCAAATTGACCAGCAACGATTTCGGGAACCCCAACATATCGCCAAGCTGAGTGGTGACGACATGTTTGATATCGGTTCTGCCAATACATTGCTCAAGCGTGGTTGCGAAGTTTTCGACCACCACAATCGCGTTGGCGCCGGAATCTTTCAATTGGTGTTCAAGTTCACGCACGGTGTAGAGCGGATTGCAATTCACCACCGTCATGCCGGCGCGTAGAATGCCAAAAATTGCCACCGGATATTGCAAAATATTGGGCATCATGACGGCCACCCGATCACCTGCAACGAGTTTTAAATCACATTGCAAATAGGCCGCAAACGCTTCCGAGGCTCTGTCCAGTTCCGCAAAAGTTAACGATTTGCCCATGCAGGTAAAGGCTTTTTTGTCCTGAAACTGATCAAACGCCGCGCGCATCATCTCTTTGAGAGAGGCAAATTCATCCGGGTTGATGTCGGCGGGCACGCCGGCCGGATACGAGGATAGCCACGGACGATTATTGGCTTGATTGGCTGGTGAGTTATCGATCGCGGACATACATGCCTCCCATAGTTTGTTATCTTTGTCTGTGTTCAACCCGCAAAATCGGGCAAGTATTCGCTGCCGTATGCCACAAGCGTGGAATTATTACCGGTAGTTTGCCTCAAGGACGGCGATGACGCGAGCGCGAAATGAAGTTTTTTCACAGAACTACCCACCTATATCCGCTGTCCAAGTGCGGCCTGAAGAGGATCGCTTCATGCCGGCGGGCAACTCGCGAACCTGGACGCACCCCTGCCAATGATGAGCAGTACCTGCGGGTGGCGGACGTGAACCCTTTGCCGCCATAGTGTGAATACTCTAATTATTTTTCGTAAAGTACCCATGTTGCGTTGGAAACCAGATGTTGTGACGCAGCGACGCCAACAATCATTTCAGGAGAATTCCATGGCATCACGTCTAAAAAAAGCAGCGCAATCCACAAAATCCACCTCCCCGGTTGACCAAATCACCGAAAAATTGAGCCAAGTGGCCTCCAGCATTTCGGAGCAGCAAATGGCCAAACAAGTGGTCGAATCGGCTCAGCAGATTTGGCTGGCTGGCTTGGGCGCGTTCTCAAAAACCCAGGTCGAAGGAAAAAAAGTGTTTGACACCTTGGTTAAACAAGGCGAAGCCCTCGAGACCCGTACCCGCCATGTCGCCGAAGCAACCATTGAAACCGCCCGTGACCAAGCAACCAAAACCTTGGAAATGGCATCCGGCAAATTTGACAAACTCGAACAGGTGTTTGAAGCACGTGTCCACAAATCGCTCAACCGCCTGGGCGTCTTGACCAGCAAAGATGTTGAAACTTTATCTGCACAGGTTGCAGAACTTGCCGACTCGGTTCGTGCACTTTTGGCACAAGAAAAACAGACGGGAAAGTCCCGTCCTGCCGCCAATAAAGTTAAAAAAACGGCCGCAAAGAAACCCACAGCAAAAAAAGTCACCGCTAAAAAAGTGGCACGTAAACGCTAAGTTAATTCACGATTCGCCCGCCTCAGTCCGGCGAATCACCCGCTCCTCCTCGTCCCGATTTCTTTTGGAAAAAGGACGACTTCAAGCCCGGATCGTATGATCCGGGCTTTTTTTTGCCTCACGCAGGGGCGCTCGATCCCCGCCTTTAATCCCGCAGCACCCGCTCTACCAGCTTGACATAGGCCTTTTGGGCATCTTCCTGAGACATCCCTTTAATTTTTGTCCACGCGTCAAATTTTGCCCGACCGACAAAATCAGTAAAGCCCGGCTTGTCACCCGACACATCACCCTCAGTTGCCTGCTTAAAGTGGGCGTACAGACGTAATTTCATATCATTTCCCGGGTCGGATTTGGCCTTGGTGACATCTTTTACTGCTTTATCAAATAACTTTTTGGAATCCGACATTAAAAATCTCCTCGAAAATGGCGTTTTAAGGGCAATTTGGCAACCCGACCCATACGAGAGGGGTTTGCATGGGGGGCTAATCCCGCTAAAGTAACTCTAACGGAATCAATCTGGCACCGCAATTTTGCACAGATTTTGATTCCATGTACGCTCGACGGTCTCAAAGATGGTGGCGAGGAGAGACAAAAAATGTCGAACGACCGCACTCAAACGGAATAAAAACGGCAAAGATCGAATATGGCGAGTATTACCGGAATTCCATCCTTTTCAGTTCTGGGACGCGAACGCATGACCGGCGTAGACACGGCTTGGTTGCGCATGGAGCACCCGAATAATTTGATGATGATCATTGGTGTCATGATCTTCAAAGAAAAACTCAACCACCAAAAATTCATCGCAACAATCCAACAACGCTTCCTGACCTATAAGCGGTTCAAACAAAAGGCCAGTCAGGATCCAACCGGCGCATGGTGGGAAACCGACAAGAAATTTGACCTCGCCAACCATGTTAAAAAAACCAAACTCAATGGCCGTGGCAGCAAAAAAGAGCTGGAAGATTTTGTCAGCCAACTGGCCAGTGAACCGCTGGATTTCACCAAGCCGTTATGGCAGTTTCATTTGATTGAAAATTACCACGGTGGCTCGGTGCTCATTCCGCGAATCCATCATTGTTATGCCGACGGCATTGCCTTGATATCGGTAATGCTTTCACTCACCGGTGAATCTCCCGCTGAAAGTTTGACCAAACCCAAAAATGCCAAAAAACGTCCAAAGGACGAAATGGATTTTTGGACCTCGGTTTCCAAACCCATGGCCTCGGTCATGTCGGGCGCCATGAAACTTACCCGCGGTTTGGTCGAGCAAGGGCTTGAGATCGCCAAGGATCCGGCCACCATGCGTGAATTTGCCACCAAGGGAGTGGAACTGGCCGAGGAATTGCGCAAGATTGCCGTCATGCAGCCGGACACCCCAACCCGCTACAAAGGTGTGCTGGGCGGCGAAAAACGGGTGGCCTGGTGCGAGCCGTTATCGTTGGCCGAAGTAAAGGTGATCGGCAAAACGCTGGGGGCGTCTGTCAATGATGTGTTGTTGGCGACCGCTGCCGGTGCCTTGCGTGATTATTTAAAACGGCACAATGATAAAACCGACGATATCGAGTTACGCGCCATTGTGCCGGTCAATCTTCGGCCAATCGACAAGGCCGCCGAATTGGGCAACCAGTTTGGCCTGATCTTTGTTGAACTGCCGGTCGGCATCGACGACCCGCTGGAACGCATCCGGCTGGTACGCAATCGCATGACCGCCCTTAAAGGATCATCCCAACCGATCGTCGCGTTTGTGTTGCTATCCGCCGTCGGTCTCGGTCCAAAAATTTTGCAGGATCAAATAAGCGGGCTGATTGGGCGCAATGCCACCGCGGTGATGACCAATGTCCCCGGCCCGCAAAAACCACTCTATCTGGCGGGCAGCGAAATTGATGAAATTGAATTTTGGGTGCCCCAATCCGGTGGCATTGGTATGGGACTGTCAATCCTGACCTACAACGGTCGTGTGCAATTTGGCCTGATCACCGACACCCGTCTGGTACCCGATCCCAAGGCCATCATCGACCAGTTTGGCGAGGAGTTTGAAAAACTCGTTATGCTGACGTTGATGGGCCCGTACGGGCCGGAATTTGATGGCGAATTGACGGAGGTGTTTGGCTCTCCGCCGAAAGGCAAGCCAAAGTAACGCGCACTTACAAAAAATTCAGCCCCACCGTCATTCCAGCCTTCTCCGGAATAACGGAATTAGCGGTAGTCGCAAAGTATGCTTGCGCGCTGTCGCTTCACCTTGATTAAAACTCATACCTCGCCGTCAACCGCAACGAACGCGGCGCTTCAAATGACGTGGGCTGCCCGTAGTTTTGGCTCAATTGGCCGGGCGATGTGCCGCTGGTCTGGCGGCTGTAGTCGCGTTGCTCGTTGACTTCCAATGCTTTGCGTGAATTGAGGATGTTGAAAATATCCGCTTGCAGCGTGAGTTTTCCGGTTGCCAGTTTTGGTGTCCACGCCACCGAAAAATCCAGCGCGTAGGTCCACGGTGTGCGCCCCTGCGAGCCGCGCGGTACCAAGACCGTGACACCTTGGTTGTTCAGGCAATAGTAGCTTGATGCCACCGTGTAGTTCGCCGATCCCCCGGCATAATCCGGCGCAGTTGGCGGCACAAAACCAATGCAACTTTTTGGTCGGCCGGAAGCGGCGGACGCATTGAAACCCAACCGCACATCCGGTTGAATCTGCGCATTGCCAAACAGCTTGAACACATGCCGACGGTCATTCGGCAAGTACCCATCCGCGCCATCGGTGAACGAACCAAAATCAAAATCCTGGGTAATGCCGGCATCGGCCTGATCGATGATCGAGCTCACATAGCCCTCCGCCGTGCCTTTGCTTTTCGACCAAGTGTAGGAGCCCTGCATGTTCCATTTGCCGTCAAACGGCCGATCAAATGTCAGTTCGATGCCCGTGTAGGTGCGCTTGTAGGGTGCCAAACCAAAATAGCGCGCGGGGATCGTAAACTCGCGCAATCTGCCGTCGTTGTTCACATCTATTTGTAGGTTCACATCGCGCCCCGGATTCAGCAGAATGCAACCGGCAGACGTGTTGCTGTCGAAATTAGTGAAGCGATTGTCCGCCGCCCACTTTTCCAAAGCCTGGTGCACGCCACAATAATCATCAAAGCCATTCTTGATTTTGCGATGGGTTCCCTTGATGCCGACACTGACGCCACGATTGAGGGCTTTCTGGAATCCGAGGATAAATTCATCCTGCGACATGGGGCGAAGCTTGGTGTCGGCGATGGTTGCCGGATTCGGCAACGCGCCGTTGGCGATAATTTGCGGCACACCCAGTTCCGCGCTCAATCCGACTGGCCCCTGGGTGCGCGGGTCGCGGCTTTGAAACAGATAAAAGCGGTGTTCAAAAATTTCTGAACGGGTTTGTCGAATGTTGGTGTTGGCCGCAACCGGGATAAAATAACTGCCGAAGTTGCCATACAGTTTTGATGTGGCGTCACCATTCACATCCCAGGCGAAGCCAATACGTGGTGCGAGTTGGTTGTCCTTTTTGACAAAACTGACACCGGCGGCATTCTTGTTGTTGAACGATTCGGCGCGTAGCCCGCCGTAAAGCAGCAGCGTCTTGGCAAAACGCCAGCTGTCTTCCAAATAGATTGCGGCGTTATCGACCTCATACTTGCCCGAGGTGCTGCTTACCAGCCGGCGTCGCACATATTGGGTTCCCGGTACCGCCGCATTGCGCACACCATTGATGATGCCGCTGTCCGGCGTCACAAAATAACGGAAGTAATAACCACCCGTGTACGCAGTGGATCCAGCCGCCGATGACGTGAATGCCTGGGCATCGACGCCGCCACGAACGGTATGATTGCCGACCGCCCATTCCATATCCAACCGCCACGCATCGCGCTTATCGGTGTCTTCCGGCGCATTGGGATCGCGTGCACCACTGCCGGGAAACGGCCCCACCCAGCAGCCTATTTCCGACAGATTCACTTCCAGCACCACCGGGCAATCCTGATTGGCCGTGCGTGCGCCACGCACTTTGCTGACCAGGTGCTCGACCTTGCCGACCAGCGCCGACACCGTCAGATTGCGGGTCAAGTGACCGGTGTATTTGCCGATCAACACCGAGCCACCGGATTCATTGGTGCTGGTGCGGCCAATGCCATCATGCGAAGTGCTGAACGGCCGGGCATTGGTGTAGTCGGTGGTGGTCGATTTGCCTTTATTGGAAATGGCTGTCCCCTCAATAGAATGGTTGTCGGAGACCTGCCAGTCGAGTTTGACCAACCCATTGGGCTTGCCGGATTTGGAAGAGGCCGAATTGGATTGGCCGTAACTGCTGCCACGACTGTCATTGCCATCAATCAACGCAAATACAAACAGCTTGTCCTTGATGAGGGCACCTCCCGAATACACATTGACATTCACGCCGCTGGATTTGTTGGAGCTCTGAAAAATCGTATAGCCGCCGGCATTGGTCGGCTCCAGATCGCGCACATCCTTGGCTTTGGCGCGTCCGCTTTCGGGCGTCCAGTACATCGACACGCCACTCTTCCACTCGTTGCCGCCGCGCTTGCTCACCAGGCTGACCACACCACCGAGCGAACGGCCATACTCCGCGCCGTAGCCGCCGGTCTTGATTTGCTGTTGCCCGATGGCCTCAAACGGCAGCGTGGCATAGGAAAGAAAGGTGCGGATGTTGGTGACATCAAAGCCATTGATGTAATAGCCATTCTCGGCAACCGACGCGCCGGCGAATGAAGGCAGGCCGCCAAAACCACTATCGCCCCTGACCACACCCGGCGCCAGCAGCGCCACCGCGTTGGGGTCACGCGCAACCGGCAATGCGCGCAACTGCTCTTGCGTGAATACGGTGTTGGATTCCACACTGCTGATGTCGATGCCGCTCAGCGTATTGCCAGTGACGTGAATCGTTTCCACCTTGGCATCAAGGTTTACCTGCGTGCCCGCACCCACCACCACCTGCACCTCGCGCGACACACCGCCAGAACTGACCTTGTAACGACCCGGCGAGAGTTTTGAAAATGCGAAACGACCATTGCGTTCAGATTTGATTTCGCGTGATGCGCCGGTATCCAGATTGGTGATGGCAACGGTGGCATTTGCAGTGGCCTGGCCGTAAAGCGAACCTTCCGCGCCTTGCGCCCAGACAGTTGACGACAGGCACATGCTGAAAGCGAATGCCAATGCCGCGCGGCAAGCGGCCGAGCGCGATCCTTGATTGTTATTCATGTCTCTCTCCCTGATTGGAATTATTCTTTATGCGGCTGCATTGTTTTGTGCCAAACAATTGCTGCTGTCTTCACTGGCAAAACCAGTGACGCTGAATATTAACGGACTTTTGGTATGTATCAAGCGAATATTTGAGACTCGGATGATGAGGACACAACGCCGTCCCAAAAAAGTCAACTTGCGTCCGGACTGTCTCGTGGAAGGTCAAAAACTGCTCCTTCACCGGAAAACAGCATGCCCCGGCACGCTTAAAGCCGGGGCGAAACAGCTTCATCGTTTCGCGCCCGTCAGGTGCCCAAGTTTGGTTGTGTAATCACCGGCGCAAAGATCAACTTGGGCCCCGGAATGAATCCGGGAAGGTCAAAACCACCACCCCCCTTCACTGGAGCAGCGAAACAGCTTCAACGTTTCGCGCCCGTCCGGTGCCCAAGTTGGGTTGCGTTATCCGGTGCCAAACAAAATCCAAATGTGCAAGTACAACGGGCAGTTTGGAGCATTTCCGCCTCAAACCGCCCGTCAATGGTGTAGCTTCGTTTCGGCGAGGTTTATGTGCGTAACGGCCTCATTTGATGATCGTAAATTTGCCCGTCGCGCCAAAAAGCTCGGGCTCATGCCAGTTGTGGTGACGCCGGGATAGGTGCGTTCTCAAGCTCATCAACGGTCGTCAAATCCACACAAAACCCGCTCCGTGTTATCATGTATATACAATGATACACATACCAAGGATTCACCATGAGATTACATATTAGAAAATGGGGGAACAGTCTGGCCGTGCGTCTGCCAGCCGACTACATTCGAGCCTCCTCCTTGCAGAACGGCGATATTTTGGAAGCCGCAATTGGCCCCACGGGGGAAATCACACTTACACCAACACAATCATTTGATAAGGCTGCATTCCTTAAGAAAATCCGTAAATTAAGAGCAACCATGCCGATAACGTCCGCGACCGTGGAAACCATGCGCCAGGCAGATCGGTACTAATGATTTACCTTGATACCAGTGTTGTGGTGCCGCTTTTTATTCCCGAGCCCGCCAGTGAAGCAATTGAAACGTGGTTTGCGAATTGTGATGACAAGTTCATCTCTTCCGACTGGCTCATAACTGAATTTGCCAGCGCCTTGTCGATCAAGGTGCGCCGGGCTGAAATCAATAAAAAGCAAGCCGATACCGCATGGAATAATTTTGAGACACTCACCAAAACTGGCATACACCTGATGAGAGCGAGTGCCAGCGCATTCAATGCTGCCGCCAATTTGACACGCATTAGCAGTAGCGGGCTGCGGGCGGGTGATGCACTTCACTTGGCCATCGCGATGGAAGCCAAAGCATTGGAATTTTCCACGGCAGACAAAAATCTCGCACGCAACGCGAAAGCGCATGGGCTTTTGGTGACGAAATTCTGAAACGTTATCTCGAATGCGAGCGCATGGCCTCATTTGATGATCGTAAGTTTGCCCGTCGCGCCAAAAAACTTGGACTCATGCCAGTTGTAGTGGCACCGGGATAGGCATTGGCAACCCACTACTGAGGTAGTGTTCCCGCGTTATTGATAATTGATAGTGGTTCTCCCGAAGTCTTGAGAAGATAAACTGTCAGTGAGTTATCAGGCAAGCGCCATATAACATCGGTGATGCCATCCCCATTCAAATCGGCAGCGGAATAAAATTCAGAGTCGATAGGAGGAAAGGCAAAATTACCAGCAAGACGACTTGTTATTTTCTGCGGCGTAGATGTGCAAGATGCGTTTGGATCATCGGGGTTTCCGGTGGCTACTGGCAAGGACAATGCATTAGCATCAAGATACATTAACTGGAGACGATTGTTGCTGGATAGAGAGAACATAATTGCCGCACGGCTAATCTGCGTGCCCGGGATTGTGCCAAATGTGCCAAGTCCGAAAATTTTCATCTCTGCGACAGGAAAGGGGGATGTTGACGTTGGGATTTCCACTCCAAAATTGGCACACGTTCGGTTTGGCGTCGCCATCAAAACGCGAATTTCGTTATTCGGACTGATATAAACCATATCAGCGGCACCATCACCGTTGACATCAATCGCGCCCAACAGCCGCCAATCCAGCGGTGCGCCACCGCGCTTTCTGACTTGAGAAACATTGCCGCCATTGGTAAACCAAATATACGACACACCTGTATCGTATGAGCCGGGCAACATATATCGCCATACCAAATCACCGTTTCCATCACCATCAAGGTCGCCCACCGCCTGCACATTCCAGACTCGCTTTACAGTTCTGAGTGGACGTTCATTGGTGGAGAGACTATTGCCCCAAGCCCTGACTTCACCGAATTCACCAGGCACCGACATGTCCTGAATAACCAGATCAGCCTGCCCATTGCCATCAATATCAACCACACCAACCACCCGAAAATTTTGACCCGGATCACTCTGTGGAGTGAATTGAATTTTGTTGTTCGCCCAACGTCCCGTGAAGAGTTGGGAGCGGTTTGAACGAACGGTGATTGTTTGAGACTTAACCAGAGTGGGAATAATTTCCGCCGGCAGCGTCATTTTGGCGATGGCATCCACCCCTGAAAGCGGCAACCAAAAATTACCGTCTGCGCCTACTGCCATGTCAGTAATTTCAGCTCCCAGAGATACCGCTAAGCGAAATATGGAAATCTGACCAGACGGAGTGATTCGCCCAACACGTTCTCCGGCCAGCGGAAACCAAACATTACCGTCTGAGCCAGTTGTTATTTTTCCATTGTATGGAAAACGCCCACTCAAAGGGGAACTGGCATTAATCGGGAAGTTCGTGACAGCGCCATTCAGGCTCATCCTTGAAATTCGGTAACCACCACCACCGTTTTTATACGAGCCAAACCAAATATTTCCGTCTGCACCTGCCGTAATGCCATACACAAAATCTGCTCCTGAATCATATTCAGTGACAATGCCAGAAGGTGTAATTTTGACAATGGACTTTACATTCGCATTTTTTGTAAACCAGAGGTTTCCATCCAAACCTACTGCGATGTCCGTCTCGCCACTCCAACTTGATGGCGGCGCGGCACCAGCAAACTCAGCAAGCTGTCCGTCAGGCGTAATGCGAGAGACAAAACCACTTGCGGATGTCGTAAACCACAAATTTCCGTCAGGTCCCGACAAAATGCTTCGTGGTTGACTAAAAAATGGATTGCGAAAATTCGATTGTGTTGAATTGAACTCAGTAACAATACCGCTTGGCGTAATGCGCCCGATACCTCCTATTGCTCTGTATCTTGCGCCCCAGGTAAACCACAGGTTGCCGTCAACTCCAGCGGTAATACCGAATGGGCCTGAGTCAGGTGTGGCGCCAGCCGAAAATTCGGAAATTACGCCCGCAGGAGTAATCTTGCCAATTTTGCTAGTCCCCTCCATCGTAAACCAAATATTTCCATCTGGTCCACGCGCAGCACGCGTTGGTGCAGCTTTGCGAGTCACAATTCCTGCGCCAGCACTAAATTCCGTTACCACCCCGCTGGTTGTAATACGACCTACCTGGCCTCCAGTCCAATTGGTAAACCACAAGTTGCCATCCGCTCCAGCCGCAATGGCATTGGGCGATGCATTAGGATTAGTCCCAGCAACGAACTCGGTCAACACACGAGATGGCGACACTCGAACGATCTTATTTGTTTCAGGTACGGTGAACCAATAATTCCCGTCGGCACCGAGCGCAGCACCACTGCCTGGACGCGCAGTTCCAGGAATACGAGCAACAATCTCATTCGCCCCCGTAGCACTCATTCGATAGATCGTCGAGTCGTAGGTATTTGTTGCACTCGAATAGACGATACTCATGTACCAAAGCTTTCCGTCGTTACCCAAAATCAAATTGGACGGGAATGCCCCAGCACCAAATTCAGTAATCACGCCTGATGGGGTAATCCGACCGATCTTGTGTGCGTAGTACTCGGTAAACCACATGTTTCCGTCTGCGCCTAAAACAATTTCGATGGGCTTTGAATTTGGCGTAATGCCGACATTGAAATTAGTCACTACACCAGATGGCGTAATCCGACCAATCTGATTCGGAGTTCCATCTTGTGCAGTATTTTGTTGTGTGAACCACAGGTTGCCGTCCGATCCAACAGCAATCGCCGTTGGAGTTGATCCTGACGGAATGCCATTACTAAAGTCCGTGACGACGCCTGTAGGAGTCATCCGCGTAATTTTGTTCCATGAAGCGTACCAAACATTTCCGTCCGGTCCAGCCACAGGGCGAAATAATGGCCTATAAAAAGTATTTGTATTCTCAGCTCCTCTGAATGGCAACGTCACGCCATTCGTTGTCATTTGTCCGAATGACCAAACGTCTCCCTCCGTTTTCATAAACCAAAGATTGCCGTTAGAACCGCTGGCAATTCCATGAAGCTTCGGCGGATAAAAATCTTGTGTAATTCCCGCCCTATATTCAGTTATCGTCTGGCCATGTGCCGCTGAAACGAAAAACAAGGCGGCAACAAATATTCCACTGATACAGCGGCAAAATTTAGCAAAGAAAATTTTGGTCATAGACATGCATTTCCGAGTGGTTGAATATTGGATCACACGACATGGCCTTCCATCAATTTTTTGTTATGACTTGATGCAGCAAGCCCACCCCAAACTGCGCATATCGGGTTGGTTAGCAACAGCCCAAAACCCAGTGTGATAAGCCCTATGACAAGCGTAACAAAAAACATGATGACGGCCGCCATTACCGACGAATACAACAATCCAAGCGGCCCAAAAAATAATGCAAGTATTACTGCCACACCAACATTCTTCGTTGATTGCACGACAACGATTTTTTGCACATTTTGATCCGTCATTTCAAGCTCCCTTAGTTGATAGGCTACGTAACATCATCATTTACAGAAATTGATAATCAAGCGCGCATCACATTATTTGCAATCAGGGGTTCATAGGCGCTATTCAAGTCCTTCGCAATTCGAATTACAAACAACAACCAGACGACATATCTGGCAATCAATATTGCTGAGCCAAGCAATGGTATTGCGGCCAACAACCAACTCGCAATGGAAAGAATTGCGTATGCAATACCCAGACCTGCGGCGCTTGGATGCCCTGTTACCTTGCTCACGTCATCCGCCAATCCTGCATATGAAGGAAACAACCAGTAAAGATTAAAAAATGGAATAAACAAAAAGCCGACAGCCTTGCCTGGCGTTGTCCGGCGCAAATGTTCCGGCACCGCATCCCACATGTGATAGTGGGAAATTAGACTGAATACAAGCGCCAATATTGAGAGTGGTATGCCAACCAACAGCGACATGAGTGGAATAAAACTGAATACAAGTCCAACCGCCGTTGCGCACGAGACCAGCACAACGCTTAACGTTATGTCAATTTTATTTTTCACGATACGCTCCTTTATGGCTTGTCGCAGGTCTATTGAACTGGTATTTTTCAAACTTTGAATTGTTGTCGTATTTTTTCAATGCAGAGTTTAAATTTTGCGTGGCCACTGATATGCCTATTCAAATTATTGTGGGGGCAAATAACCAAGTGAGCTTGGAGTTTGTGAATTTACCAATGGATCGGTATAACCATAACGTGTACCGGTAACTGGATCTGCAAGCACTGGTTTAGTCTTCTTCTCTAAATGCAGATGGGGATCAACTCCACCAGAATTTCCGGATTTAGCGATTACTTCGCCTGCATATACTCTGCCAGTTTTTATGCTTTCGCTTAAATGTGCATATAGGTAAAAGTAACCATCATCCGCGCTCAAGATTGCTACATTTCCCAGTCCATGGTTAGTTGGACTATTACTGCTACCCATTGCAATATAGTTAACTGTGCCACCTCGTACAGCCAAAACCTCCGTACCTATAGCTGCTCTGAGATCAACCCCGGTGTGAAAGCCTGTTGGCTTTTTCGTTCGAGGGCTTATCAAACATCCCTTACATTCATAACTTTGAGTTACTGTTAGAGACGCTAACGGCGGACTAGACGTTAAAGCCAGTCTGGAATTATTAACCACAGGTTGCTTTTGGCTGGCACGCTGCTGTGCGGCCTGCTGCTCCCGTTGCTGTTGCTCCTGTTGGGCACGCAGTTGCGCCTGTTGTTGCTGCGCCTGTTGTTGCTGCGCCTGTTGTTGCTGCGCTTGTTGTTTCTGCGCTTGTTGTTGCTGCGCTTGTTGTTGCTGCGCTTGTTGTTGACGCTGTTGCTCTTGCTGGGCACGCTGCTGTGCAGCCTGCTGCTCCCGTTGCTGTTGCTCCTGTTGGGCACGCTGTTGCGCTTGTTGTTGCTGCGCCTGTTGTTGACGCTGTTGCTCTTGCTGGGCACGCTGTTGCGCTTGTTGTTGCTGCGCCTGTTGTTGAAGCTGTTGCTCTTGCTGGGCACGCTGCTGAGCAGCCTGCTGCTCCCGTTGCTGATGCTCCTGTTGGGCACGCTGTTGCGCCTGTTGATGCTGCGCCTGTTGTTGCTGCGCTTGTTGTTGCTGCGCTTGTTGTTGCTGCGCCTGTTGTTGCTGTTGGCTAGGGCATTGAACCCGCTGCGCTCCGCTGACAGGCGGACTTGAATTAGCCTTTGCTTCAGTTATTTGCCCATTCGGCAACCGCCAGCAATCGGCGCTCACCGGGAATGAGATGCTAAGCAAAACAATTACTACAATTATTTTGAAGTTTGAAATGCTCATGACAGGATTACCTCGAAAAAAATCCATCTGTGTTGAAGCGTTTTTTACGCTAGCGAAGCACCCATTCTTTTCGCTTGACCAATTCAGCAACATCCTCCTTGTATTGATTTTGATAGTTGTAGTACCACTCAAAATTCTGCTTTTCAACAATATTCCCGGCCTGATCCGTGCGTGTAACGACGTCATAGAGAAATATGCCAAGTGTTGCTTTTTCTGGCATATCCCTGAACGATGGGCCATAAATAGTAACCTCAGCCTCAGTGCGCGGCGGCACAATCAGATTATTGAGTTCCGCATAATCCTGCTGACTGGTAGACGTATTTTTCCCGCCAAAATTGTAAAGAACAACAGTGCCAGCACCACGAAATACGCGTGGCATCTGGTTGTTTATCTTTACGCGAAAAGCGATCTTGTCTGGATTGACCGTATAGATTGGAGTGATGGTAGTTTCAACCAGTTGATATAACTGCCCCTTTCCACCTGATGCAAGTGAAATCTCCATCTGCTCGCCAAACGTAGGGGAGACGACAGCTTTAGATTGCTTACCGGCTTTGGTACATTGAAAATTCCCGGGTGCCAATGAAACATTTATTCCGCCCTGAGACTGCAACTCTTTTGTTTGCGCCAAAGGCGAAATGGTAGGGTAGACGCAACGCACGGTAATTTGCGGATTCGCGGCGGGAGCTATGGGCTGAACAGCGCAGCCAGCAACCAGCCCTGCCAAAGCAACAGTCGAGATAAGAATTTTCATAAACCGCCTTTTTTTGTTGTGAATTGAGAGTGGAAATATTGCGCTACCGCACATAGACGGCCAGCCCAGAAAATTGTCAGGCAACGCCCAAAATAAAATTTGGCGGAAACGGGATTTTTACCGGCCTGCGCTATAGCCACGCAGAAAATGAGCACGACACAGCAGGAATGCAGGCGAACTCATCCACGTCATCTCGACATGGCAACTCAAACCGCAGGTTAAATGGCCGCGCTATCCGCTTTGGCGGCGGCAAGAGGTGTGGCCAAGTGCAATCCAGCACGTGGCGGTGTGGCGAAATCGGATGCTGCGGTATTCCCCAGCACCCCGTCATGCCGTGCGAAATCAAGCGGCCATTGTGGTTGGAAAAATAGTGCGCCTGCCTTTGGGCATATCCTCAACCACCCACTTCCTTTTGGTGGCGAATCGCCAGAACAGTGATGGCTTCACCATCGAGGTAATACCTCAATTGCAGAAATTCGCGCAATCGCTGAAGTTCGTGAATGGTGTCAGCGGCATATCAAGAGTGGCATCTGGGAGCGGGCTGTTCGTTGTCCGTACCCCAGCCTGATAGCCATGCATCAATTTCTGCGGCAGTGGCATGCAAGCCTGTTCGCTGATATTCATCCCATGCCTTGTTGGCTGCTTGCCGAAAGGCATCGCGCTTATTTTCCCGACCCACGCACCGGCTTATTGCTTCGCTCATTACCGTCTGGATGCGCCGGATTACACCGACGCATCACGAAATGAACGCAACACGATATTGATGCGTGTTTGGTAGCCTGGCCCCTGCGCCTTGAACCATTCCAATACGTCTTGATCCACCCGGAGTGAAATCGACGCTTTTGCCGGCAATGGCTGCAAGCCGCGCCGGACTACGCCCCGCACAATATGCCGGATGGCCGCTTCCGGGTGTGCCGGGGTCATGGCAGCGGATTTGCCCGTTGACTTGAGTCGCGCCCAGTCAGTTTTGGATTTTGCTGAAGTAGATGTCTGTTTCACGGTTGGATGCTTTGCGGAACGAGATGACGCGGATTTCATGGTCGGACTCCGTAGGTGCTCCCGCGAAGGCGGGAATTCAGAGACTTGTACCGAACGACACTGGATTCCCGCCTTCGCGGGAATGACGGCTATTGTTTGGTTCAATGTAGCCTAAATTTCCTCCTGCTGAGTAAGTCGCAGCAAATCCGAAGCTCTGCATTTGCGCTCAACCGGGAGCCATGTCTGTGCAGTGCGAGATTCCTCACATGAAGCCGTTCGGAACGACCAACTCTAAAAATTTGGCCACTTGAATTCAGCGCACAAACTCAAACCTCGGCACCGGCGAAACCCGCCGCTCACGCTGATAACGTATGGTCAAATCAGCGGCAACCGTGCGCAGCGCATCCTGACGGCTGATGTCGCCAACGGTGTTTTTCAATACTTCATGCAGATGAAAACTGAACACACCACGGTATTGCGGGCGGATGGTCGCGGTGTCGGGTGTGATCAATTTCGGCAGCATTTCCTCGGTCGCCGCCTGAAAGCCATGCGCCGCATAAAAAACACTGAGTGCGCCGGGCAATTTTGATGACCGCGTCAATGGAGGCGCGGGCTTTTTGGCCAACGGTGCTGCACCTGATTTCGCCTGCCCAGGGATACCCAGCAACTGCGATGCCACCCCGCGCACTCTCACCCCAAAATCCGCCCGCGCCATGGTGGCGGCGTGGCAGCAATCGAATATCGCCAGCACATCACATCCCTTTGCCCGCATGGCATCGAGCCGGTCGCCGATTTCATCGTCCATGATGGCATTGGTCACCTGGCCGGCTCGCCCGTCCCAGCGGCCGATATCGCGCGGCAGAAATATTTCGTCCAAGCCGTCTATCTCGGTGTGGGCACTGCCGGTGGGTTGCGCCACCTGTGAGCCGTGACCGGCGAAATAAACCAATTGAAAATCACCGGCGCTGGCATGCAAGGCGGCATGGTCGAGTGAGGCGAGAATATTTGCCCGAGTGGGCAGCAATGCGCCTGGGTGGTCAATGCCATCGGCGAGTACCTGGATATGTTTTGCCGGCCACGGCACGTTTGCGCGGCTGAAATATTCCAGCCATGCCTTCACGTCATTGCGGGGGCCGGTTAATTGTTGTTGGCGGGAAAGGGTGGGGTATTCGCTTACGCCGATGAGCAATGCGCGTTTGGTTTGTGGAGTGGGTATTGCGTAGGCGGCACCTGGCGCGGCGATGGCGGCGGCAAGGGTTATTGTCTGCTGCAAAAATGTTCGGCGCGGAGGTGGCGCTGGTTTCATATGTGTACTTCTTTAATTTCAGTCATTCTCGTGCAGGCGGGAATGACGGTGATTTTGAATTCACAGAAGTGCCCAGCGCATCCCCGGACTCAATTTTATTTTTTGCAATAGCTATTGTGTCAGCAAAATTGGACCCCGGCCTAAAGCCGGGGAAGGTCAAGGGCGGTAGCGCGGTACGAACCTCGTTGCCTCCCCTCCGAATCCGGCGAAGCAGTCGCATGCATTGAACCTTGGCCGCATCGCGTTTTACTGAATCATTCATGGCGCGTGACCCCGGTGTGCAATACAAACGCCGCCCAGTGGTGCGGATGGGCATAATCATTGCCCTCGGCTCCGCTGGCAAAATGTCGTTGTGTGTTGGTCAAGGCGCCTGCCCAATCGGGTTGGACATGGTTGCGGCCTTGGTACAGCAGTGGCATGAATGCCGCGGTGCTGGCGTCATTGACCATCCACAGACTGGCGATCACTTGCCGCGCGCCGCCGCGCAACACCACTTCGTGCGGGCCGCCGATGAGGCCGGCCTTGTTTTCTCCGGCCGAATCGCCGGCCGCCAGGCCGGTATTGCATGCCGAAAAGGTCACCAGCTCCACGCCGCGCCAGTCCCACTGCGCCATTTCGCGCAGGCTTACTGCATCATCACTGGCAAGCAATTTGGAATACCCTTCCGCGCCCGGCTCGAACATAAAATGGCTGATGATATGCACTATTTTCGGGCGGCTGGTCGCTTGCATCACCGCCAGCAATTGTTCGCGGGTGAAGTCGTCATAACGTGCAACGGAAGGAACGGTGTGGGCATCACGCTGCCGGGTTGCCAGTGCTGCTGTTGTCCGGTCAAGCTCGTTGGCCGCGTTCGGCAGCGGCATGGCATCGAGTTTGGCGGCGATCAATTTTGGTGAATCAAAGCGGCTGGCGGCAAACACGGCGTGGGTTGGTGCGGGCGATGCGGACGATGCGGACATTGGCGCGCCCATGGCTGGAGAAGCCGCCATCGCCGACACCACACTGACAGATGAAAAAACATAGCGGTTCAGCAAATAGTGTTTGCCATCGTGCATCGCCGCATACGGCAAATACCGCAGCGCGTCATCCGCCATCACCTGCACGCGCTGTATGCCGCCTCGGCGCAACGCAATATCAATTTCCCTGAACACCAGATCATAGGTGGCGCGCGCCGCCGGCCGGGCGTCCATGTCTGGTCTGGCGAGTGCCTGGCGCATTTTTTGCACGGCCTGGTTGATGGTGTTGCGCGGGGCGGCAATGGCAATGGTCTGCACACCGCGCGTGGTCTCAATACGCGCAACGTAATTTTTTGTAGAGGCCATGAAGGTCAAGGTGGCTGTGCCTGGCGGCACCGTTTTTTTCTGTTGGCCGCGCCATTCCCGTTGTCTGGTGCTGGATTGCAGCAAACGCGCCTGATCGAGTTGCGCCATCATTTGGCTGGCTTCGTCACGCAGCGCGATTTTTTCTGCATTGATGCTGGTGGCCTCCGCCACCGCGCTTTCCGCTGCGGGCGCACCCGGCGTCAGCCATGCGGCTTCGATGCGGTCAGCCAGCAGCAGTGACTTTGGTGCCAGTGCCTGCAAATTTGCCGCGAGCGTGGTTTCCACAACGTTCAGCGCAATATTGGCCCTGGCCGAATAACGGCTGGGGCTGCGCACAAAATCGTAGTAGCGTTCTTCATTGAGTATCGCCAGCACTTGTTCGGCCTCCGGCAGACGTCCGGCGTCGATCAATCGCGTAATCAGGCTTTGCAATGGCGTCTGAAAATTTTGCGCAATCGGGTTCAGTTCCGCTTTTTCCCCGCGCGCGGCACCCAGGCGATAGCTTTGCAATCGATACGCGGCATTTTTTCCGCTTGTAATAGTGGCATGTGCATTCGATTCCGCTGCAGCCATTTCCGCCCACTCAAACAATATGCGGATCAAATTCAACTCATTGCGCCCGTTGTTGGCCATCACCAATGCTTCCGCAAGTTTTTCGCGGCGCGCGGCGACATCACCCCGCTGCGCGGCAATGCGCGCTTCCAGCAGCAGCAGGTAGGCCACCTGCGGCGCGCTGTCAGGCGAATGCGCGCGCACCGCTACTCTTGCCCCGTTCAGCCAGCGTTCGGCTTCAATTGTCTCCATTTTAGCCAACCAGTATTCCACCATGGTCGTGGCACCAACCCAGCCCCCTCCTGGCCAAACAAGATCGGCGTTGACGGTGGACTCAATCAGCTTGCGGCCTTCGTCCTTCCTCCCCTGTTGCATCAGCAGCACCCCCAGCTGCATATGCGCGTTGCCCTTATCCGTCAGTGCTGCTTTGTGCCATGCGGCAATCGCCCCTTCCACATCGCCAAGCCCGGTCAATGCGTTGGCGCGCCGTGCCCATGAATAGCCCGCCTCCGGGTGTCCCGGCGGATTGAGCGTGGCGATTTCATCAGCCAAACCTTCGGTCAATTCCTTGGCGCGGGCGAATTCACCCAGCCCCATATAAACCAGCGCGGCCTCGTTGAACAACGTGATTTCCAACCGCCGGTTGGGGTATGGCCTGCCCGGACCCAGCTCAGCCATGGTGGCATCAACGATTTCCCGCGCCTCATGAAAGCGGCCGAGTCTTCGCAGGCTGAACGCCCAGCGCGCCTCACACAGTGCACGCATCGGGTGGCCCTTGGCAAAACTGGCCAACACAAGCGGGCGCAATTCTTCAAACAGGAAAAACCGCTCTTCGATACCACCCAGATGAAAAAGCACAAACTCCAGCGCCTCCAGGCTTTCAGGCGTGTGGGTTCCCCCTGGTGTCACCCCAAGGCCGCGCCATCCGCGCATACGCGCAAGAAATTTTTGCTTCAAATTTGGCGTGGATCGAACAAACCGCTCATGCGGCGGTGAAATTTCCAATCGCCATTGGAAGTCAACTTGATTCCATCCACGTGCCGCGCGCAACTGGTGCCAGTTTTCGATTTCCCGGTCGGACGCATCCAAGTCGCCCAGGATGGCATGCAGAGCACTCGCTTGTGAAAAAAATGCCACAAGCAATTTTGGCTCATCAGGATAACTGGCACGCAAGGTGTCTATCTGGGCCAATTGCTGTCGAATCAATGGCACATTGGGTGCCAGATAAGACGTGAGCGTACGACTGTATGTTTGACTCAGCAATTGCCATTGCGGAATTTTCTGCAACTTGGCATCCACTTCCTCGTTAAGTGCATTTTCAAACACCGAAGGCGGCAGGGTCAGCGATGTCGGCTGGGCATGGACGACCCCGGCCAGCGGTATCACAAACACAACAAACAAAATCGCCAAAAACTCGCTGCCGCGCCCCGCTGGCGTGTTATCGTCGAATTTCATTTGAATGAGTCCTGACAAATTCCGGCTCCAAGCGTCATAAACAGGCAGCAAACAAAAACAACCCAACATGTATCGGGATGGGCATGGAAGGTAATGTAGCAAATTTCGACGCCGAACAACAGGCGATTCTTGAACTCAAACAAGGTGGTGATGCCGCCCGTATCGGCATGGCGAAAATATTTCGCCTGCTGCAACCGCGTGTGATTGCCTATTTGCGCCGCCGCCACGCCGATGCCGCCACGGCCGATGACCTGTGCCAGGATTTGTTTGTCAAAATCATGGAAAAAATCCATGACTACCGGGGGGATGCCCGTTTTGATGCCTGGGTCTTTGCGATACTGCGCAATTTGTGGATAGACAAGCTGCGCGGCAATGCCATGCAGGTCGAGCTGCCGGATGACGAGCAGATCATTGATACCGATTGCCGCCAGCTTTACCAGCCGGATCATGCGTCGGAAAGACTCTCGGAGCGGCGCGCCCTCTCCGCATTGGAAGCCTTCTCCGCCGCCGATCCTGCTTCCGCGCATTTGATCGAGCTGCGCATCCTGGAGGGCTGGGACTACGATGCGCTGGCCACCTACTACGGCACCACCCCCGCCGCCATGCGCGAACGGGTATCCTATGTGCGTAAAAAACTGGAGAAATTTTTTGGCCCGCTGCTGGACTTTTTGAAAGACAACGAATCGTGAGCACCAACAATCACACACCGGATGACAATTGGTTCGATGCGCTGGGGCATGGCCAAGCCAAAGTGCCTGACCAAGACAAGGCAAGCCAAAAAAGCGCCCGATGGATCCGCAGCGAAGTGTTGCGGAATAACACGCCTGTTGAATTTGGAAATTCGCCCGCGCATCAAACGACGCAATTGACCAAGCTGATGGCCAGACTTGATCACGAGGGGGCCTTTAAGGAAAATATTCCCGTTACAACGGCCCCGGTCACACCCGGTGCGCCCAGCCGTATTTCCGCACGACCCAAATTCTGGATATACATCACCGCGCCAATGATGGTCACTCTGCTGGCGGTGGGAATCATTTATTTTGAATGGGAGATGGCCGCGCCAGTGGATAACGCTGCCATATCACGCGGCGAGGCATCAATTCAGCAACGCTTGACCGACAACCCTGCAAAGGATGCCAGCACACTGTGCGCAGAATTGGCCGCCCATACACAATATTGCAATATTGTTTTGTTGCCCAATGGGGTGAGGTTATCGGCCAGACTCAAGACTGATGCACAACTTGCCCTTAGGCTGCATGCCCTTGAACTCACGCTCAACCCCGATAACGAGTTGACCCTGCATTTTATTCAGCGCCAATAGCGCCAATAGCGGCAATTAGCGGCATGTTGGGTCGACGCGCGTCTGTATGCCGGCACAACCGCGACGCGGTTTATTTCACCCACGGCAACTTATCAAGATCAACATTGCCGCCGGTGAGAATAATGCCAATTTTTTTCCCGTGGATCAATTCCGCGTCCAACGTGCCTTCCAGAATCGCGGCAAGGGGTGGACAGCACGATGGTTCACAAACAATTTTGGCGTATTGCCAGATCATTCGCATGGCACGGACAATATTTTCCTCCGACGCCACACCAATTGCGTCAACGTGGCGACGGATGATATTAAACGTGCGCGGTGCCAGAACGGTCAACAAACCATCACAAATCGAATTGGGGGTTTGTTCGGTGACCAGCACCCCGGTGGCAAACGAACGTGAACCGTCATCGGCGCCACGCGGTTCACCACCATACACTTTGATACTTGGCTTGATCCCCTTGGCGGCAATCGCCGTGCCAGCCAATAATCCGCCGCCACCGAGCGGGGTGATGATGATATCGAGATCGGGATGGTCCTCCAGCAACTCAAGTGCCGCCGTACCCTGCCCGGCAATCACATCGTCGTTGTCAAACGGATGGATCATTTCATAACCGTGTTGCGCAATCAAAGCATCCACCGCCGCCTGCCGCGCGGCAATATTTGGCGCGCAAAAAACAATTTCCGCACCGTACCCTGCGATCGCGCGTTTTTTTGGCACGGGCGCATTTTCGGGGACCACCACCGTCGCCTTGATTCCCCGCAGTGCCGCCGCCCATGCCAGCGCCGCACCATGATTGCCTGACGAATGCGTGACCACCCCGCGCTTCGCGGTTGCGTCGTCGATTGAAAAAATGGCGTTGGCGGCACCGCGCGCCTTAAAAGCACCAACCTTTTGAAAGTTTTCACATTTAAAAAAAATCTGCGCACCAACCGCACGGTTAATAAATGCGCTGGACAAAACCAGTGTCCGGTGAATATACGGCTGGATGCGGGCGTGCGCTGCACAAATGGTTTCAATATCAGGGGGCATTGTGGTAACCAAGAATGAATCGGTCGGCCTATACTCGAACAACTGTTACTCGTCCTCAAGCTCGGCTTTGGCGGCCTCAATATCCAACAGTTCCATGGCATCGCGACCTTTCATGCCGGCGGCTTTTTCATACAACTTGGTGGCTTTGGCGATTTCTTTGTCCTTAAAAATCATCAGCAAACCGTTGGCGTATTCAATATGCGCCACCGGTGAAAAGGGATTCAGCTTGACCGCTTTTTCATAGTGGTCAACGGCGGCACCTTTGTCCGCACCATAGGTCAATTTACCAACCAAGGCACCGATCTTGTCAATTATTTCCGCGTGATACGCGCCCAATGCGGTATGGGCATCAGCGTGTTTGGCATCGAGCTTGATCGCTGTGTCCAGAGCCAGTTTGATTTTGCCGCCATAACCTTCCTTGAGCGCTTTCATCACCGAAATGGACTGTGCATAACGTCCGGCGGCGTACGCATACTGGTAAAACGCATTGGCATTTTTTGGCTCTGCTTTTGCCAGCTTTTCGGCGGCGGCCATCGCCTCCTGATAGAGCTTGATTTTGACGGCATCTTTTTTCTCAACATGATTGGCGTAAATCGCCGTCGCCTTCAGCGCCACCGCCGCGCCTTTCCCCAGCTCGGCGGCAGCGGCAAAATCGCCGGCGTGAAACGCCCGCCAGGCATTTTGCAATGCAACATCCTTGGGGAAAGGCTCATTGTCACCTTTATGCAGCGCGTCCCAATTTTTTTTCAGCGCGTCACCCGTATAGGTGATGTTTTTAGTTTCTATTGGTGCTTTTGTCCATTTGGCCATGGTGTCTCCGTTGTTGTTTAGTCTTGATCAGCTTATGTAATGTTCCATCAGATGATTGAGATGCAACTTCGCCTCACCTTGCAGAAACGGCGAAATCAACGACATCACCTGAAAAACGCCACGCGTCAAATGTTCTTCCGGATCGTCTTTGATGCCTGCACGCAATTTTAAATTTTCGTAATTGAGCCAGTAGGTTGCCACCACCATGATGTTTTCAGCCAACGCATCAATGTCGGCACGACTGGCTGCCATGACGCCGGCGTCCGCCAGGGCATCACAAATACCCCGCACCGCATCGCGCTTATGCGCAATGATAATGACGAAATGTGAGCGCAATTTTTCATCGCGCGCCAACAAATCGTCAAGATTTCGATATAAAAACCGGTACTCCCAGATGCGCTCGAACATCATGTGCAAATACAGCCACAGGTCTTCCATGGCCGAACCAATATCGCTCATTTCATTGGGCGCAATGTCGATTTGCCGCTCAAACTCCGCAAACAAAAAATGAATAATTTCATCCTTGTTGCGAAAGTGATAATAAAGATTGCCTGGTGAAATATTCAACTCATCGGCGATATGACCGGTGGTGACATTCGCCACCCCCTCACTGTTGAACAAGGTGAGGCTGACGTTAAGAATTCGTTCGCGTGTGCGCGCTGCGCGGGAGGTCTGGGGGGGGGGCGACGACGGGGACAGCGGTGGTGGTGCTGACGATGGGGGCGTGGGCGACGGGGACATGGGCAAATATTACACTGCCAAGGATGCCCTGACCGCCTTTTTTCTAGCGCGGGTTTCTAATGACAAATTTCTCCAGTTCAACCAGCGTATCCCCCAGATCCACTGTCGCCTCGGCGATACGCTCGACCTTGGTTTCGCCGGAGCCGACGGCAAACAGTGTGTTATTTAATGTGCGTTTTTCGTCCTTTAGACGATCCAAATCCAGCGTTATGCCGTATTTGGCAAGCACCGGCGCCAATTCGTGCCGCCGTTTCAGCAAATCCAAGCGCGTGCGTTGATAGGCGTGTTCACAGACCATTTTTCGACTGGAATACGAAAACAAATTCGTGAAAAATATTTTTCCGTCATCGCTGGATGGCTCAAATAACACCACATCGCGCCCCTTGTATTGGGTTTCGTATTTTTGCAATCCAACCTGCATGCGTGAATGAATAATGGCGCGGAATGTTTGTGACAAAACGGTCGGCAACCCGCCCTCGATCAATTTCTCCATATGATGTTTGCCCTTGCGTTTGGCAGCATCGGCATTAAAAGGCACCAATGGATTGATGCACAACACCAGTTGCGCACCTGCATCCATTGCCAGGGACGCATTCACAGTCTTTTTTAACGCGCCATCCACATAATAGTGCCCGTTAATTTCCACCGGCGGGAACAAGCCTGGCAAGGCAGCGGAGGCTTGCACGGCCTTGGAAATAGGCACGTCGTCAAATCCAGGGCCACCAAAACAAACCGATTCGCCGGTATCCAAATCGGTCGCCACAGAATACAGCCGTTTTTTTAAACGCCGGAAATCATCCGTGCGGCCTCGTTGACTAAATGCTTTTTCCAAAAAGACGCGAATGGCATCATTTTCAAAAATTCCTGTCGGCAGTGCACGCGACAAAGGTGCAAAACTTTCCAATGCAGCACTTTTCAGCGGATGGCGCAGTTTTGCCACGGCAAAATTGACCAATGATTTGGCAAACAGCGACGGCACCATTTTTGCCCGCCGAACGTATTCACCAAACGCCGGCCGCAAAAAAACCTCCGGCTTGAGGGCGCCAACATCGGTATCCTTGTTTTCAATAAATAACTGGAAGATTTCAGTCGGGGTCAAATTGTTGGCCAACCCCGCAGTGATAAAACTTCCCGCCGACACACCAACATACACATCGAGATCGTTGAGCTTTAACCCCCGCAGCGACTCATCCAAAGCCATCAACACGCCGATTTCATACATCGCCCCCAACGGACCACCACCGGCAATCGCCAAACCAATTTTGGGTTGCCGGACAGAACGCCTCGAGGCCGGCGGTTTCGCCAATGGCATGGATCGAACCCGATCAGACTTGGTCTTGTTGCGTTTCATGTGTACTCCAATGTGTTGCCATGTGGACAATCCAAAACAAGAACCATCCATGACAACATCGTTATTAACTTATTCCCGCGCAACACGCTCCAAAAACAAATGGGGCTCACTTAAAAATAATGAACCCCATTTTATCGCCGATTGAATTTCCGCAACGCGTTGCGAAATATTCAATTTGGCGCATCGTATTGATTACGCAAGCAGACTGCGTTTGTTAAGCTGGTTCAAGGCTTTTTGCAAATCCGCCATCCGCGTTTGCAATTCGCGAACGTTGTGGGCCGACGGCACACCAAACGTATTCAGCGTTTTGGCAACCCGCGATTCGAAAACATGCTCCAATTGGGTGACACCATCTTTGGCATTGGCAATTGTCGCATCGACCGTTTTTACAACACTGGCCTTTAAGGCTTTTTTGCTCTTTTTGGCAAATGCCTTGACTTCTTTGGCTGTGGCATCTGCGCTGGCTTGGGCCATGGATGCTGCTTGCACCTGTATTTTTTTGCCTTCACGCACATACAAGCCGGTTTTAGCGGCGAGTTTTTCGGCCGCCTCAGCCGTCATGCTGCGCAAGGCATCGGCTTGTTTTGCAATCGCCGTGTAGATTTTTATTGCCTCACCTTGGGCACGTTCCACTGCGGTCGCACCGGCACCAATACCGGCCATTGCGACACTGCGTGGTGTCACTTTGACATGGATTTTTTTGCTGGCGGTCATGGCAGTTGATTTTGTTTTCCGGCTGGCGGCAGCGTTAACACGCTTGCTGATTTTCTTGGCCATTTGATTCTCCTTTTGCGTTGATGAATGGATTGAGTAACGGGTTGTTTGGTCGATTGGATTCAGTGTAAAGCGCACCATTAGAGTTTTCACACTAAAGCGACGATCATATAAAAATGAAAGTGCACTATTGGCGGACGTTTCCAGCCAGAATGATCTGGAAAATTGCCACCAGAATAGACTTTTGCATACCACCCAATGCCACCCGACACCACCCAATGGCCCATTACAGCTGCCCGCGCAGCAGGCTGGCAGTACGGTAGCCGACTGATCACCCACTTCGCCACGACGCGATGCCGGTGTAAACTGGCGTATGAACTCCCTTTACGTCGCGCCGTGCAGATTGATCCGCATGCGCAAAACAACAAACCTATAACGATCTTTGAGGAAAATCACCATGACCTATTTCGTCACTGGCGCGACCGGATTTGTCGGCAAATTTTTGGTCGCCAATTTGTTAAAGCGCGACAACGGCAAAGCCGGACCCATTTACGTTTTGGTTCGCAAACAATCTGTCAAAAAACTAGACGCAACGATTGCCTGGTGGGGGCTGGATCCCAAAACCCAAAAACGCGTGATACCGCTAGTTGGCGATCTTGGCAAAGCCAAACTGGGCTTGGCCGCCGCTGATCAGACCAAACTCAAAGGCAAGGTCAAACATTTTTTCCATCTTGCCGCGATCTACGATATGGCCGCCGATGCCGTGAGCCAGCAGACCGCCAATATTGACGGTACCCGCAACGCCGTTGAACTCGCTGCGGCCATCAAAGCCGGTTGTTTTCATCACACGTCCTCGATTGCCGCTGCTGGTTTGTACGATGGCACCTTCCGTGAAGACATGTTTGAAGAAGCCGAAGAACTTGATCACCCCTACTTCCGTACCAAACACGACAGCGAAGCCATCGTGCGCAACGAATGCACCGTACCCTGGCGCGTTTACCGCCCCGGCATGGTGGTGGGCCATTCTAAAACCGGCGAAATCGACAAGATTGACGGCCCGTATTATTTTTTCAAGCTCATCCAGAAAATGCGCAAGATGTTGCCGCAATGGATGCCAACTGTCGGCATCGAAGGTGGCCGCATCAACATCGTGCCGGTCGATTATGTGGTTGATGCCATGGATTACATCGCGCACAAAAAAGGGCTCGATGGTGGCTGTTTCCATTTGACCGATCCGGAGCCGATGCGTATCGGTGAAATTCTGAATATGTTTGCCAAGGACGCACATGCGCCACAGATGACCATGCGCCTGAACGCCAAAATGTTCAGCTTCATGCCGGAATATGTGCTGCAAGGCTTGATGTCGGTGGCACCGGTGCGCCGTGCGCGTAACCAAATCCTCAACGATTTGGGTATTCCGCGCGATGTTTTCACCTTCATTTCCTATCCAACAAAGTTTGACAACCGCGATACCGTCAAAGCACTCAAGGGTTCGGGCATTAGCGTTCCCAAGTTGCCGGAATATTCATGGCGCTTGTGGGATTATTGGGAACGTAATCTTGATCCGGATTTGTTTATTGACCGCACCTTGCGCGGCAAGGTTGAAGGCAAAGTGGTGGTCGTGACCGGCGGCACTTCGGGAATCGGTGAAGCCACCGCCCTCAAAATGGCTGAAGCCGGTGCCAATGTGGTCATTGTTGCCCGCGATCCAGAAAAAGCCAAAGATACACTCGCCAAAATCAAAGCCGCCGGCGGCACCGCGAAATTTTATTCGTGTGATCTTTCCAGCCTGGAAGATTGCGACAAACTGGTCGCGGCCGTATTGAAAGACTTTGGCACCTGTCATTATTTGGTCAACAATGCCGGCCGTTCGATTCGTCGCGGCATCGCCAATTCGTTTGAGCGGTTTCATGATTTTGAACGCACCATGTCGCTCAATTATTTCGGCTCGTTACGACTCATCATGGGTTTCTTGCCGTCGATGATGAAACAAAAAGGCGGCCAGATCATCAATATTTCCTCAATTGGTGTATTGACCCAGGCACCGCGCTTCTCTGCCTACGTCGCCTCCAAAGCCGCACTGGACGCATTTGCAGGCTGTGCTGCGTCTGAGTTTGTTGATGACAATATTCATTTCACCACCATCAATATGCCGCTGGTGCGCACACCGATGATCGCGCCGACCAAAATGTACAATTCGGTGCCGACACTGTCGCCTGAACAAGCCGCCGATCTGGTGGTGGAAGCGATTGTCTACAAGCCTGTGCGTATTGCCACCCGCCTGGGGATTGCCGGCGCGGTGTTACACGCCGTGTCGCCGAAACTGACCAAAATTATCTTGAACGCCGCCTTCCGTATGTTCCCTGATTCAACCGCCGCACAGGGTAAAAAAGGCGAGGCCGGAAAAGATGCCGAGATGACACCGGAAGCCTTGGCGTTTGCGCAGATTACGCAGGGCATTCACTGGTAACAAGAAGGCTACGAAGGGCCACAAAAAATCAAAACGTCTCGCCGGCGAAACATCCGGCGAGACGTTTTTTTTTGAAGCCAGTCGCAGTCGATCAACGTCCTTACATTGGAACTTTGAAATTTTGTTAATTTGTAACAGCCGGCCCAATCATTGGCCGAGACCAGTGCTGCTCGACGGGAAAACTATTGCGCGGGATATTTTGTGACCAACATACGACTGTCGAGCAAATGAATGGCAATGTCCGACACCTCGGTGTTGGAATTGGACAGCACCACCACACCGCGTTTGCGTTGCGGCTCAAACGCGACATAGGATTGAAAACCGCCGGTTCCCCCGCCATGACCAATGACGTTATTTTCAAAACTCTTGGTCAGGAACCAACCCAAACCAATGCCTGGATCCGGCTTGGCTTTGTCCGCCTCGATACGGTGTGTACGTGAAATTGCCGCCATCAATTTGTTATCCAGCCCGGTGGTCAGTCCCATATTGGTGGCGAGGTACTTCAGCATATCATTTACACTCGAGCGCAACGCACCGGCCCCCGCCAGGGTGGGCATATCCCAATGGACAACGGCCTTTTGACCATTGTGACCGGTGGCCAAACGCGATTGCAACGGTGGCGTCAATGTAATACCAGTGCTGTCCATTTTGAGCGGCTGCAAAATTCTTGTGCGCACCAATGCGTCGTAATCGGTACCCGCGCGTAACGCCAAAATATGCCCAAGTAATCCCGTGCCAAAATTTGAGTACGCCGTGACCACCCCGAACGGCTCGGTCGGTTCGTAACCATTCAAGAATTCATACAACTGTGCGACAGAATAATCAGCATAGGGATTGGCGTTATCTTTTGGCTTGAAATTAAGCGGCAGACGCGGCAAGCCGGATGTATGTCTGGCAAGCTGCTCGAGTGTGATTTGTTTGCCATTGACGACTGGCGTTTTGACGGACTTTGGCAAATATTTGCCAATCGGATCATCCAAACTCACCTCACCACGCGCGGCCATATCCGCCAACACAATCGCCGTGAAAGTTTTTGTGATTGAACCAATCTCAAACAGCGAATTGCCATCAACCGGCTTGTCGGCATCCACAGCGGATTTGCCATAACTAATAATCCGCGTACCTTTTTCATCAATCAGTCCAACAACAATGCCAACACCGCGTTTGGCGATATCAATCCGCTCGCGCAGAATGGTTTTTATTTCCTCGTCTGAAAAACTGGCCTTCGGTGGCAAAACAGCGGCGGCGGCTTCGGCTGCTTTTTCTGCCGGGCTCTTGTCCGGCCGAAGGAAGTACCCCGAGACGCGAAACACGCCGTCCGTATCACGCATCGGTGAAACAATTTCAATCACGTGCGGAATTTTTGTGAATGTTGACGAAAATTGCACAACGATGAATTCACCCTGCGCATTACGCATGGCCTTGGGCGCATTGGCACCAGCCATCAAGGCCCGCGATGTCTTGTTACCAGCTTGCGCCTGCACCTGCGCGGCAGCCGCTTGCCATTGCTCCTTCGTCACCGCTTTGCGAAACGCTTCGGCGGCCCCATCCCAAGACTCGGCATATTTACCCGCATCAATCAGCGCAACAAACGCCTCTGCTGCTGCCACCGCCTTGCTGGTGTCGGAATCGGTCTGTGCATAAGCCGGATTCAACAACGATACCAATATCGCCAACGCGCCTCCAATCGTCCGATTTACAACAAAAAGCATATTCATATACATATTCTTTTCAGAAAAAATGTCAAGGCGATTGGCCTGCAAAAAATCACATTGGGATCGAATCACTATTTACATGTAACAGCGGCGCCAGCCGGCGCACCCTCCGGGTTTGGCTGACCAAATTGCGAACGAATCAGCCTTGCGCCGCCGGCTGTATCAAGGGTCAAAATAAATAGGCTGGCGTGATCTGACTCACACAAATTTGGTAACGACGGACCGCCAAGCGCGCCGACAATCGCAGGTACGGTATTACTGTGCCCCACCACCAAAACCACAGCGTTTTTAGCCAAATCAGGCGCACGAATGGCGGCCACCACTGCATCGATATGCGAACCCTGCCCGGTGCGCTGTAACGCCACCACTTGCGGCGTAATCTGGCGTAATGCGGCAATGGGCTGTGCCGTTTGTATGGTGCGTTGTAAGGCGGTTGTGAGAATGGCCGTGACACCCGCATCCTTCAACGTCTCCGCCAGGGCGATTGCGCGGATTTTACCGGCTGGTGATAGCCCCGGATCGTTATTTTGCACATCCGCTCTTTCGGCGTGACGCACAAGAATAACCGTCTGATAAGAGTTGATTTGCGCATTTATGGATGCGGGCAATTCCGCTGCCGAGATAACCACGGAATAAAAACAGGCTGCGCTCGCGGCGACCACGCCAGGCAACAATCGACTGATAATTTTACCCAATAATTTCATGCTGATCTCCAACGCGGCCTTGGTCCGGCACGATCAAACGATTGACGGCGGCAAAGGTAGACAGGAGGTGGGCAATCGCCACCACGGTTTTGCCTTCCATCAACTTGTACAAACCGGCTTGAATCGCGGCCTCCCCACTCCGGAGTCCAAGGCGCTGGTCGGCATGGCCATTCGGCAAACCTTCATCATCGATGAAAAGCGGATGGATCGCCGACATCATCAATGCCCCCGAAACCAAAGATCATGCCGGGAAAGTGCTGGCGCGGCTGTCGGCGCGCCGACCGACCGAGGCTGTTTCACGACGGCTGCCGTGCGGAATCAAGGCACGCCAGCAGCCACGCCGTGGCCTCCTCCGCAGGCAACGGTCGACCGATGTAAAACCCCTGCCCCTGGTCACAACCCAGCGCCCGCAGCCGCGCTTCGGTTTGGCGGTCCTCGATGCCTTCGGCAACGACACCCAGACCCAGGCTGTGCGCCAGGCAGATGATGGATTCCACAATGGCTGCATCCTGTGCGTTTTGCAGCATATGGGTGACAAAGGAAACGTCGATTTTCAACGCGTGCAGCGGCAGCCGCTTCAAGTGCGAGAGCGAGGAAAAGCCGGTGCCAAAATCATCGATGGCGATGCGCACGCCCATGGCGTGAATGTCATTCAGGGTTTTCTGCGCTTTTTCCGGATCCGCAATGATGACACTCTCGGTGATTTCCAGCTCGAGCAAAGCGGGGTTCACGGCGTGTTTGTCGAGCAATTTACGGATGACATTGGCGCATTCATCATCCATCAAATTACGCGCCGAAAGATTCACCCCCACCACCGCCAATCCGTTGCCGATGCCTTGCCATTGCCGCAGTTGCCCAATCGCCTGATCGAGCACATGGAAAGTCAACGGCCGAATCACATCGGACAATTCCGCCAGCGGAATGAATTTTCCCGGCAGCAACAACCCCAACTGTGGGTGCCGCCATCGCACCAGCGCTTCGAATCCGGCCGGCTGGCTGTTGGCAAGATGGGTGCGCGGCTGGTAAAAAACCTCAAACTGTTTGCCGCGCACGGCCTGGCTGATCTGGCTCATCAACGTCAGCCGCTGCGGGGAATACGGGTCGTGCGTCTGATCGTAATAAACAATGCCACTGCCGCGTTTTTTTGCCTCGTACATGGCGATATCCGCGCAGCGCAATAATTTGCTGGCACTGTCTGCGTTATCCGGATGGATGGCAATGCCAATGCTGGCCCCCACCTCCAGCGGGTAACCTTCCACATCCAGCGGCGCGGTAATGGCATCCATCAGCCGCGAGACCGCGAATGAAATTTGCCCGAAGTCGGTATTGCCGGCGAACCAGACCGCAAATTCGTCGCCGCCGGTGCGGGCAATTTCGGCACCGCGGATCGCCCCGGCCAATTGCTCGTTCTGCAAACGTGCTGCAATACGCGCCACCACCTTGTCGCCGACACCGTGGCCGAGCGTGGCATTGATTTCCTTGAAACGATCCAGATCAATCAACAACAAGGCCGCACGTGTGCCCGCCGCCGATGCCCCGGCCAGGTGTGTTTGCCTAGCGCGGATGTCCCGATCGATGCGCTCCTCCAGCGTGGTGCGATTGGCCAATCCGGTGAGCAAATCGTACGAGGCGCGATACTGCAATTGGGCAAACTGGTCACGCCGCTCCAGCTCAACCGACGCCCGCACCGAAAAAATGCGCATCAACTGCACCGCCATATCACTGTCCTCGATCGGCCGCTTGAACAGCACCGCAATTAACCCGAGTGCCTGGCCATCGGAGTTGAGCAAGGGTGCGCCGACATAACCCTGGATGCCTTTCTTGGTTAGCGCCAAGTCGTGCGGAAACAGCTTGTCAACATCGCTGGCATACACACAAATACCCTTGTCGATGATGTTACGGCACGGAGAACCGGCCAGATCATAGGCAAACGCCTGTCCCGGCCCATCGCGGTTGTGTACGGCGATCGCGACCACCTTCGACGTATCCGACGGGCTCATCTCGCCGACAAACGCCAGATCCGCGTCGAGCGCCTTCAGCAGGCATTCCACCAGCGATCGAAAAAATGTTTCTCCGGTTGATGCCGCCACGCCCTGGGCGATTTCAAACACCAGTCGCGCCTGACGCCGGGCATCGGTGAAATCACGGCTGATGGTGATGGCACAACGTTCACCTTCAAATTCAATCAACTCGGAGGAAATCTGGTGGCTGCGGATATCGCCGGATTTGTGCCGCATTTCCACTTCCAGCGCGCGCACTTCGCCGTCACGGGTAAACAACTGCCACCACTCATCACGTTTGGCAGGATCCACCCACAGTCCCAGTTGTCGCGCTGACTTGCCGATGATCTCGTCGGTGGCATAGCCGGTCTGTTTGAAAAAGGCCTCGTTCACATCCAATACGATGCCGTCAGCCAGGCGGGTGATTACCATCATGTCCTGGCTCATGCCAAAAACCTGTGAAAAACTATTCCGCGACTGCGCCAGTTGCTGCTGCGCAGTACAACGGCTGCGATTTTCGAAATGAATTACGACAATATCGGCAATCGATGCGGCGAATTGTTTCTCGTCCGGTGTCCACAGCCGCCGCGCATTGATCGACTCCACGCAGATGACCCCAACCCGGTTGCCCATTTGCCAAATGCCGGCGTCAATCAGCGAAACAATATTGTTGGGCAGCAGGTAATCACGGGTAAATTCGCTGGTGCGCGGATCGACCTGCGCATCGCTCACGGCAATCACCCGATTCCATTTGAGCGCCTCAAAATAGGCGGGGTAGGACGATGCCTCAAGCGTGATGCCGTTACCGTGCGTATTGTTTGCGGCGTTGTAAGAATCGGCCAGTACCAAAGTCTCGCAATCCGGCGAAAACAGCCAAATTGAAACCCGCGCCACGGCGAGCGTCGCCGCAGAAATTTCCGTCAGCGCACTAAATGCCGCCTGTTCGGTCTGGCCGAGGACCCCACTCTTCATCAACAAAAACAACGCCGACTGCTGCTCGCGCACACGCTCGATCATCGCCGCAGATGTACTGTCCGCCTGCAGCGGGTCATGATTTTCACCTGGCATCAACACATCAAGCCGTTGCAATGCTTCACTCATTGGCATCACTCCCCGTTTTCGCCATTAACCAAGCGCCTTCCTGAAGCTGCGCGCCAGCATTTGAAATCGAGAACCCCCAGTGACATTGTACGCCGTAACCTTCCGGCTCATTCGTCCGGACCATCCTTCAAACAATTCGCCTGCCAACCTGCCGCGCCTCAGTCTCGTCGAGTGCATCCCCCAAAAATCCGCCGCTTTGATGCGCCCACAAACGCGCATACAAACCGTCGCGTTTGAGAAGACTCTGGTGATCACCCGACTCCACCACCCGCCCCTGATCCAACACGATCAACCTATCCATGGCGGCAATGGTCGACAATCGATGCGCAATCGCCACCACGGTTTTGCCTTCCATCAACTTGTACAAACTGGCCTGAATCGCGGCCTCCACTTCAGAGTCCAACGCGCTGGTCGCTTCATCGAGCAACAAGATCGGCGCGTCCTTTAATTTCACACGGGCAATGGCAATCCGCTGGCGTTGCCCGCCGGACAATTTCACGCCACGCTCTCCCACATGGGCATCATAGCCGGTGCGCCCGGCCGGGTCGGTCAATTGCAAAATGAAATCGTGCGCTTCGGCACGTTTGGCGGCGGCAATCATGTCGTCATCGGTTGCGTCCGGCCGACCGTAAACTATGTTTTCGCGTACTGAGCGGTGTAGCAGCGAGGTGTCCTGCGTCACCATACCAACATTTGTGCGCAAACTGTCCTGAGTGACATGGGCAATGTCCTGGCCGTCGATCAAAATTCGTCCGTCGCGAATATCGTAAAAACGCAGCAACAGATTTACGATGGTCGATTTACCGGCACCCGAGCGCCCGACCAGACCAATTTTTTCACCGGCATGAATGGTCAGATTAAGTTTTTCGATCACATTGGGACTTTCATCCCCGTAAGCAAAACTGACGTTGTCAAAACGAATTTCCCCTTTAGACACCTCCAGCGGTTTGGCGTCAATCGCGTCCACCACCGAATGCGGCTTGGAAAGAATGGTCATGCCATCGCGCACCGTGCCGATATGCTCAAACAAGGCGGCAAACTCCCACATCACCCAATGAGAAATGCCGTTCAACCGTAACGCCATGGCGGTGGCCGCAGCGACCGCACCCACCCCCACCTGCCCTTTGGTCCATAACCATAACGTCACCCCGGCGGTCGATGCGATCAATAACACACTCAAAATCTGATTGATCACTTCAAACGCGGTAATCATGCGCCATTGACGATAGACCGTGACCATAAATTCTTCCATCGCCGCCCGCACATAACCGGCTTCACGGTTGGTGTGTGAAAACAATTTGACCGTGGCGATGTTGGTATAGGCATCCGTCACCCGACCGGTCATGAGGGAGCGTGCATCGGCCTGCTGCTGCGCGACCCTGCCCAGACGGGGCACGAAGTATTTGACGGCAAAAAAATACAACACCAGCCAGCCAATAAATGGGGCCAACACCCACAAATCAAAACCACCGACAATCAGAATCATGGTGACAAAATAAATCACCACAAACACCATGATGTCGGCCACGATCATCCACACATCACGCACTGCCAACGCAGTTTGCATGACTTTGGTGGCGACCCGCCCTGCGAATTCATCCTGATAAAAACTAAAACTCTGGCTCAACATCAGGCGGTGAAACTTCCAGCGCAACAACATCGGGAAATTGCCGGCCATGCCTTGATGTTTGAGCGACGCTTGCAGCCAAACAACGAGCGGGCTGGCAATCAAAATTGCCGCGAGTATAAGTAGATTGGTGCGCTGACTACTCCAAAGTTCCGATGGCTCGGTCTTGCCGAGCCAGTCGACAATCTGCCCGAGCATGCTAAACAGGTAAGCTTCAAACACACCAATGGCGGCGGTGCAAATGGTCATCAACAACAAATAGACACGCAGTCCCGCCGATGCCGCCCACATAAACGCAAAAAACGTTTTAGGGGTTGGCGCGGGCGCGGCATCCGGATAGGGGTGAAGCAATTTTTCAAAATACGCAAACACAGTGATTCCTGTTATTTTTTGAATGGTTATTTTAAGGTGATCGCCAACCTAAATGCGCCTTAAATGATGACGCGATCAGTCATCCTGATTGCGCCGAGCAGGCCTATTAATAGCGAAACTTGTTTATTGAAGCCAACCTTCAGTCATTTTTGCCTGAAATCACCCGCCAGTCGCCGTTGTTATGAACTACACGACAACATCGAGCACCCGGCTTTGTGGCGTGCCCAATCTGGGCGTTTTGCGGCAAAAGCTTCGCGGCCGGCTTGTTCACCGTATGGATTTCGCATGACGTCCAATAGCGTATGTAACATGGTGGTGTCGCCGGCGGTGGCGTCGTCAATCGCTTGTTGCACAAGGTAATTGCGCAATACATAACGCGGATTAAATTGATTCATACGCTTGGCGCGTTCGATGTCCGGTAAATCATCTTCACCAATCCGCGCAACATACCGCAGCAGCCATTGCTCAAACTGCCCGGCAAATTCTTCACGCAAATCATCGCGATAAAACGCCTCTGCAATCAATTCGCGGTTGACACTGCCGTCACCCGGCGCTTTTACCGCATTGAACACCTTCGACACCTTCGCCAACTGCCGAAAAAAAATGGTCATGTCGACTTCGGCATCACGCAGCAAACGAAACAAATCATTGACCAAATCCGCATCACTTTCCCGCCATTCGACCAGGCCAAACTTGCCGGCAAAATTGGTTTGCGTGGTGCTGGCATAGTCGTCGTCAAATCGCGCCAAACCATGATTTAACCCGGCCAACAACTGCGCACCCCTCGCCGATTTTTCCGGTTCCAGCATCAGCAACGCGCTGGCCAGCCGCTCAAGATTCCAACGGGCAATTTCCGGTTGGCGGCCCAAACAATAACGTTTACCGGCGGCATCGGTGGTATTCGGTGTCCAGCCCGGATCAAAATTGTCCACCCAACCATACGGGCCGTAATCAATCGTCAAACCGAGGATCGACATATTGTCGGTATTCATGACGCCGTGCACAAACCCGACCCGCATCCATCCGGCCACCATCACCGCGGTGCGTGCGGCGACTTCGCCAAACCAGTCACCCACTCTTTCAGCCGGATCGGTTGGTAACAACAAATCTGGATAGTCACGCTTAATCGTGAAGTCCACAAACTGCTGAAGCAGCGCGGTTTCACCACGCGCCGCCAATATTTCAAAATGTCCAAAACGGGTAAACGACGGCGCCACCCGGCAAACAATCGCACCCGGCTCGTCTTCAGCATGGCCATCGTAAAACATATCGCGCATCACCTGGTCACCGGTGGCGACCAAACTCAATGCCCGCGTGGTGGCAATGCCGAGATGAAACATGGTTTCGCTACATAAAAATTCGCGGATCGATGAGCGCAACACCGCACGGCCATCGGCGCGACGGGAGTATGGTGTCGGCCCGGCACCCTTGAGTTGTAATTCCCAACGCCGGCCTGCTTCCGTCACCACCTCGCCCAAATTAATGGCGCGACCGTCCCCCAGTTGACCCGCCCAATTGCCAAATTGGTGGCCACCATAAACCGTTGCATAGGGTTCACTGCCCGGCAAAATCGCATTGCCCGCCAAACAATCCACCATGCCGCGCACATGGGTATCGGTGAGGCCGAGCGTGGCCGCCATTTCGCATGAGTAAATTAATAACTTGGGTGCCGATACGCTGGTGGGCACGACTGCAGACCACAGCACGCCTCTGACCTGGCGGGTAAAATTTTTTGTTTCCGGATCGCCCGGCAGTGCTCGTATAAAACTGTTGTCAAATTTCAGCACGGCAGAATCGCAAATAAACGAATGAACAACATTATGACGCCACGCCCGTCACAGGAATGGCAAACGGGCGCAATATCTCCGGAGTAGATTTCTCAATCGCCATTTGTGCAACCGCTTCGCCGATGGCCGCAGAATGTTTAAAACCATGACCGGAACAAGCCGACACCACAATCGTATCCGCCGCATGCGGCAGGCGATCAATTATAAAATTTGCAGTCGGTGTACTGGTATACAAACAAGTGGCCGCTTTCACGCACCGTCCAGTCACGCCCTGTAATTTTCCCGCCACATGGTGTTCAAACATGGCGGCAATTTCTGCCGGAGTGACGTTTCGATCAACGGTGTCCGCAGTGGTTTCAACTTCATTTTGTTCGGCCGCAACTTTGATGGCGCGCACGCGGCCATCGACGCCGATTTCCGGAAAACCATAAAACGCATCGTTGGCGCCGGTACCCCACAGCCAGATGAAGACCGGGAAGTCCTCCGGCGCATACGACACCGAGCCGTCCAGCGCAAACCACGCCAACAGCTGCCGCCGCACGGTTAGCCTGCCATCCATGGTCGGCAAAATTCGTGGTGTCCACGCGCCGGCAGCAACAATGGTGGTGCCCGCCGCATAACGCCCACAATTGGTCTCGACCAGCGTGTGGCCGTCGCGCCTGGCAATAGTTTGCACCGCCTCACCAAACCGCAACGATGCGCCATATTTTTCGGCCAGCTGCAGTTGTGCTTGCACACAGGCTTCCGGTTTTAGGTAACCCGCCGTCGGCTCAAAATAACCAACCTCATTGCCAGCCAAAACAAATTGTGGATAACGCGTGACTATTTCATGCGCAGCCAATCGCTCATGGGCAATACCAAATGCGTCGGCTGCGGAAAAAGTATTGCCGAGAAAATCACGCTGCGCGTGTAAGTGGTTTGGCTGGCCCTCCGGGGTAATGATGATGCCGCCACAAGTGTGCAACAAATACCCGCCAGTCTGTTGCTCGATCTCGCGCCACAACTTGTGTGAGCGTTGGGCCAACGGTACAAATTGCCACCCCTCACCAATGGCCAGACGGGTAATGCGCGACTCACCGTGGGTCGAACCCAAGGTATGTGGGGGCGTAAATTGATCGATGCCGACCACCTGCGCGCCTTGTTTGGCGAGCTGATAACTGATGGCGCTGCCCATCGCCCCCAAACCAACCACCAAAAAATCAGGTGTCTGTGTGTTCACAAAACGCAATGCATTTTCAAAAACTCAATCAGGCCGGCCGATAGACACGTTGAAAACGCGCATTCTCAACCACGCCAAAGTCACCGGGCGCATATTGCATCAGCCAATCGCCTGCCAGGCCATGCAACACATCACCGCCCGCACTGCGGGCAATATCAAATGGCATGGCCATTTGTTTGGCCAACACCACCATTCGACGCGCATGATAGGTGCCGTTGGTGCCGGCATTGCACGTAAAAGCCGCTTGATATTTGGCGTCAAACCGGTCTCGCGAAACACTCCAGCGATCACCATTGGCAGCGGTAATCAGTGCGTCGTCTTTTTGAAAATGATTGGCGCCTTCCCGGCTGATTAACTCCCCCTCGGTGGTCGCAAACACCACATTGACCACCTCGTCTTTCATATACATGGCCGCAGCCGGGTCCCGCGTCAGATCAATTGATGTCAACATTTTTTCACCAGATATTCAAATTACAAATCGACCGGCACCCGCGTCATCAAACCCGGACCGGAGAAAATACCGATGATCATCCAAATCATCACCAAACCATAAAGGATACGTGGCGCCCAGGTTGCGGCAAGTTCATACCAATCATTAATGGCGTGAGTCTCCATGGCAGTATGCCGCAATAACATTTCCGGCAAAGTGCCACTTTGTTCACCGGTATGAATAAAAGCTGCAACCCGTTCGCGGCTTACCACGTTACCCAGGTAGACCGAGTCAGCAATGGCCTCGGCCAGACTCGCACCGGCGGCAACCCGCGGCGCAATCCGCGCAAATTCGTGTTTTATTTCCGGCAAATTAATCGTATCCAGTGCCAGCGGCAAAGCATCCAACATCGACACCCCCGATTCGAGCAGCAACGCCAGACTCTCAAAAAAATCCCTGACATTTTGACGCACGATCAATTTGCCAACCAGCGGAACAGACATCAAAGGTGAATTGCCGGTCTGCCGTTTTGTTGTCGCACGCTTGCTCCACCACCAATACACCCCAAAAGCAACCAATGCGATCACCAATAGGGGCCGTAACACATGAAACAAATAACCAAAAAACCCAACCGATCCTGTCACCAACCCCGGCAGCGGTTGAATCATCAGTGCCAACAGAAAAACAAAAATCGGCATCATCATGCGTGACTTCATGGTGGCGGTTTGCATTGCGCGCGCCGTATAAAAATCTGCCAGCCGTTGATAAACCCGCGCCGGGCTGCCGCCGGTCACTGCGGCGTGGATCAAACGCGCCTCCATTTTGGTAAACAAACCACTGCGCTCACCGGCCAAAGCAAAGGGGTGGCGCTTCATGTTTGCGCGCATGGCGGTTAATCGGGACATCGCCGAGCCCGCGACCTGAAGCACCGCAAAGGTGCGATCAAACGGCAGGCCGGCCATTTCCATTTGTGCCAGTTGGGTAAATAGCTCGGCACGAATCCGCAGGGAAAGCGGCCTATGCAGTGCGGTCATCAGATGTACTTGTGTTCGGCTTCATACCGTTATGGTTTCAGGTGTTTGGCCAAGAAGTCATACATCCGCACCCGTGCCTTGCGCGCAAATGTGGTGTCAATCCGATCCCAACTATGACCGCCGGGGGCATCTTTCTCAATGTGACTCTCAACCGTTTTTCCCGCCGCCTTCAAATGAATGAGCAACTGCTCCACTTCGACCACATGCACATCACGGTCATTGGTTGAACTGGTGACCATCAGCGGGATTTTTAATTTATGTACATTCCAGATGGGGCTGCGTTTGCGATACTCAGCGACATCCTCTTCCGGGGTCTTGCCGATATGGTATTTGGCGGCAAATTCAGCGGTGTAACTTGGGGCGTGGTAACCCAGGCGGGTCAACAGATCAGAAACCGGCACGCCGGCATATATGGCGGCAAATTTTTCCGGGTGATCAAAGCCAATCATCATCGAAATCATGCCGCCGTGGCTCCAACCAACCGCGCCCACTCTTTTTGGATCCACTGCCAACTCATCGACCGCCCAATCGCGACACGCGACCACATCGTCATTTTCAAGGCCGCCATAATCAATCGATTCGTACATGCCCTTGCCGTAACCGGTCGATCCGCGATACTCCGGGGCGATCACGATATATCCACGCTCGATCATCTCGCGCACCAAGTGCACATGATAGGTACCAAAATCACCATGGATACCGCCGTGCGTCAAAACAATGGCGGGATACTTTTTGGCCGCATCAAATTTTTTCGGCACAAAGGTATAACAATAAATCCGCGTCGGATGGCGTTCATTCTTTATGCCATACCGCTCTTTGCCACGCGGATTCGGCTTGCCGGTCAAAATGACTTTGTCAATTGATGCCACATCAGACAAACGCAAATAAAACTGGTTGTCGTCGGCGATTTTACGAACCTGATCCAACGTCCACTTAAGTGACTCGACCTGCGCCTCAATGGCCTTGATGCGTGTGTCGTTATTCTCCTGTGCATGCGCCGCCAGAACAACGCCTGCTGCGACCATGCCAAAAAACAGTTTCTTCAGTAACATGTGCCGTCTCCAAAAATTGTTCATCAAAATAACACGCATCAACGACTCGCCGCGCCGCCAAAAACCAACCACCGCTATGATCCGCTGCCGCTTGACAACGGGTAGTATAGAGTCACTCAAGGCTACTCGGTTTTGCGCATGATCACTTGACTCCGGCAATAGCCTTCCCGTCAATGGCAATGGCAATGGCAATTGCGATTGCCATTGCCATTGCCATTGCGAAGTTTGGATTGTTGCCACATCCAACCAAACCATTTTTACCCTTCCCACTCTGGAAAAAAATTGTCCTTCTCACTCATTCGACCACTGTTTGTTATTGCCATTCTGGTTGCCACCGGCAGTTTTGCCCAACCATTCTCCGTCAAACCGGCCACGCCTGCGGCGATCTCCCCCCCCATCGCAGCAGCCACGCCCGCTCGTTCCACCCTCGACGACGGCCCACATGTGTTTTTCCAATCCGGCAAACCGGGGCTCACAGCGGCATGGGTATGTAAAGGCGAAGTTATCAAAAATGCCTACGCCAAGAATATCGGCGCCGTCATTGCGCCAGCGTGTGCCTTCCCCAATACCATCACCATCCGTGATGACAAAACAACCTTTCCGGTGCAGGCAAAATTTAACGCCAAAAAGCTGGCGGTGCTGAGTGATGTGCACGGCCAGTTTGACGTCATGGTGCAACTGTTGCAGTCCAACAAGATCATTGATAAGGATATGAAGTGGTCGTTTGCAGATGGCAACGTCGTTATGATCGGCGACATGTTTGATCGCGGCCCACGTGTCACCGAAGTGTTGTGGCTGCTGTATCAACTGGAAGCCGAGGCCCACGCCGCCGGTGGTGCATTCCACGTCATGCTCGGCAATCATGAGGCAATGGTGTTGTACGACGATTTGCGTTATATCCATCCCAAATACGCCGAGTCGGCAAAATTGCTGGGCGAAACCTATCCGGGACTTTATAGCGACCAAACCGTGCTTGGCCGCTGGTTACGCAGCAAACCGATGTTATTGCAGGTCAACGATATGCTGTTTGTACACGGCGGATTGAATCCTGAGTACGCCGCTTTGAAAATGACGGTGCAGGAAACCAACGAAGCCTTCCGAAAAACACTCGGCCAATCGCGCGACGCGGTCCGGGCAACCCCATTGCCGGCGTTTTTGTATGGCAGACGTGGTCCCATCTGGTATCGCGGCTATTTTCGGGAACCGTTGATCGACAGCGCCGCACTCGACAGTCTGCTGGCGCAATATGGTGTCAAACACATGGTCGTCGGTCACACCACGTTTCGCGGCGTGTTTTCCCACTTTGGCGGACGCGTCATCAATACCGACACCGACATTCAAAAAGGCAAAACCGGCGAACTGTTGTTTTGGCAGGACGGCGTGTTCACACGCGGCGCGTTCAGCGGTAAAAAAACACCACTACTGGAGTTTGTCAATGACAGCCTCGCCAACCCGTAAGCCAACTAGCAGTTTGTTGAAATTCTGCTGCGCTCGGTGATGCGGCGTTGGCAAGCGGCTCAAAATCCTCATGTATACCGCATACATTCCGGTTTTTCGCCGCTTTCCGCCTTGCCTGACCATCGCACGCGACGAATTTCAACAAACTGC
>CAMTWK010000011.1:0-108428 GCA_947085425.1 uncultured Burkholderiales bacterium | reverse complement strand
ATATTTCACGGGTCGGCCCGCCTTATATACGCTTTTCATTCTTGGCGACCTATAAATTCTGCGAATCCAAACTGTACTTCGTAAGGTTGATGGCCTACGCACTCGATAGCGGGCGGCTGAACAGCGCTTTTCCGCTCTCTTTCCTCGTAATATCTTGATATCACTCGGTCAGTCGAGCAAAAAATCACTCGCTTATCCACCCACTCTCAAATGCGTCCCCGTGAAATATGCAGGTTAACGCCGCACAGATAAGTTTCCACTCGGCACGCACCTTGGTCATGCCGCGCAGGCTGAATTGGCGAAAGCCCAATACGTTCTTGATCCAGCCATTCGGTGGTTCGGCAACCCACTTACGTTTGCGATACGCTGCCTCCGCCCCGGGTGTGGTCATCTTGGCCGCCATCGCCGTCGTGCAAGGATATTTTTTTGGATCAATGGCCAATTGTTTCTTGCCCTCTCGTCCCAGTGCCACCACGATATCAACTGAACTCGTCTTGAGTTGTGCAAACACTGCCTCTGAGCGAAATCCAGCATCAGCGCGAATCTGATCAGGCAGCTGCTTCAGGTTGGCATTGACCGCCTCAAGTAACACTGGCAAGCGATCACGGTCTGCCGCATTGTTGGTCAACTCGGCCGCAACGATGATATGTGCTGTTTCATCTACGGCAGCTTGGGCGTTGTAGGCAAAGTCATAGCCGCCGTTACTTTGCTTCATGATGCGACTGTCGGTGTCGGTAAAGCTTTCCTGGGCACCGTCCTCACGCATAACGGGGTCACATAACGGGCGGCTAATGGGTGACCCTCGCGATTTGCTTGCGATTTGGACATTTTTTTGAGAAAGCCACCGCGCGGGTTTTGATTTCGTTTCAGGAGAGTGGCATTTTTGTATTTTTTGAAAATCCAATACCAGAAATCTTTTCGTGGCATTTATGGCTGAAGTCGCCCGCCAGATAACGAGTTTTAAAAATATATCCTGCACTATCAAATATTCTATTGCTACCCCAACCAATGCCATCCCAAAACAAACCACCGGAAGTTTAGGGTCGCAACCTGAATTTATCCCACATCCTCAAACGGATCAATCACCGCCACACCCGTCGGCGCAAAGTGCTTGACGTTGCGGGTCACCACTGTCGCACCGTGGCTCATGGCGGTGGCCGCAATCAACAGCTCGGCGCCATCGTGTCCCAGCTTGGCGGAAAGTTTGCCCCAAATCCGCGCGGCATTGGCGGACACCGGCAGGAGGCGGTCGGCATAGTGGGTCAGCAAAACCTCCAGCCAGTGTTCCAGTTCAGCCGCAAATTCGGCATTGGTCTTTCGCGCCCGCTCAATACCACGCTCAATTTCGCCTATGGTGACGACGCTGACAAACAGGCTTTCCGGCTGCTGCGCCTTGATCCAGCGGACGACCTTGCGCGATGGCTTGGCGCGGCGCAATTCGGAGAGCACAACGGTATCAAGCAAATAATTCACTTTGCAATATCGCGCAGCGCGATTTTGGCGCGCGGTTCAGCAACTGCCTTGGCACTGGCTTTGGATACCCGCGCCACCGGCTCGCGCGGCATGGCGAGCAGATGCGCGACAAAGTTTGGCGCATCCCCTTTTGCGCGGCTGGTGAGCGCGATGTATGCCTGTTCCGACAGCACCATCACGGCATCCTTGCCGCGCCGAGTGATGCGCTGCGGCTCGCCCTGCAATGCGGATTCAATCAACTCGCTCAGTTGTGCCTTTGCGGTTTGCAATTGCCATTGTGCCGGGCGCATGGCGCATTCTTTCGTAACTGGTCAGTTTTACTGACTAGATTATGTAACGTCCGGTTTGGCGTGTCAACCAGCCGGAACCCCTAAAACCCCACCGCCTGTCCGTCCTTGCGATGATCCGATCCGGCAATGTAGCCATCCTCCGTGCGCCAGATGAGTTGCGCACCGCCAAAGGCAAAATTCACCGCCTCGGCTTGGGCAAGCTGATGCCCCATCGCCACGAGCCCCGCGCCGACACTCGCCAGCAATGCCTCCTCCAGGCCAATGGTGCCGTCCGCATTGACAATCCAGCGCGGCGCGTCCGATGCGGCTTGCGGGTTTTGCCCGTAGTCGCGGATGCGGGTGACCATCTGCACATGGCCTTGCGGCTGCATGTGGCCACCCATCACGCCAAATGACATCAAGGGTTGATTGGCGGCTGTGGTGAGAAACGCGGGGATGATGGTTTGGAACGGGCGTTTGTTTGGCGCGACCTGGTTGGGGTGATGCGCCTGCAAAGTAAAACCATGGCCACGGTTTTGCAGCGAGATGCCGGTATTGGGCACGACCACGCCGGAGCCAAAGCCCATGTAGTTGGATTGAATCAGGCTGACCATCATGCCGCTGGCGTCCGCCGCGCTCAGGTAGATGGTGCCGCCGTGTTTGGGCACGCCAAACACCGGTGCGCCGGCGCGTTGCATGTTGATCAATTCGGCGCGGGATTGCAAATATTTTTTGTCGAGCAACGCCGCCACCGGTATATCCATGAAACGCAAATCGGCAATGTAGCGGTAGGCGTCTGCGAACGCCAATTTCATTGCCTCGATCTGCAAATGCACACTCAACAACGAATCCACTTGGTGTGACGACAAATCAAAATTTTCGAGGATACCCAGACAGATTAACGCGGCCAGGCCCTGCCCGTTTGGCGGAATCTCGTGCAAACACACGTCACGATAATCGTGATGAATGGTGCCGACCCAGTCGGCGTGGTGCTGGGCAAAATCCTCCAGCGTGTGCGCGCCGCCAAGTAATCTTGAATGTGCCACCATTTTTTCGGCCAGCGCGCCGCGATAAAAACTTTCGCCACCAGTGGCGGCAATCTCCTCAAGTGTGTCGGCCTGCGCGGCGAAAACCCATTTTTCACCCGCGATAGGGGCGACACCCTTCACCGTGAAATCGCGCTGAAAATCCGCCTCTCGAATCATCAAAGCCTGCCGCGCCCAACTGGTGGCGGTGATGGGGGAGACCAGGTGGCCGTGGCGGGCATAACCAATGGCGGGCGCGAACAATTTTGCAAACGGCAGCTTGCCGAATTTTTGCGACAGCGCCATCCATTGTGAGACCGCGCCGGGTATGGTCACCGAATCAATACCACGCTCCGGCATGGCCGATTGCCCCGGATATTTTTTGGCGAAATATTGCGGAGTCCACGCGGCGGGAGACTGGCCGGATGCGTTCAGGCCGTGTAATTCCTTGCCATCCCAAACAATGGCAAAACCGTCCGAGCCGATGCCGTTGGAAGTCGGCTCCACCACTGTGAGCGTAATGGCGGCGGCGACGGCGGCATCAACCGCGTTGCCGCCCTGCTGCAGCATCAATAACCCCGCCTGCGCGGCCAGCGGCTGGGAGGTGGCGACGATGTTTTTGGCCATCACCGGCATGCGTTGCGAAGCGTAGGGGGTGGCGAAGGAAAAAGGGGGCGGGGGCGCGATCATGTCATTCCTGAAAGGATTTACACAGCAGTCTGCAATTGAGGCGATAAAACACCATTCGCTGCCGTCATTCCCGCGCAGGCGGGAATGACGGATCGGGTTTATTACCGTCGCCCGCTATTCCTCGACAAACGCCTCTTCGCGTTTTTTACGAATCGCCGGCAAGGCAATGATGACCAATAACAACGCCGCCACCGCCAGCAACGAAGCCGACAATGGCCGCGTGAAGAATACAGTCGCATCCCCACGTGAAAGTAACATCGCACGGCGCAGGTTTTCTTCCATCATCGGACCGAGAATAAAACCCAGCAACAGTGGTGCAGGCTCACAATCGAGTTTGACAAACAAATAACCGATAAATCCGAACATGGCCGTCAGCACCACGTCGAACGGGCTATTCGTCAGCGAATAGACACCGATGCAGCAAAACACCAAAATGGCCGGATAGAGCAAACGATACGGTACGGTCAGCAATTTGATCCACAATCCAATCAGTGGCAAATTGAGAATAACCAGCATGAGATTGCCCAGCCACATCGAGACAATCATGCCCCAGAACAGTTGTGGTTTTTCGGTCATTACCTGCGGCCCGGGCTGAATACCCTGAATAATCATTGCACCGACCATCAACGCCATTACCGGATTGGGTGGAATGCCAAGTGTGAGCAGCGGAATAAATGACGTTTGCGCCGCCGCATTGTTGGCCGACTCCGGCGCGGCCACACCACGGATATCGCCCTTGCCAAACTGCGACGAATCCTTGGCGATTTTCTTTTCCAATGTGTAGGCAGAAAACGATGCCAACACTGCGCCACCACCCGGCAAAATTCCCAGCAGTGAACCGAGCCCCGTCCCCCGCAAAACCGCACCCCACGAATCCTTAAAATCCTGCATCGTCGGCAACAAACTACCGACCTTGTGAACAAAAACTTCACTCTCTTCACCCTGCTCAAGATTCTTAATGATTTCAGCAAAGCCGAACACACCCATTGCCACCACCACAAAACCAATGCCGTCAATCAACTCCGGTAGATCGAAATTAAAACGCGCCATACCAGAATTGACGTCGGTACCCACCAAACCAAGCAGCAAACCCAAAATGATCATGGCAATGGCTTTGATGACCGAGCCGTGCGCCAGCACCACGGCGGCAATCAAACCAAGGGTCATCAACGAAAAATACTCAGCCGGGCCAAATTTGAAGGCAATTTCGGCCAGCGGGGGGGCGGCCACCGCCAACAGTACCGTTGCAACACAGCCCGCGAAAAACGAGCCCAGCGCCGCGATAGTCAATGCCGCACCGGCACGCCCGTTTCTGGCCATTTGATAGCCGTCGAGTGCGGTCACCACCGATGACGATTCACCGGGGATGTTGACCAGAATCGCTGTGGTCGAGCCCCCGTATTGCGCACCGTAATAAATACCGGCCAGCATGATCAGTGAAAATTCCGGCTTTAATGCAAACGTCGCCGGCAACAACATGGCAATGGTTGCAACCGGACCAATGCCGGGCAACACGCCGATCAGGGTGCCCAGCAAACAGCCGATCAAACAATACATCAACGCTTCAGGCTGCAACGCAACACTAAAGCCCAACGCGAGATTGGTAACCAATGCGTCCATCAATCGCTCCCTAATTCAGAAATGACGGCCAGATCGGAAACGGCAAGCTCAAGCCGTAAACAAACACCGCAACAGAGCCAATTGACAACACCACACCCGCAATCAATTGTTCCTTCAGCTTGAATTCATGCCCGCCAAATGCGGCCACCAGCACAAGAACAATAATCACCAACGCCAAACCAAGCAGTTTCACAGTCAAACCAAAAATCACCACGGCACTGAGTATCCAAATAATCGGGCGCCATGCAAATTTCGCGACGGGTGCGCCGTCCGTGATCAGCGCTTTGGCAACAATGATCAATCCCAGCACACCGAGAATCATGGCCAGCACATAGGGAAAATAGCCCGCGCCCATGCGGCTCGCGGTCCCCATCGGGTATTCGGCAACTTTGACAATAATGGCGAACGCAAAGCCGATCACGGCAAACAGCACACCCGCCCAAAAATCTCTTGGATTACGCAATCGCATGACTCCCCCAGTCCTGAAACAACAGGTTGATTTTTTATCACGGGCAAGTGGCCCGATAAAAACAAATTTTGTGGTTGATTGTACCTTCTTGGATGCGCCGCTTCATTTTATGACACCATGCGGTCAGCGACATTGTAAAAGTCTTGACCTGGGTCGAGTTTTATCCTTGGTCGACCAACCATTGCTCCGACCAGCCAACCGACAAACCGCAAAATCAGCCGACTGCGCCTTTGATACCTTCCGACCGCGAAAAACTCCACTGGCAGACATTCACGCCGGCAATATTTGTGATGCTTTGGAGCACCGGGTTTATCGGCTCGCGCCTCGGCGTGCCGTTTGCCGAGCCGTTTATGTTGACGTCGATCCGCATGGCGCTGGTGGTGGTGATATTGCTGGTCATCGCTGTGGTGGTTCGCGCACCGTGGCCGCGCGACTGGGCCACCATCACACACATTGCCGTGGCTGGCTTGCTGGTTCACGCCACCTATCTGTCGGGCGTGTTGTACGCCATCACCTGGAAGGTGCCGCTGGGATTTGTTGCTCTTATTGCCGGTATGCAACCCGTATTGACGGCGCTGATTTCCAGACTGTTATTCGACGAGCATTTACGAGGCATTCAATGGATCGGGATGGGTCTCGGTCTGGCCGGCGTGCTTATATTTGTCACCAGCCATTACACGCTGGTTGATGCCTCCTTGGCCGGATTGACAGCGGCTATGATTGCCTTGCTCGGCATCACCTGCGGAACGCTTTACCAGAAACGCTTTTGTCAAAACATGGATTTGCGAACCGGTGGCGTGATCCAATTTGCCGCAACTGGCGTGGTTTCGTTTTTTCTGGCGATGGCATTCGAATCCGGCCACGTTGTGTGGGTGCCACAGTTTATTTTTGCCATCTTTTGGCTGGCGATTGTTCTGTCTCTCGGCGCCATTTCACTTTTGTATATCCTGATCCGCCAGGGTAGCGCCGCAAAAGTGGCCAGCCTGTTTTTTCTAACGCCGTCGGTCACGGCAATTTTGGCCTACCTGCTGTTTCAAGAGTCCATTTCCTGGCTGGCATTTGCCGGATTGGCCGTTTCGGCCAGTGGTGTGATGTTGGTGACCAAAACAAACGTGTAGTCCCCCCGCCGTGGCAGGCAACCTGTGCTACTGGTAAAATCAGCCTTTCCCGTTCAGAAATTTGTCACGCCAAACATCATGAGAAACGTCGAACAATTGCTTACCCAGTACGCCGCTTACCATCGCGACCAGCGAAATATCGTCACCCATTTTATCGGTGTGCCGATGATTGTTTTTTCAGTGGTATTGGCGCAGGCACAAATTGCCATTGGCCCGATCCATCTCGCTTGGATCAGCATTTTGTTGGCCGGAATTTACTACGTTTGGCTGGAGCGCACAGTTGGTCTGGTCTGTACGGCATTTCTCATTTTATGCGGCATCACTGCCTCCATTATTTCCGCGCAGACGACAGTTGCAACCAGCCTGCTCATTGCGACCGGTCTTTTTGTGGCCGGCTGGATCATACAGCTGGTCGGCCATCGATACGAGGGGATGAAACCCGCGTTTGTCGACGACTTGATCGGACTCATGATCGGCCCGCTGTTTGTCACCGCCGAAATATTTTTCCATTTTGGCCTCAAGCGCGATCTGCACGACTATATTCAAGCGCGGGTCGGTCCGACCATGCCTGCGCGGGATGGCAGGCCGATTGGCCCGGCGGGTCATTTCCCCAAATCTGAATCCAACAACATTGCCGCCTGATGTCCAAGGAAAAAATGCCTCAAAAAATCTCATCTGCGTCATCCACGAAAATGACTCCGCTGCCGGCCGCCCGTTTGGCGGAAGGCGTCAGTGAAATTGGCATTTACGATTCGGCACGCCGCGAACTGACGACAGTACGCGATTTGTTGCGATTTGCGGTCAGCCAATTTCTCGAACAAAAACTTTTTTTCGGCCATGGCTCGGCGTCCGCCTATGACGAGGCGGTGTACTTGATTTTGCACACATTGCATTTGCCGCTCGATCGTCTCGACCCGTTCATGGACGCACGACTGACCAGTGCGGAACGTGATGCGGTTTTAAGCGTGATTGAAATTCGTGTTCGCGAACGCATTCCGGTTGCCTATCTGACACACGAGGCATGGCTAGGCGACTATAAATTTTATGTCGATAAGCGGGTCATTGTGCCGCGTTCGTTTATCGCCGAACTGTTGCGCGATGATCTGGCACCGTGGGTGGAAAACCCACGCGGAGTCGGCCGTGTACTGGACCTTTGCACCGGCTCGGGATGCCTGGCAATCCTTGCCGCGTTGTCGTTCCCACATGCGACTGTGGATGCCGTTGATGCCTCGCACGACGCATTGGAAGTGGCACGTAAAAACATTCGCGATTATGGTCTGGATGACCGGATCAACCTGATTGCATCCGACATGTTTGAATCGCTTGGTGCCAAACACTACGACGTGATTATAAGCAACCCGCCCTATGTGTCCTCGGAGTCGATGTCAAAATTACCTGAGGAATACCGCCGCGAGCCCGAAATGGCGCTTGCGTCCGGGGAAGACGGACTAGAACATGTGCGCACAATTATGGCCGAGGCTGCCACCCACCTTTACGCCAACGGCGTGTTGGTGGTCGAAGTTGGTTTTAATCGCGAAGGAGTCGAACAAACATTTCCAAAAATGCCCTTTATCTGGGCGGAAACCAGTGTCGGTGACGAAGTTGTTTTTGTGATTGACCGTGAAACCATGCTGGCAACACGCTAACCAAAAAAGTTAGCGATTTCCGGAGTTATCGGAGTCCGCGCCTGGCTTGCGACGCCCTTTTGGATGTCGGGGGCCGCCACCAGCATTTTCCTGCCGACGGCCACCCGTGTTTGCTGCACCACCGGCACCACCACGCGGCTGTCCCTGACCGGAACTTCTGCCGCCGCCGGATGCTCCCGGGCGGCGACCTCCCTGCCCCTGCTTGGGCCGTTGACCCGGGTTGCCCCCGGCCGGGGTGAGTCGATTGCCAATGGAGTCTTCCGGGCTTCCAAATTCGGAATGGATGTCCTTCGTCTGACTACGCAGCTGATTGCCGATGTCGTCGTTGTTTACAGTGGCATTGGCGGGGTTACCGGTCGATCGGGCAAAATCTCTGCCCCGCTCGCCAGACTTCTGGCCGCCTTGCCGTGGTCCTCGCGGGCCGCGTGCGCGACGTGAATTTCGTCCCCGTCCTCTTGCGCCGCGTTCAGGCTGCCCTTCACGCACAGCCTGCCCGGCAATATCTGATTCCTGCGGAATGGAACCCAGGTCGTCGCGGATGCCGGCGCTTTCCTGACGACCGCGGCTCGCTTGAAATTCACGAACCGCACCGTCACCGGCGACAAAATCCGGTTCGGCAGCGTCGCCCGGATGAACTTGCTCGCGCCCACGACCGCTGCGACCGCGACCCTGGCGGTCCGCGCGACCGCGTGTTTCACCCGCCTCATGCCCACCACCAGCCTGCGGTTCGGTGTCGCGACGCTGGCCGCGATTGGGCTGGGTATTGGTCGGCAGTGCACCAATATGGCCGTCTACCTCCATGCCCACCCACTTTAATACCGCCCGAACCTGTGATGCATCCAATTCAACCATTCGACCGCGTGTCAGACGTGGCGGCAAACCGATCTTGCCAAAACGAACACGGATCAATCTGGATACGGTGAGTCCGACCGATTCAAACATTTTGCGAACTTCGCGATTGCGACCTTCACGAATCACCACGTGATACCACTGGTTGGCACCTTCACCACCCCGTTTTTCAATCGACTCAAATTTTGCGGGACGATCATCTGCCGCCACCTGATCATCATCGTCGTCGTCGACCGACTCCGGCATGATGGAAACGCCGTCAAGCAAGCGCTGGGTTTGTTCTTCGGTTAACTCACCGAGCACCCGCACAGCATATTCGCGTTCGACTTCATAACGCGGGTGCATCAGACGATTTGCCAACTCGCCATTGGTGGTAAAAATCAGCAGACCCGAAGTATTGATATCCAGACGGCCGATCGACATCCATTTGCCAGTTTCAACACGCGGCAAATTATCAAATACCGTGATGCGGTTACCAGGATCACTGGTGGTGACAATTTCGCCCTCCGGCTTGTGATACAACAACACACGCGGCAGAGCCTCGTCAAACTTCAGTTTGACCAACTGTCGATCGATCATCACCGCGTCGCTGGCCGAGACACTGGTGCCGATGGTGGCGACAATGCCGTTAACCATCACCCGGCCGGAGGTAATCATAATCTCCATGTCACGCCGTGATCCGTGGCCGGATTGTGCAAGAACCTTGTGCAGGCGCTCGCGTTTAACCGTTTCTTCTTTGGCCAACGCCTCGGCAAATTGACCTGACTTCGACTCGTCGCCCCAGCGTCGCGTTTCAGCCACTTCCGAAATGAGCGCACGCTGGCCATTGCCACTTGCGGACATGCCACCCGCGGCAGGTGCACTCGATTTTCTGAAGGGTGTTTTTTTACCGCCACGCACGCGACTTACACGTGCACCGGCATTGCCAAGACTGTCGCCGACCGGGCTACCTGCCCCCTCTCCAGACGCGCCCGTTCGACCACCGCGCCGGTTGCGACCGCCTTGCTCACGCGGCGTCCTTGGCGCCTTCACGCCACCAACGCCAGGCAAAACGTTGCCATCGCGCCCGCCGCCGGGCGCGCCGGTGCCAGTTCTACGGGGATTTCGACTGCTTCCGTCTTTCGCCACGCCACCACGCGCACCGGTCCGCCCGCCGCCGCTTTTTCCACCACGGCCGGTAGCAACCCGATTACCACGATTGTCATTGCCCGTGCCGCCACTTTTAGCGGACGGTTTGCCGCGAGATTTTTTGCCGCGACCGGACGGATCAACCGCCTCAATCACCTCTTTTTCCTCGCCGATGTAACGGCCGTCAACATAACCGCGCGCCGCAACGCGTACCACAACACGTTTGGTCATTTTGATTGTCCTTCGTTTTCCGCCGGAATGGATTCGTGTCCGGCAACTGCTGCATCATCGGCGTCAAGATTGTCACCTTGATCCGGCTCCGCAGCCGATGGCATGGCAACGTCGTTCACCGCGCCTGCGTTCACAACGCCAGACAGGCCAAGCGGCAGTGTGCCCGTCTGCTCCGGAGGACCGCCGGCAATATTGAATTGATTCATGTCCAACGTCGCCTGCAACTCATGCAGCGGTGGCAATTCGTCAAGCGCGCGCAAATTCAAATCATCCAAAAAGTGTCTGGTGGTCGCAAACAGTGCCGGTCTTCCCACTGTTTCACGATTGCCAATTTCGTCAATCCAGCCGCGATCTTCCAGTGTTTTTAAAATATGCGGGCTCACCGCCACGCCACGAATGTCTTCGATATCACCACGCGTCACCGGCTGTCGATAGGCAATAATCGCCAGCGTTTCCATTACTGCGCGGGAATATTTCAGTGGTTTATCGTTGGCAAGTTTGTCCAAATATTTTTGGTATACCGGCTTGACGCGAAAGCGATAGCCGCTGGCAACAATGCATAACTCAACACTGCGCCCGCCCCACTCGGCAATCAATTCGTCGAGCAGATTACGCAATATATCCACGTTCAGTTGGCCGTCAAACAATCGCCGCAATTCATTCAGCGCCATCGGCTCCGAGGCAGCCAGCAAGGCGGCTTCCAGTGCACGTTTGGCTTCGGCAATGTCAATAACATCGCCTGACCCATTTGCAACTTCTTCATTGACTGCAACACAGACCATTGCGGCGTCAACCACAACGTCTGTCAAAACCGGTGCTTGTGCGTCGGCTGGAGCGTTCGCTGATTCGACATTGTCGAGATCGGTGGGCTCGGCATGGGCGGGTTGGTTCATTTCATTTTGTTCCATGGCAACGGCATTCATACTTTCGTGATCAACATCATATTAAGATTCAAGCGGCGGCATTTCGTGGGTGCGCATTTTTACGTAAATGGGTTCAAGCGCTGCGGACTGCGAAATTTCGATTAATGACTCTCTTGCCAATTCCAGCACCGCCAAAAAGCTCACCACCACAACTGAAACACCCTCTTCCGGTCGAAACAACTCGTCAAACAACACAAATTCTTTGCCGCCGGCGGCATTCAAACTCTCGCCCAATTGCCGCAATATGCGACTCATATGTGAGCGAACCGACAGGCCTTCACGTGATACCCGGTGACGCTGGGTGGCTTTGGCCCGACCCAAAATGACGCGCCATGCGTCGGTCAAATCGGATGCCAAAACCGTCGGCACGCGTTTGACCAAACTTTGCTCAACCAGCACATCCACCAAAGAAAAATCACGTCCCATCCTCGGCAATATTTCGATCGTCTGTGACGCCGCTTTCATTTGTTCATATTCGAGCAATCGGCGCACCAGCTCGGCGCGCGGATCTTCCGGCTCGGACTCATCCTGTCGAGGCGGGCGCGGCAACAACATGCGCGATTTAATTTCAATCAACAACGCCGCCATCAACAGATAATCAGCGGCCAATTCCAACTGCCCGTCGCGCATGATTTCAACATAGGTCATGTATTGGCGGGTGAGATCAGCCATTTGGATATCCAAAATATCCAGTGAATGCCGGCGAATCAAATACAACAATAAGTCGAGCGGGCCTTCAAATTGTTCCAGCACAATGGACAGTGCGTCCGGCGGAATGAATAAATCAACCGGCATTTCGGTGATAAATTCTCCGCGAATTTTTGCGACCGGCAATTCCATCGCCAGATTGCCCTGCGGGGCGTTGGCAGGATGGCCCGCCGGTGACGCATTATCAACCACAAGTGCAATGCTCATTTGTAATCCAGGCCCATGGCTGCACGCACATCACGCATGGTTTCCTCGGCCGCGTCACGCGCTTTTTCGCAACCATCGGCAAGAATGTTTTTGATCAGGGTGGGGTCGTCCTCATAGGGCGCCGCACGTTCCCGCATCGGCCGCAGCTCTTGAATAATGCCGTCAATCACCGGTTGTTTACAATCGAGACAGCCGATACCAGCTGTGGTGCAGCCTTCGACCACCCATTTTCTGGTGTCATCGGTTGAATAAACCTGATGCAATTCCCACACCGGGCATTTTGCCGGATCACCAGGATCGGTCCGTCGAACCCGTGCCGGATCGGTCAACATTTTCCTGACTTTTTCCGTGACTGTTTTTTCGTCATCGCGAATATCAATGGTATTGCCATAACTTTTAGACATTTTCTGCCCGTCGAGTCCGACCATTTTCGACACCGGTGTCAATAACGCTTCCGGCTCGGGAAGAATAACTTTGCCGCCGCCCTCCAAAAATCCAAACAAACGTTCACGGTCACCCATCGAAAGGTTTTGCACTTCGCCTAATAACTCCCGTGCCTCCTCCAGCGCCAGCACATTGCCCTCCTGCTGGAATTGTGTACGCAGCCGCTCATAAAGCTTGGCCTTTTTAGAGCCCAATTTTTTGATGGCGGCTTCGGCTTTTTCCTCAAAACCCTTCTCGCGGCCGAACAAATGGTTAAAGCGTCGGGCCACTTCACGGGTCAATTCAATATGCGAAACCTGATCCTCGCCGACCGGGACCTGATTCGCCCGATAAATCAATATGTCAGCCGCCTGCATCAGGGGATAGCCGAGAAATCCGTAGGTGGTCAGATCGCGGCCAAAATGCCCCTGCTTTTCGACCTGATCCTTGTAGGTGGGCACCCGCTCCAGCCACGACATGGGCGTGAAAAATGACATCAACACGGTTAATTCGGCGTGTTGCGGCACCCGTGACTGGACAAACATGGTTGCCTGCGACGGGTCGATTCCGGCGGCAATCCAGTCAATGACGGTGTCGTAGGTATATTCCTCAATCACATCGGGCGTCTCGTAATGTGTCGTCAACGCATGCCAATCGGCCACGAAGAAAAAACATGGGGACTCGTTTTGAAGCTTCGCCCAGTTTTTGAGCGCGCCGTGATAGTGGCCAAGATGCAGGCGACCGGTTGGTCGCATGCCGGATAAGACTCGATCAGGAAACATAGGCGGGTGAAGAACCCAATTTTAGTTGGCGTTTAAATTGCAAAGAACCGGCTTGAGAATGAAAAATATTGTTGATATTGGTAGGAGCTTTGCTGCCTAACGACCTTTTACGGCCAGCCCCGATATGGGCTGATTTCCCAAAAAAACCGGGTGACCTATTCCAAACAAATTCTAATTCGCGATTTTCTCAACACCGGGAGGCGGATTGGCGAATGTTGCTGTTTGGACGTTATTGCTATTTTCTACTAATTTAATCCAATGAGCGAGTATACCGCGTTCATTGAAAATCGAACCATTGGCCCCAGAAAAAATCCAACCGCCCCGGTCAGGATCAATGCCACCAATATAAACATGCCATACGGCTCCAACTTGGAGAATTCATTGGCCATCCGGTTCGGCATCAAACCCGCCAAAATTCGTCCGCCGTCCAACGGCAAGATCGGGAAAAGGTTAAAAACCATTAACAACGCGTTGACAAATATCCCCGCCTTGGCGACCAATGCAATAAAAACGATCGGCTCTGACACCGGCATGGTGATGGCGATTTTGCCGATCATCGCCCAGATAATCATCATTGCCAGATTCGCCGCCGGGCCTGCGGCAGCGACCCAGATCATGTCGCGTTTCGGGTTGCGCAGCGCCGCAAAATTGACCGGCACCGGCTTGGCACCACCAAAGGTAAAAGTAAAGGACGACATGATCAGGATCACAATTGGCATGACAATCGTCCAAATCGGATCGATATGTTTGATCGGATTTAACGTGACCCGCCCCAACATATAAGCGGTACCATCCCCAAAATGTTTGGCCGCATAAGCGTGCGCCGCCTCGTGAACCGTGATCGCAAACAACAACGGTATGGCGTAAATGGTAATGTTTTGAAGAATGGATTCCATCGTTGGTCTTTGTTTTTTCGTTATTGTTCGTCAAACCCAAAACTGGTCACGTCGCCCTTGCCGCGCCTGACCAGAATGGGTTCATCTCCGGATAAGTCAATCACCGAAGTTTGCGCCACCCCACAGGCACCCCCATCGAGAATGACATCCAATTGATGCTCAAGTGCGTCGCGAATTTCATCCGCATCGTTTAGTGGCGCGTCTTGACCAGGCAATATCAAGGTCGACGACAGGATCGGCTCGTTTAACTCCGCCAGCAGCGCCGACGCCACCACGTGCTGTGGCACGCGTACGCCGATCGTTGCCCGTTTATGGTGCGCCAATCGGCGCGGCAACTCTCGGGTGGCCTTCAAAATAAAAGTATACGGCCCAGGCGTGTGCATTTTTAACAGCCGGTATTGGCTGTTATCCACTTTTGCAAAGGTGCCAATTTCTGAAAGGTCACGGCAAACCAGCGTGAAATGGTGACGTTCATCAACCTTGCGAAGCTGGCGAATGCGCTCCATGGCCGCCTTGTCACCAATGTGACAACCTAGCGCGTAGCAGGAGTCGGTAGGGTAGGCGATGAGGCCGCCCTGACGGACAATTTCCACCGCTCGTTTAATCAGCCTTGGCTCTGGGTGGGTGGGATGCACCCGGAAAAATTGACTCATTTGGTTGCCGTCAAAACATTCAATTAAAAAGCTGCCAAACCGGTCGCAAATCGCGATCAATCTCGCTCAGGCGTGGCAATCGTCCCGGTTCTACCGACGATTCCTCGATGCCGTGAAAATCAGCGCCACGTGAGGCAAAAAAATCAAACGCCTTACAATACGCGGCAAACGAAGCATATTCTGCCGGAGAATGGCTACCAGTCACGACTTCGATGGACTGTCCATTCATTCCCTTAAATTCCATAAATAATGTGGCGAGATCATTTTTAGCCAATCCATAACGCCCAGGGTGGGCAATTACCGCAATTCCACCAGCTGCTCGAATCCATGCCACCGCATCTGCCAAACCAGCCCACTGGTGCGGCACGTAACCGGGGTGTCCCGGCGTGAGGTAGCGCTTAAAAACACTGCCGACGTCTTTAACAATGCCGCGGGCCACCAACGCACGCGCAAAATGGGTTCGACCGAGCATCTCCTTGTTTTCGGCCAATGCCAATGCATCGTCAAAAATGTCGTCGATACCCGCCACAGCCAATTGGCGTGCAATCGCTTTACCGCGTATGATGCGACCGCTACGGACGCTGGCAAGTCCGTCCAGCAAGGCTTGATTGGTCGGGTCGATATCGAGGCCAACGATATGTACGGTGGTTGCCAACGAATCCACATCACCGGACGGGATCCACGAAACCGAAATTTCGACCCCAGCAATAATCTTCAAGCCAACGTTTTTTGCGGAAATAGCGGCATTTGCGATATTTGCCACAGTATCGTGATCTGTCAGCGCAAGCCCATCACAGCCGTTTTTATGGGCAAGTGCAACCAATGCAGCCGCGGAAAGTGTGCCATCAGATGCATTGGTGTGGTTGTGCAAATCAAAATTTAGGGAATTCAACACTAACCTTTGCCGAAATTCACGGTCGGACAAGAATAATTGTCCAAAAATCTATACAAATTAGCCGCTAACTCAATTAAATTTTCCAAAAAAAACGCAAAAACATGATCTATCCAACATTGTATGGCTGAAATCAAACCAATTCGATTTACCTCCAAAGATAGCTTGGATCAAACCCCGTCTATTTCGGATCAAAATGCCGCCCTTTCCGCGCAATTTGCGCCCCTGGCCGGCGTGATTCTTGACCAAAAACCGCCATCCAGCGAGATTGAGTCTGTCCAGGTGATTTCCGGCTTTCTGCAGGCGGCCGACAGTCTGGACGAGTGTTATGGTGAAGATTCCGAATTACCGGTGGAAGGCGCGGCCGACGCTGCGAATGAAGCCTGTCGTGCCATGGCAGATTTGCAAAATCAATTACCCCGACTGGATTTGGGCGCCCCTTTCGAAACGCCCGAAAGCGCCATGAATACCTTGGATGCTATCGTCATCGGCATCGGCGTCTGGTGCATGCGCCATCAGCTGATGATTATTTCCCCCGAACCAATCATCAACGCCCTTGCCCGTCGCGCCAATAATGCTGCCAGCAAACAGGAAACAGCCGCAACATTTGCACTCATGCAGGGGCTTGTTGCCCACCTCAAACCCATGTTTCAAGCCGACCTTGAGCGCTCCAATCCGGATCGTCCGTGGCGTGTTCTCAACGTAAATTTTGCGATCACCGCCATCCGTACCGGTGACGAAGCCATGATGCGCTATGCTTTTGACAACCTCAATGAGACTTTGCCAGATGAACGATCCGGCTTTTATGCCGAAGCCCATACTCTGGCCTGCTTGCCAGGGTTCGACACCGCGGTTCGCCAGTTGATTGCACATGAACATCGTCGCTTCAGCCCCATCCGTTAGTTTCGCAGCGCCTTGATCGGCGATCGTGAGATAATCTCAAGTTACCTTTTTGCTGGCGCCAGGAAGTATTCGCCCAACCATACGCATGAAATTTTTATTCGATTTTTTCCCGGTCGTACTTTTTTTTGCCGCCTATAAGGCATATGACATTTATGTCGCGACCGCGGTCGCCATTGTCGCGTCCATCGTGCAGGTTGGATATTTAAAGCTGGCCCGTAAAAAGGTCGAACCGATGATGTGGTTGGGTCTGGGCATCATTGTCATTGCAGGCGGCGCGACCATCGTTTTCAAAAATGAAATGTTTATCAAATGGAAACCAACGGTGTTGTTTGCAGCAATGGCGGCGGCCATTGGTATCACCCAATTCTGGTTCAAGAAAAATCCGGTTTCGTTTATTTTTAATAACGTGATCGAGGCACCGGACGCGGTATGGCGCAAGTTATCCATTTCCTGGATCGTATTTTTGCTGTCGATCGCCGTGCTCAACCTTTGGTTTGCGTATTACACGTCAACAGATGTTTGGGTACTGTTCAAGACCTTTGGTGATATGGGGCTGTTTTTCATTTTTATCATTGCGCAGATTTTTTGGTTGATGCCGTATTTAACGGAAGAGAACAGCAAACCGGACCCGGCTGCGCCAGTCGATGAGCATTTAAAAAAGGCCGTCAAATAATGCTTTATGCCATCATTTGTGAAGAGTTGCCGGGCGCACTGGAGCGCAGACTGGCCAATCGCCCCGCGCATGTTGAGCGTCTGAAGGCGTTGCAAGCGGAAGGCCGACTCATTCTGGCGGGACCCCACCCGAACATTGATGCCGAAGATCCGGGGCCTGCGGGATTTTCAGGCTCATTGATTGTTGCTGAGTTTGCGTCCCGCGAAATGGCGCTGGCTTGGGCCGCAGACGACCCTTATTGCCATGCCAATGTTTTTTCGAAGGTCACCGTCAAACCTTTTAAAAAGGTATTACCTGCCTAGGCCCGCTCGCAATATGCAAACCACCCCTTCCATTCGCGATCAAATATTAACCAGACTGTCTGCCTTGCGGCCGACTTTGCTGGAAGTGACGGACGACTCGGCATCACATGCCGGGCATGCCGGGGCAACCGCCCATTCCGCCCGTACCGGACAAACCGGCGGTTCACATTTTGTCGTAACGATTGTGTCACCGGTGTTTGCTGGAAAACCATTGATTGTCCGGCACCGTTTAATTTATGCCGAATTGGACGACCTGATGAAAACGCATATTCACGCTTTAAAGATCGACGCCCGCGCCGCATAATTTTGATTCACGATTTATCTGTATTATTTGGTTTTTCCCGTTTTAATTCGTCTCATTTACCAGAAGGAAGAAGCAATGCAACTGACCAATAAAACCCTCGCACTCGCAATCGCAATCACGGCAATGTCACCATTCGCCATTGCCCAGACCAAAGCAGAAAAAGCCCCGGTTAAATCTGAGAAAGCCGCCCCGGCAAAAGCCGAAGGTCGTATCAGTGTCAATGGCGTAATCATCCCGGCTGCATATTTTGATGCAATGAGCCAAGAACAAGCCGCATCCGGACGCCCGCCGTCACCGGAAACCAATGCCGCCATCAAAGACGAACTGGTTAACCGCGAAATCCTTGCGCAAGCCGCCGCCAAGCGCGGACTCGACAAGGATGCCAATGTCGCCGCGCAAATGAAAATTGCCGCGCAAGCCGTGTTGATTCGCGCCTACTTTGATGACTACATCAAAGCCAATCCGGTCAAGGATGAGACATTGAAAGCGCAATACAACGAGTTCGTAAAACAAATGGGCGACAAGGAATTCAAAGCACGCCACATTTTGGTTGAAACTGAAGAAGAAGCAAAAACGATCATCGCCCAGTTGGGTCGTGGTGAGTCGTTCGAAAAGTTGGCCAAGGAAAAATCCAAGGACACCGGCTCGAAAGACAACGGCGGCGATTTGGACTGGGGTCCTGCGGGTCGTTACGTGCCTGAATTTGGCAACGCCATGCGCGCCTTGCAAAAAGGTCAAACCACACCAAACGCGATCAAGACCCAGTTTGGCTGGCACGTGATCCGTCTGGATGACTCCCGCGACATGAAACAGCCATCGTTTGATGAAGTCAAAGAAAATTTCCGTCAGCGCGCCCAACAAGAAACCGTTGGCAAACTGGTTGGCGACTTGCGCAGCAAAGCCAAAATCGAAGAGAAATAAATTATTCGACGGTGGTTGCGCCGACATTTTGTTGGCAAATCAAAAAGGCAGCCTTGGCTGCCTTTTTTATTGCTGCTTAACCTGCATATTTCACGGCTCGGCCCGCCTTACATACGTTTTTCATTCTTGGCGACCTATAAATTCTGCGAATCCAAACTGTACCCCGTAAGGTTGAAGGCCTACGCACTCGATAACAAGCGGCTGAGCAGCGCTTTTCCGCTCTTTTCCGCTCTTTTCCCTCGTAACATCTCGATATTACTCGGTCAGTCGAGCAAAAAATCACACGCTTATCCACCCACTCTCGAGTGCGTCCCCGTGAAATATGCAGGTTAAATGCTGTGCGGGTCGGTTGCGTCACGTGGCCACCGCGTCACCATCTACATCAAAATAAATGGGTGTCGACATTTTTTGCTGGTTTTGTACTGTAAATGAAAAACCGCCGCTTGCCTAGTATTGCGCGCGCGCAAACAATCACGTAATTTATGGCCATGACACAACCCCTCGCACCCATTCGTGTGCAGTTCGCCAAGGCTGGAAATTATTACCGGCTGGAAGCGTCGGTATCGCGCCTGCTCCCGCGCGAATCGGCAATCGTTATCGCCGCCTTTACCGAGTCGTGGACAAAACCAGAGGAAATCGAACGTGTCACTGTTGGTGATGGGGCGGGGGAAGCGGTCGCCGTCACATTGATGGCCGATCATGAAATCAAGTCCGGTGACCGGCCGGAAGATGTTTCCCAACGACTCAGTTATGCGATCTGGCAAAAACTCGACCGATACGTCAAGGTCACTGTGGAAACCACCTATCTCGGCGAATCACCCGACGCACTTTTTGAATTTGGCGAAGCCGAATATGCGACCGCCTATGGCGCACGCTTTGAGCGCTAATACGGTCGCCTTGTCGTCCGACTGAAGTTCCGACAGACTCTCAGACCTATCCCAGCCAGACCCGCGCATTCCTGAACATGCGCATCCACGGACTCTCGTCGGTCCATTCACTTGGATGCCACGACAGATTCACACTCAAACTCGCCCGCTCGGGATGAGGCATCATGATGTTAAACCTTCCATCGGCAGTGGTAAACGCAGTCATACCCAGTGGCGAGCCGTTTGGATTGGCTGGGAACGATTCGGTGGCGCGACCTTGGTGGTCGACAAATTCGGCGGCACATAACCACCGCGCAGCAGCCAGTTGTGATGCATCGCGAAACACCACCCTACCTTCACCGTGTGCGGTGGGCACCGGAATCACCGAGCCGGTCATACCCGTGAACAAAATGGACGGTGATTCACGGATCGCCACCAATACCGTGCGCGCTTCATATTGTTCGCTGGCGTTGCGTTCCAGATGCGGCCAATTTTCGGCACCCGGAATGATCGACGACAGATTCGACATCATTTGACAGCCGTTACACACCCCCAGGGCAAACACGTCTTGGCGATTAAAAAACGCGGCAAATTCGTCCCGGGCGCGGGCATTAAACAAAATTGATTTTGCCCAGCCTTCACCCGCTCCCAATACGTCGCCATAAGAAAAACCACCACACGCCGCCAACCCCTTGAAATCGGCAAGGGAAACCCGGCCGGAAATGATGTCGCTCATATGCACGTCATGGGCGTCAAACCCCGCCTTAAAAAACGCATGTGCCATTTCCAGTTGGCCGTTCACACCCTGCTCGCGCAATATCGCTATTTTTGGTTTACTGTCGCCGATCATAAACGGCGCTGCAATATCATCGTGTTGGGCAAATGTCAGCCTGGCAAACAGACCGGTGTTTTTTTCGTCCAACAGCCGCTCATATTCTTGTTTGGCGGTGGCCGGATTATCCCGCAACGATTGAATCAAATAACTGGTTTTGCTCCATGCCCGCTGCAAGTCAACACGTTTCTCAACCAAAATGGGTTTGGCCGCGCGTATGAGTCGCAACTCATCGGTGTTGTTCACATGACCAACAATATGGCTGACCCTGCCCAATCCGGCCGCGCGCAACACTTGCATTACCGCTTCACGATCGACCCTGCGGATATGTAAAACTGCACCGAGTTCCTCACTAAACAGTGCCGCAAGCACACTCGCATTGGCTGCCAGCTTGTAGGATGTCGAGGTGGTGTCGTAATCATCGACATCTGCTTCTTTTTCGTTGTAAATCAACGGGTCCAACACCAACGTCGCACCGACGTGGCCGGCAAACATCATCTCCGCCACAACCGCAATCACGCCACCATCGGAGCGGTCATGGTAGGCAAGAATTTTGCCGCTGCGTGACAAACTACGAATAGCCACAAAAAACGCTGTTAACAATGCCGCATCATCCAGATCCGGCGGCTGTTTGCCTACTTGGCCGTACACCTGCGCCAGTGCCGAACCACCCAGTCTATTTTTGCCCTGACCAAGGTCGATGAGTAGCAGCTCGCTGCCAACTTCGTTGACCAGCACCGGCGTCAACGTTTTCGACGCATCTTGCACCGTCGCAAAGGCGGACACAATCAACGATACCGGTGCAATCACGACCTTATTGACACCGCCTTCAGTCCACGCGGTTTTCATCGATAACGAATCTTTGCCGACCGGTATGCCAATGCCCAGCTGCGGACAAAGTTGCATTCCGACTGCCTCGACAGTGGCAAACAATTTTGCGTCCTCGCCGGCAACACCCGCCGCCGCCATCCAGTTGGCGGATAGTTTGATGTCAGCTATATTGTCAATGTCGGCGGCGGCAATATTGGTCACCGCCTCACCCACCGCCATACGCCCCGATGCGGGCGCATCCAACACGGCTACGGGGGTGCGCTCACCCATCGCCATCGCTTCGCCTGCCAGCGTGTTGAAACCCATCAGGGTGACCGCACAGTCGGCCACCGGCACCTGCCATGGGCCGACAAACTGATCCCGTACCGTGAGGCCACCGACCGAGCGGTCGCCGATGGTGATCAAAAATGATTTGTCGGCAACTGCGGGCAATTGCAGCACCCGATATAGCGCTTCTTTTAAATCAATATCGTCAATCACAAACTCGACGACTTGATCGACCACTGTTGTCACGTCGCGGTGCATACGCGGCGGTTTGCCGAGCAATACATCCATATCCATTTCCACGGCATTGTTTTCAAATAGTGGGTCGGCAACAATCAAGGTTTGTTCGACCACCGCTTCACCCAACACCGCAAACGGACAACGCTCACGCGCACAAAATTGCTGAAACATCGGTAATGATTCTGGCGCGATCGCCAGCACATAACGCTCCTGTGATTCATTCGACCAAATTTCTTTGGGACTCATGCCGGGTTCGAGCGTCGGCACCTTGCGTAAATCGAATACGGCACCGGCACCACCGGTATGGGCCAACTCGGGCAGCGCATTGGATATGCCACCGGCGCCGACGTCGTGAATGGACAAGATTGGATTGGCGTCGCCGCGTTGCCAGCAGGCATCAATCACTTCCTGACAACGACGCTGCATCTCGGCGTTAGCACGCTGCACCGAATCAAAATCGAGCGACTCGGTGTTGGTGCCGGACGCAACCGACGATGCTGCACCCCCCCCCAGACCGATGCGCATACCGGGTCCGCCAAGCTGGATCAGCAGTGTGCCGGGTGGCAGCGGCTTTTTGTGGGTATGGTTGGCGGCAATGCTGCCCAGCCCACCGGCAATCATGATCGGCTTGTGGTACCCGCGCACCACACCATTGACCATTTGTTCATAGGTACGGAAATAACCGCACAAATTGATGCGGCCGAATTCATTGTTAAACGCCGCACCACCGAGAGGGCCCTCAATCATGATGGCCAGCGGCGAAGCGATCCGCGACGGTTTGCCATAGTTGATTTCCCACGGCTGCACATAGTCCGGAATGGCCAGATTCGATACCGAAAATCCGGTCAGGCCGGCTTTCGGTTTTGCGCCGATCCCGGTAGCACCCTCATCGCGAATTTCGCCGCCCGAACCGGTGGCCGCGCCGGGCCAGGGCGCGATTGCGGTAGGATGATTATGCGTCTCGACTTTCATCAACACATGCATGGTTTCGTGTTGAAACTGATAGCGATGATTGCCGGTCGGATAAAAACGCTCAATGGCCGCCCCCTCCATCACCGCACAATTGTCCGAATAGGCCACCACGGTTTTTTGCGGCGAGACCGCATGGGTATTACGGATCATGCCAAACAGGCTGTGTTGTTTTGCCACTCCGTCGATGGTCCAGCTGGCGTTAAATATTTTGTGACGACAATGTTCGGAATTGGCTTGGGCAAACATCATCAATTCAACGTCGGTCGGATCGCGTTGAATTCGTGCGTAGTAATCAAACAGGTAATCGACCTCGTCTGAAGACAACGCCAGACCAAGCTCGGTATTCGCTCCGCTCAACGCGGCCTTGCCCAAAGCCAGCAACGCAATCGACGTTAAGGGTTGCGGAGACTGTGCGACAAACAAAGTTGCAACATCATCAAGGTCAAAACGAACCGACTCCGTCATCGGGTCGTGAATGGCCGCCAATACCAATTCCCGTTGCCTGCCACTTAAATCGGCAAACCCATCGATAAAAAAACGGATCGCGCGCTCGATACGCAAAACACCACCCAAGCCGCAGTTGTGCGCAATATCGGTCGCCTTGGACGACCAGGGAGAGATGGTGCCAATCCTTGGCAACACCATTATTGGCGGGGCGTTTGGGGACTTTATTGCTGAAACATCAACATTGACGCCATATGTCAATAACTGCCCCAGTGTCGCAAGATCAGCTGCGTTCAGCTCGTGATTGCTGGCAACAATGTGAAGATATTCGGCGCTGATCTCCCCGACCGACACCCCCAGACTGGCAAGGTTGGTGTGAAGTTTTTCCAGCCGGAAAGGCGAAAGCGCAACCGGGCCCCGCAAAGTAAAACAACATGGCGGCGCAACAACTGAATTGGGATTCATGGCAGGACGGGACAAGGGTCAAACAGCGGAAGAAACAGCTATGAGCGTGGTGCGCTCACCGCCAAATTATACCGAAGCATCCCGCCAAACCAGCCAAACAGGTCAAATGAAACCTGAAAAGATTACTAACGCCACTTCAACTTCACCCTGGTCTCGCGAAATCGTTCGCGATCCAGACTGTCGGCCCATAACGCCAACACCCGTGGCAGCCAGCGCCGCCAACGAGGGTCACCAGCCAAACGATAGGGGATGGTGGTGAAGTAAGTTGACACATACGGTGACGACAAAACCACGCCATCCACCTCGCGCTCGATTGTCCCGTCTGTTTTTTTGCGCTTTTGCGGATTCGCGTAGCGCAGCCGCACCACCAACTCGTGTTTTTTAATGGGCGTTGGCAATTTTTCAGCGGCATTTGCCTGATCCGGGCCCGGTACCACAATGTCGCGCTCAATCAGGTAAAAACCGCTGATTGCATCTGCCGATTTATGCCGGATCAAATACAGATCAATCATCAACACAATCAAGGCCAATAATAAAATAGCCGCGCGCAACCATTCAGGAATATCAATCAACCATAATGACGCAGCCGCCAACACGCCCGCCATCAATGTCAAAATGAGATTGATAAACGAAGGTTGCAAAGAAATCCAGCGCGGGTCGTCAGACATGTGCGCAAATTTACAGCATAAGCAGCGTTGCAATCAACGGCAATTGGCCGGAAATCGACACCATCCGAACAACGGTGGAATTGGCAGTTTGATCGGTAGTTCAAGCCAATCGACATTACCCAACCCCGCACGCACAATTCAGTCCACACTCCGCATCAACAGGAACCAATATGAACGAAAACTGGACTCAATTTTTGATTTCCCAAGGCGCGGAGTTTCAGAATGGCAGGGTTACCGCCTATAAAAACACCCGCGCCATGGAATCAAAGAATGTTAACGCGACTGCGCTGTGCGATTTGTCACATTACGGGGTGCTGGCAATCGGTGGCGATGATGCCGAGTCCTTTTTGCAGGGACAATTTACCAATGATGTCAAGGCGCTCGGCGACGGTCAGGCACAATGGAACGGCTGGTGTTCACCCAAAGGACGGCTGCTGGTTACCTTTTTGCTGTGGCGCGAGCAATCTAGATATTTTCTGATGATGCCCATGGCGTTATTGCCGGGAATACAGAAACGCTTAACCATGTTTGTATTTCGCTCCAAGGTAATCATCACCTTGGCCAGCGATACCTTGCAACTGTTGGGCGTGACGGCTGGCGGTGCCACGGCGACGACGGCCGCCATTCATCAACTGACAGATGTAGTGCCGCCGACAACAGATTTTTCAAGTGTCACCAATGATCAATACCGGCTGATTCGTCTGGCCGAAAACCGTTACCTGATTGTCGCCCAATCCAACGCCGCAGAACAGATCTGGAACCAGTTGGCAGCGGCCTGCCTGATTGCACCGGCGGGACGATGGGATCTGGCCAATATTCGCGCCGGAATATTTGAGGTGACCCCCACAACCCAGGACACGTTTGTGCCGCAGATGGCCAATTTTGAATTGATCGGCGGTGTCAATTTTCGCAAAGGTTGTTATCCCGGACAGGAAATTGTCGCGCGTACCCAATATCGGGGGATATTAAAAAGACGGATGGTGCGGGTTGCATTAACGACAGACCAATTGCCGCTACCCGGCACGGCTGTTTATTCACCTGATTTCGCCGACCAAGCCTGCGGCACCATTGCGCTGGCGGCGCGGGTGCCGGCAAGCGAACAACAATCGGGGATTGAAGCATTGGTGGTCACGCAAATCGACACCATTACCAACAACAGTTTATTCCTTGACCCGGCGTATGACGTGCAGCTTGCCATACTGGATTTGCCCTATGGCGCGGTCGCAGCGGGTGAGCCGCCGGCGTAATTTCTAAAACTACAAGTCGCGCCGCATTTCCAGGTGAGGAATGCCGGCTTCGAAAAACTCACTGCCGTGTGAGAGAAATCCCTGTTTGTAATAAAACGGGGTGGCATGGCTTTGCGAGTTAAGTCGCGCCTGCTGATAGCCGCGCTCTTTTGCCACATCACATAAAAATTCAAGCATTGCCCGACCGACACCTTGTCCTCGCCAGCTGCGTAATACCGCCATCCGACCAATGCGCGGTATCGGCACCTCCAGCAACATTCGCGCGGTGCCAATTGGTTCCCCCTGGCTATCTCGGGCAATCACATGCACAACCTGGCCCGGGTCGGCATCTATTGCGTCCATCTCAAACTCGATCGGAACCAATTGTTCAACCACAAAAACCGTGTGGCGGATTCCGCATAGCGCATCGTGATAGGTGTCCCAATCGGCCAACGCAACCTTATAGAGCGGATTGGTCATGGTGACTTGTCCAACATGAATGCCAAGCGCATTTTTGCCGATCCTTTTAAAACAAACTTGATCAAACCTGCCCTTCAATCTGGCCGGTGATAATCGAGTGCCGAGAATTTTTCAAGGGCGAATCATAACCCCAAATATCCCTGCGAACAAATTCATCACCAATGAATGGTGAAATCAGTACCGACCGATGCAGACCGATGCAGTCCAATTCGGCCGATAGAATTCATGCGTACCGTAACATCGCGGCATCAATGACGACCTTTTACAACTAATAATTTGGTTTGGCATCCGAATTTTTATATTTTTCCACGCCGTCCGTAATGGCGCGTTTTGCATCCGCCACACCAAACCAACCCTCGACCTTGACCCATTTGTTCGGCTCCAAATCTTTGTAGTGCTCAAAAAAATGGGAAATCTGGTTGAGCTGCACGGCAGGCAAATCATTCACGTTTTTGATGTCACTGTAAATCGGCGTGAGTTTGTCAATCGGCACCGCCAGCAATTTTTCATCGCCGCCGGCCTCGTCGGTCATTTTTAGTACACCCAGTGGACGGCATCGCACCACCACACCGGGAATGAGTGGATGCGGCGTGATCACCAACACATCAACCGGATCACCATCATCCGACAGGGTGCGCGGGATGTAACCGTAATTACACGGATAGTGCATCGAGGTTGACATAAACCGGTCAATAAACAGAGCGCCGGTCGCCTTGTCGAGCTCGTATTTGATCGGGTCGCCGTTCATCGGTATTTCGATGACAACATTAAAATCGTTTGGCACGTCACGGCCGGAATCAACTCGGTCAAGGTTCATGGAAATTCACTTTCATAGCGCGAATGCAATTCAAAAAACATCTTAAACAATATATTCAACAAAGGGCTTCCAAAAATCACTTTTTTAGATTAGGCTTCCGCTGGGGGCGTGCCTCCTCGTGGCAACAGTCGCAATTTGACGACAAGTACGAGGTGTCTGCAGTTGCACGCCTATCCGGGATTATCGCTGTTCGCCTCAGATCCGCCAAATTTCGTTTTTTGTTGGTGGAATAAAAAGGAGAGAAATGCATTCCCCTCATCAACACCGCCGTAGTCAACTTGCTCACCAGCGTGCACAAATGGCCGGGGCTCAACTGCTCGCCAAACAGGTGCAGGATGCCCACGAGCCGGCGTTTTCGCTGTATTCACCGGACGCAAAACGTTTTCCGCTCATCCTGACCCTTGATCAAAACGGTGTTCCGCATCGTTGGATTACCTGGCAGCACGCCGTCTGGTATTACGCCAAAGAGCGCGTCGCCTGGGAAACTGGTACGGAAGCATTTACGGTGAATGGCGGCAAATGCCGAAATACCGGCGAAGTCTCGTCGGTCACGGCAGCCTCCATTATTGCCATTCGTGGCAAAGCGATGGCCATCAAAGGATTTAATCAAACACCGCCGCTCAATAATCGGGAATTGTTTCACCGCGACCGGCACATGTGCGCCTATTGTGGTGGACTTTTTTCACACGCCAAACTCACCCGCGATCACATCATTCCTTATTCAAAACGCGGATTGGATGGCTGGATGAATGTGGTCACCTCGTGCCGGAATTGCAACGAGCGCAAAGGTAATCGCCTGTTGGAAGAAGCACATATGCAGCTATTGTATGCCCCGTATGTTCCCAACCGCGCCGAATTCCTGATCCTTGCCAACCGCCGCATTTTGGTAGATCAAATGGAATTTCTAAAACTACATGTCGCGGCACAAAGCCGCATCCACCTGGCGGCCTAGCCTGCATATTTCACAGGGACGCACTCGAGAGTGGGTGGAATGTGTGGGCTAAACACACAAGCAATAGCGCGGCATTTCGGCAAATAAAGCTCGAAACGCCGCGCTATTGCTTGACCTTTATATCTGCCTTTCGATCAACATGGCGTCGCCATAACTGAAAAATCGGTAACGCTCGGCAACCGCATGGCGATACGCCCGCATGGTGTTTTCAGTTCCGGCAAAGGCCGACACCAGCATCATCAAGGTTGATTTTGGCAAATGGAAATTAGTGATGAGCCGATCAACCGTCTGAAATATAAAACCAGGCGTCACAAACAATGTTGTTTCATTGCTGCCGGCGCGCAATGTGCCATCGGCTGAGGCCGCTTCAAGCGTTCGCAAACTGGTCGTCCCCACGGCAATCACTCTTCCCCCGCGCGCCTTTGCCGTGGCGATTGCCGCCACGGTTTCATCGGCAACACAATACCACTCACTGTGCATGGTATGTTTGCTGACGTCGTCGTCACGCACCGGCCGAAACGTGCCCGCACCCACGTGTAATGTGACGTAGGCCAAGGCGGCACCAGCCCCGCGAAGGCTTGCCAACATGGCCTCATCAAAATGCAATCCAGCAGTTGGTGCCGCAACCGAGCCATCGACCCTGGCATACACCGTCTGGTACCGGGCCTCGTCTGTGCCATCCGCGCTGTGGGTAATGTATGGCGGCAACGGCACTTCGCCAATTTGCTCTAAAATTTCGTAAACGCTTTTTTCACCATCGAAGGCAAGGGCAAACAAATCATCCTGCCGATGGGTCATGGTCGCCTGCACCCCCTGCGCAAACAAAAGTCGACCACCCGGCTTGGGCGACTTGGAGGCACGCAGGTGTACCAATGCCACATTGGCGTGGCCACCGACTGATCGCACCACCCGCTCAACCAGCACTTCGACCGCGCCGCCGCTTTGTTTATGGCCGTGTATGCGCGCCTTGATCACCTTGGTATCGTTAAAAATAAATATGTCATGCGGCCGAACAAAATTGGGCAGCGCAACAAATTGCCGGTCGACCACCTGCCCGGATCGCCCATCAAGGTGCAACATCCGGCTGGCGGTGCGCTCGGCCGCAGGATGTTGCGCAATCAGCGCCTCGGGCAATTCGTAGTCGAAGTCGGACGTTTTCATGAAAAGTGTCTATTGCCAGGGGAATGAGCGCGAACTTGCGCAATGGTAGCCTTGGGCAGGCTCGCAGAACCATGCAGTAGCCATTAAAAAGCCCACAATTGTGGGCTTTTTAATTTGGTGCCGGGAGCCGGAATCGAACCGGCACGATGTTGCCACCGCTGGATTTTGAGTCCAGTGCGTCTACCAGTTCCGCCATCCCGGCCTAAATCGGTAGGCGCAAATTATAGCGCAATCCCCGGCCACCGGCAAAACAAAACCGGCAAATGAGCAAATCTCCAGCGCAATGATGCCATTCAGTCATTCACTCCATTGGTCACCCATTGGCGCGCAAAAAACTACGCTTCAGCGCATTGCAGGTGCCGTCCCGATGGTGAACCGCCTATAATTTCTGGCAATCATTCATGACCCGTGCCGAGGCCAATCTTGTCAACCACAGACCTTTCAAAACTCACCATTGATCGCGATCAAAAAGCGTTTTCAGGCGGATTAAATATAAAGCGCCGCCGCAGGAAAATTTGGGGGATTGCCGCCGTGGTGGCGGTTTTCCTGATCGTCGGCTATATGGCCATGCGCGGCGGTGGCACAGTCGCCGTTGAGGCCGGGGTGGTCTCCGCCGCCTATCCTTCCCTATCCATTACTGCACTGAATGCCACCGCCAGGGTTAGCGCCTTCAAAAAAGCCGCCGTCTCGACCAAGGCAACCGGCAAGCTTGAATTTCTCGGCGTACAGGAGGGCACGGTGGTGAAGTCCGGCGACGTGATCGCACGCATTGAAAGCAAAGAAGTGCAGGCGTTATTGGAGCAGGCACAGGCGAATGTCCGCGCCGCCAAAGCCAACACCCAACAAGGGGTCGCCGAATTACGCGACGCCGAAGCCAATTTGCGGCGCAGTGAGGACTTGGCGAAAAAGAACTTTATTTCCGGCGCCCAACTTGATACCGCCAAAGCACGGTTTGATAAAGCGTCCGCAGCCTTGGCCGCATTAAATGGTCAGGTCGGGGTCGCGGAAGCCAACGCCAGGGTGGCCGCCGTGGCCGTTGAACAAACCATCATCCGCGCGCCGTTTGATGGCGTGATCCTCACTAAAAATGCAAATGTCGGCGACATCATTACGCCGTTTTCGTCGGCCGCCGACTCCAAAGGCGCGGTGGTCAACATTGCTGATATGTCGACACTCGAAGTCGAGGCGGACGTGTCGGAAAACAGTCTCAGCAAAATTTTAGACAAAATGCCGGTCGAAATTCAACTCGACGCGTTTCCGGATTTACGATTACTGGGGCGGGTCAGCCGCATTGTGCCAACGGTGGATCGCGCCAAGGCAACCGTTTTGGTCAAAATTGAATTTGTCGAAAAAGACCCGCGCGTACTGCCCGACATGAGTGCCAAAGTGGCATTCCTATCAAGGGCGCTAACTGCTGATGAACGCAAATCTGTGACCGCCGTGCAGCCGACGGCAATTATTAAGCGTGATGGCAAGGATGTGGTCTTTGTGTTCGACGAAAAAAATATTGTCCGCATGACCGCCGTGACGGTTGGTGACAAAATCGGCGATCTGGTGCGTGTCCAAGGCGTGAAACCGGGCGAAAAAGTGGTGCTGAAACCATCTGAAAAATTGGTGGATGGTTCACCAATCTCCATTCTGAAGAAATAATCAGCATGAGCATCCCATTGGTCGAGATCAAACATCTCGTCAAAACTTACACCCGCGGCGATCAGGATGTGCCGGTGTTGTTTGACATCTCACTCAATATTGCGCGTGGCGATTTTATTTCGCTGATGGGCCCATCAGGCTCCGGCAAATCCACCCTGCTCAATTTGATTGCCGGCATCGACAAACCGACGGCTGGCATGTTGCGCATTGATGGTGAAGACATTTCACAATTATCCGAAGGTGATCTGGCCGATTGGCGCGCGGCCAACATTGGCTTCATTTTCCAGTTTTACAATTTAATGCCGGTGCTGACGGCATTTGAAAACGTTGAATTACCGTTGTTGCTGACCAATCTTTCCAAAGCCGAACGGCGTAAACGGGTCAATATGACTTTGGAAATGGTCGGCCTGTCGGATCGTATGGATCATTACCCCAATGAACTGTCGGGCGGCCAGCAACAACGGGTGGCAATCGCGCGGGCGGTGGTCACCGATCCGACCATTTTGGTGTGTGATGAACCGACCGGCGATCTGGACAAACAATCGGCGACCGATGTACTCGATATGTTGAAAGCCCTCAATAGCAAGCTTGGCAAAACCATCATCATGGTGACACATGACGCCCATGCGGCAGAGGCGGCCACACGGATGGTTCACCTCGAAAAAGGCGAATTGACTGACGAAATTAGTCCGGCCGGTACAACGGGTTAAGGCCTATGTATTTTTTGAAACTCATTTTCAAAAACGTCTTTCGGGCCAAACTGCGCACGGCGCTAACGTTAACCGGCTTGGTGATCGCCGTGTTTGCCTTCGGCTTTTTGCAAACGGTGGTCACTGCGTTTTTCTCCGGCGCCAACGCCGCCTCCGGAGCGCGCTTGATCACCCGCAACGCCATCTCCTTGGTGTTTCCGATGCCCACCTACTACCGTGAACGCATGCGCTCGATTGACGGCGTCAAAACGGTGAGCTTTTCGAATTGGTTCGGTGGCATTTACAAGGAACCACAGAATTTTTTCCCGCAATTTGCGGTGGACCACAACAATTACTTTGATCTTTTCCCGGAGTACCAAATCAAGCCGGAAGAGATGCTGGCGTTTAAGCGCGATCGCCAGGGCGCAATCGTCGGACGCAAGTTGGCTGATCGTTTTGGCTGGAAGGTCGGTGACGTGGTGCCGATCAAGGGGACCATTTTTCCGGGCACATGGCAATTTACGATTCGGGCCATTTTTGATGGCAAGGATGAAACTGTGGTTACCCGTGTGTTTTTCTTTCACTGGGATTACGTTAACGAGGAAATAAAAAAACGCTTTCCACGCCGCGCCGACCAGATTGGTGTTTTTAATATTGAAATTACCGACCCCTCCCGCGCGGCGGAAATCTCCAAGGCCATCGATACTGAATTCAGGAATTCGCTCGCCGAGACCCTGACCGAAACGGAAAAATCTTTCCAACTCGGCTTTGTTGCCCAGTCGGAAACGATTGTTGTCGCCATCCGCGTGGTGTCGTTTGTGGTCATCTTTATTATCCTGGCGGTGGTCGCCAATACCATGGCCATGACCGCGCGTGAACGGATCGCCGAATACGCCACCCTCAAAGTGCTGGGTTTTTCACCACGATATATTGCCTCGCTGGTATTTGGAGAGGCGTTGATGATTTCCGTGATCGGTGCCGCCATTGGTATTTTGATTACCGTACCAATTTCTTCAGCTTTTGGTGCCAGCTCAATTGGCAGTGCGGTGTTCCCATCGTTTCGGGTGTCCAATGACACGGTGGTATTGCAAATCTTAGCAGGCTTGACGGTGGGATTTGTTGCCGGACTATTACCCGCCTGGCGTAGTGCGCGCATCAAGATTGTTGATGGCCTAAGGCATATTGGCTAAACCCGTGAAAGTTCCGTTCTCCTACATTTTCAGAAACCTTTGGGCACGCAAATTGACCACCGCGCTGACTGCGGGTGGCATGGCGCTGGTGGTGTTTGTGTTTGCCGCGGTGCTGATGCTTGATGCCGGGCTTAAAAAAACCATGGTCGGCACCGGACGATATGACAATGTGCTGGTGATTCGCAGCGGTGCCGAGACGGAAATTCAAAGTGGTCTCACCCGCATTCAAGCGGCACTGATTGAAAGCATGCCACAGGTGGCGCGTGGTCCAAACGCAGAACCAATGGCTTCAAAAGAATCGCTGGTGCTGATTTCCCTGTTCAAAACCGGTCAGGACAAGGCCTCCAATATCGTTACCCGCGGCGTATCGCCAATGGGCATTGCGTTGCGGCCACAGGTGAAAATTATTCAGGGCCGCATGTTTCGCGAAGGCTCGTCGGAAATTGTCGTTGGCCGCAATATCAACCAGGAATTCGATGGCACACAGCTCGGCCAATCGATTCGTTTCGCGCAGCGCGACTGGACCGTTGTGGGTGTGTTTGATGGCGGCAAAAGCGCGTTTGACTCCGAAGTCTGGGGCGATGTGGATCAATTGATGCAGTCATTTCGGCGCACCAACTATTCCTCGATGCTGGTTCAACTTGTCAAGAGTGATGCATTTGATGCGTTTGCCAAGGATATCGCCGCCGATATTCGCTTAACTGTTGACGTCAAGCGTGAGCAACTTTTTTACGAAGATCAATCGCGCAACCTTTCTGCCTTCATATCTTTTCTTGGCTTATTGCTTTCCATTGTGTTTTCAATTGGCGCGATGATCGGTGCGGCCATCACCATGTATTCGTCGGTGGCCATGCGTACCGCAGAGATCGGCACCCTGCGTGCACTTGGTTTTCGACGTCTGTCGATTCTGGTGGCATTTTTAACCGAGTCACTGCTGCTCGGTTTGGTCGGCGGTGTCGTCGGCTTATTTTTTGCAACATTTTTGCAAGCCATTACCGTATCCACCCTGAATTTTCAATCGTTTTCACAGCTGGCGTTTTCGTTCACGCTCACACCAACAATTGTCATCCAGACGGTGATTTTTTCATTGGTCATGGGGTTTATTGGTGGTTTCCTGCCGGCCATGCGTGCCGCGCGCATGAAAATTGTTGATTCGCTGCGGGCGGCATAGAAGTCGTTATCCGGCGCGGTGTTTCATGGCAATTCGCTTCGTAAAGAGCGCCGGATAACGACCTCTATGGCGCACTCTTTACCGCACCTGCGATTCAGTCACCGCACGCGTGACTTCCAAATTGTCGATCAGCCGGGTTGAACCCAGTCTGGCCGCAACCAAAACCACCAGCTTTGTGTCGTTTGCATGGGGTGCAAACAAATCTTGTTGCCGACGAATACTCAGGTAATCAACCCGCCAACCATGGGACTCAAGCAACTGCATACCAGCGGCTTCCAATGCGCCAAAATCAGCTGCGCCTGCCTGCAACTTGTCTTTAAGCGAAGTCAGCACACTGATCAGGCGCGGCGCTTCTGCACGTTCGACAGCGCTGAGGTAGGAATTACGCGATGACAGGGCAAGGCCGTCACCCGCCCGTACGGTCTCGGCGAACACGAGTGCAATGGGCATATTGAGTTGCAAAACCATGTCGTTAATCACGCGGCACTGTTGGTAGTCTTTCTTGCCAAACACCGCCAGATGCGGACGCACAATATTGAACAATTTCAGCACCACGGTGGCAACACCGCGAAAATGTCCGGGTCTGACCGCGCCGTCCAGCACGTGCTGAATATCGGATGGTTCGACCAAATACCGTTGCGGAACCGGATACAACTCGCCTTCGATCGGGGCAAAAACAATATTCACGCCGGCCGCTTCACAGCGGTCACAATCGTCCTTGAATGTGCGCGGGTAAGTATCAAAATCCTCGTGCGGCGCAAATTGCAATCGATTGACAAATATTGAGGCCACCACACATCCAGACGCACCCACTTTGTCACGTGCAAGCCGAAACAAATCGATATGGCCGGCATGCAAATTACCCATGGTCGGTACAAAGCCGATATTGCCTTCAGCCGCCAGCCGCAGACGCAAGGCCGCGATCGTTGAAATAATTTCCATGATGCCCGTTCCAGTTGAAACCAACCTGATCAAACACAATCAAGTCCGGCAAATTAGCGATGTGGCCAATCAGGCCGCATTAAAATATTCCTTGCCACCGCGCATTTCTTCCACCCGTTTGATCAGCATTTGAAAGTGTTCTGCATTGTTGGCAAAGTCAAACCGATCACCGTTTACAATCAACAAAGGGGAATCAGAATATTCATAAAAATGGCGCGTATAAGACTCGGACAATCTCGATAAATATTCTTCTGAAATCCCCCGCTCCAACGGCCGCCCGCGACGCTGAATACGTGCCTGCAATTGTGCCACCGATGATTGCAAATAAATCACCAGGTCCGGCACGGGCGCCTGTGGACGCAAATGATTGTAGAGCTGCAAATAAAGCGAAAACTCATTGTCGTCCAAAGTTAATTTGGCGAACAGGGTGTCTTTGGCCAACATATAATCCGCGACCGTTTTTCGCTCAAACAGATCGGGCTGTTGCATGGCCGACAGCTGATTGGCGCGCTGAAACAAAAAAAACATTTGTGTCGCCAGCGCATACCGTTTCATGTCCCGATAAAACTGAACCAGGAACGGATTGGAATCGGCATCTTCCAGCAACAAGTCCGCGTGGTAGTGCGCGGACAACAAGCGTGCAACCGTGGTTTTACCACTACCGATCGGCCCTTCGACGACAATGTATCGATATTTCATATTGGACTGAATGGGTGGTTACGATTTGTCATCTTGCAGGACACGAATGCGCTGCGTGGCGACATTGGGCAAATATTCCCGGGCAAATCCTTTGCCCGGTATATACAAGTCCGGCGCAACCTCCAGCAGCGGATGCAAAACAAATGCGCGCTGATGCGCCCGCGGGTGTGGAATGGCCAATCCGGCTGTATCAATGCGCAATTGATCAAAAATAAGAATATCAAGGTCAAGTGTGCGCGGGCCGTTTTTTTTCGTTCTGATGCGGTGATGGCGCGTCTCTATATCCAACAGTCGTTGCATCAGCAGTTGCGGCGGCAACGTAGTCTCAATTTTTGCGACGGCATTGATATAGGCAGGCTGGCCGGATTGCCCGCCATCCCCTTCCCCAATCATCGGCGCGGATTCGTAAAGTGACGAAATAGCGAGTAACCGACCGTCGGCAATTTCGTCAAGCTCGCGGAATGCCCGCTGCACCTGCTGGATCGGATTCTCCAAATTGGAGCCAATGCCGATAAACACAGTAGACCGAAAGCCGGAAAGATTGTCGGTCATTATTCGAAGATATCGGGTTGCTTGGGATGTGGTGTGACCATTTCGACGCCGCCACTCGACTTCTTGCGTCGCCGGCGCTTTTTCTTCGGCTCGTCATCCGCCATCAACATGTTTTCGCGCACGTCATCGTCCGCAAATTGGAATTTTTCCCACCAGGCGGCGATTTCCGGATCGGCGTCGCCCGCCTCGGCACGCAACGCGTAAAAATCATAACAGGCGCGGAAACGCGGGTGACTCAGCAAACGGTAGGCCTTGGCTTTTGAGCGCTGTGAAAATCGCGGTTGTGACACCCATATTTCCTTGATGTTGGCGTCAAATCGCCGCGGTATCGCGAGCGAGCGACGTTGTGCGTCCAACACTTCGTCCATGGCCAAATGCAATGCCGCCAGTGGACGTTCACCACGCGCCTCTAGTTCGGCTGAACGAGCGGTCATCAAATTCCAAAACAACGCGGCAAACAAAAAGGCCGGCGACACACCCCGATCATCACCGATACGATCGTCGGTGCGTTGTAGTGCGAGTCTTGTGAATTGCTGCTCGTTGTTTTCACCAACCAATTGGTCGAGCGAGGGCAGTAAAAATGAATGTAGTCCAAGCTTGCGCAGCTCCCCAATACAGGCCAGCGCATGCCCGGACAACAACAGCTTGAGCATCTCGTCAAACAACCGTGCCTCGGGCACATTTGCCAATAACGATCGCAGGGTTTTGATGGGCGCTTCTGTCTTGGCGTCAATGGAAAAACCAAGCTTGCCGGCAAAACGGGCCGCCCGTAACATGCGCACCGGGTCTTCCCGATAGCGGGTCTCCGGGTCACCAATCATCACCACACGACGATTTTTGACATCATTAAAGCCGTCGGTGTAGTCCCAAACCTCCTCGGCTTCGGGGTCGTAGAACAGCGCATTCATGGTGAAATCACGACGGATAGCATCTTCCGACTGCGCGCCATAAACATTGTCGCGCAACAAGCGGCCATGTTCGTCCGTATTGGCGCTATTTTCATCGCTGTTGGCGTCATGCGCCGAACGAAAGGTTGATACTTCGATGGTTTCCGCCCCGAACATGACGTGTACCAATCTAAACCGCCGACCAATAATGCGTGATCGGCGAAAGACACCGCGAACCTCTTCGGGTGTTGCGTCGGTGGCAATATCAAAATCCTTGGGATGGCGTCCCAACAATAAATCGCGCACGGCACCGCCGACAACGAACGCCGCGAAGCCCGCCCGGTGCAAGCCCTCACAAGTGCGAATGGCCGCGTCTGAAATATTCCGGCGATCAATGCCGTGTTCGGCACGGTCATAACGGGTCGGGGCGTCGTCAACACCGGAATGACGTGGTCGTCGCCGGGTAAACATCTTGGTAATAAATTTCTTAATCATTTGATCTCAATTATCGGCCATCCACACGCCAATGCGTGCGCAAGCAGGGTTGGATCCGGATTCACCGCCACCGGTCTGTTCACCCGCTCCAACAATGGCAGGTCATTTAATGAGTCGCTATAAAACCAACTTTGCTCAAAGTCATCAATGGTTTTTCCCAAACCCGCCAGCCATGATTCAACACGCACGGTTTTGCCGTGCCGAAAGGACGGCACACCGATGGACCGGCCGGTGTATCGTCCGTTGACCACTTCAACGTCACAGGCAATCAATTGTGCCACCCCCAAATAGCGGGCAATTGGTAAAGTCACAAACGCGTTGGTGGCGGTGACAATGGCGCACAAATCGTTGGCATGGGTTGCCAGCAACTTAACCGCCGCGTCACTGATCATGGGCATGATGGTTGTCTGCATGAATTTTTCGTGCAGCGGGGCGAGTTCCGCCGGTGTTTTGCCGGCAATGGGCGCCAATGCAAAACGCAGATAGGCATCGATATCAAGCGACCCATCTTTGTATTGAACCCAAAAGGCATCATTGCAACGACGGTGTTGTTGACCATCAACAATGCCCTCATCGGCCAAAAATTGCCCCCACGCATGATCGCTGTCGCCATTCAGCAAAGTGTAGTCCAGATCAAACAGGGCAAGATTCATCGGAAATTAAACCAACGGCGGTTGAGAAAGTTGTCGAAGTAAAGGCAGGGTGATTTCACGGCTGGTTTCAATAGAATAGTGATCCAATGCGTCCAGCATGGCGATTAACGACGCCATGTCACGCCGCGAATGCCGCAACAAATAATTGATCACGTCGTCCGGCAGGGAAAATCCACGTGAAGCCGCGTGCATGTTTAACGCCACCGCTTTTTCTGCATCCGTCAGCGGATGCAATTGATAAACCAGCCCACTTCCCAAGCGACTGGTTAAATCCGGCCGCAGCAGCAAATCGCGCGGCGCCAATTTACCCGCCACCAGAACACAACTCGCCGCCTTGTTGGCGCGCAGATTGATGGCATTAAAAAGCCCGATCTGCGCCTCATCATCAAGCGCATCCACATCGTCAACGATGACGATGGGTGAATCAGCCGCTTGCACCCCAACCGCCGAAGGCGGCTTGGCCGACTGCACACCCGTCGCCGGCGAGTATGGCCCACATTGCGCGGCGACCGCAGCCAGACAATGGGTCTTGCCACTTCCGGAAATGCCCCATAGGTAAATAACCTTTGCCGGCGGGGATTGGCAAACCATTTTAAGCAGCGCGTTTCGAGCTTCAGCATTTCGACCAACAACAAAATTGTCGAAGCTTGGCGCAGGGGTGGGAATGAGGTCAAGAACAAGCTGTTTCACGTCGCAAATTATACGTGGGTAAGCCGTTACTGCCGCGGACATTACTGTCGGTTGCCACTTTAGCCTGCATATTTCACGGGTCAGCCTCACTCCGCCGGGGGGACTGCCCCGTTAAGTTTTATTGCGCTTTGTCATCCATTTTGGTTTTTAATGAACACGGGACTGTTGCGCTCGATAACAGGCCGCTGGACTTGCGCTTTTGCGTTCTCTTACCGTGCTCATTTGCCAAACACGACCAGCTACGCCGTGGTCGGCCGAACGAAAAATCACACGCCCATCAACCCATTCACGAACGCAACCCCGTGAAATATGCAGGTTAGGCATGACTCCAGTTCGCAGGCAAAAAAAACGGCCGGTGTTGCCACGGGCCGTTTTTTGTACTGAGTCAACAATGGGGAACACCCATTGCGTATCACGCGTTACTTAGAACTCGTAACGGACGGTCACTTGCGCCGCCCACTGCGACTCGCCCTTGTTCTGACGGGTAACAAAATCACGGGCAACTTGCGAAACGCTATAAATATAACGACCCTGCGCATCAAGACCGGCGTAGTTTACGAAGCCACGAACGGTACCGCCGCCGCCTGAGAACGCGATTTCATCAATACGACCCCACTTTTTATTGAACAGGTTGGCCACGTTAAACAGGTCAAGCGAAATGACTGCTTTATGTTCTTTCACGAACCCAGGCAACTCTTGGCTCATACGCATATCGAGGCTGTTGGTCCATGGCGAGAAACTGTTGTTACGGGTCACCACTCCACCACGTGCATCCAGCCCCTTATTCGCGTCCACAATCGCCCAGAATGTATTCTCATTGGTGCGGTCGGTTGCGGTGTCACCCAAGAATACAACGTCACCAGAGCCCGGCCCTTTCGGGATAAACATCAAATCATTGCCAGTCACACCATCACCGTTCAAATCATTAATGTAGGTCCAGCTATATGGCTTGCCCTTACGACCTTCGGCAAAAAAACCAACCGTGGTTTTGTATTTGCCAAAAAACGCCCGCTGCCAGGTTGCCGACGCATTGATCCGGTCACGGTTTACATACGGTGAACGCGCCTCAACTTCTTCGTTCGGATTAAAGATCGAACGTGAATTGAAGTTGGATACGGCGACCGACGACGTCAATGGGCTGACTTCCTTGGCATCCGTGTAGGTGTACGCCAACGACCAGGCAAAACCACCCGCCATTGGACGGCTCAACGACAAGGTTGCCTGATTGCCGCCACCTTTTTTGGACTCGGTGGCGAGCATCACGTTGGCATAGTTAGGATTGCTCAGCGCACGTGAACGTTGATCCGGACAGGCGGCGCCACCCACGGTGGAACCACCCGAGGTCCAGCACGCACCGTTATAACTTGATGCCGTGTAAAACAATTGACGACCGTCGGTACCGGTACGGGTCGGCGCACCAAGGTTCAGATGCTGATAATAAAGTCCGGACTGCACTTTGGTGTTGATGTATTCGGCGCTGGCCACCAATCCAAACCACGGTAACTGGTGTTCAAACGCAAGGTTCGCCTTCCAAACTGCGGGTTGTCCCAACCCGTTTTGCACAAAGTCAACGTTGGCTGCGGGTGAAGCTGCAACCGGGATCGGCTGTGTGGCAGGATTAATGCTGAACAAACCACCGGTTGACGGACAAGCCGCATAGGAGTTTCCTGAGATCGAGCCGCATCCAACAAAACGCATTGCCGCACCAGTATTGGAGTATCCGTTCGACAACCAGACGTTGGCAGCGGCACCTTGGAACAAACCAAAACCTCCACGAAGCTGCATCGGGCGCGAAGAGTCAAAGGTGTAATTAAAACCGACGCGTGGCTGGAACAAATCCTGGCCGTCGATGGTAACGGTATTGTTTAAACCAAAGCCACCAGATTGGCGGGTGGTACCGGAACCGGCCACCAACGGTGCAGCAGCAGCAGCATTGAAGAGTGGGCGGTCGCTAGTCTTTGGAACATCAATCCGCACACCCGCCATGATGGTCAGGTTCTTGTTAACGGTCCAGGTATCCTGAACAAACGCACCCAGGTTTTGCAGATTCCAAATTGCCACACCGTCGTTGAGGCTTTTGCCCGCGATCGGCACTTGCGCTTGATAGGCAAGTGGGCGACCGATACGATAGTTCTCCAGCACGGCTGCCTCGACCTGCGCAGCCGTTGCCGTAGCACAGTTAATCGCACCAAACGAATAGGTGTAGGTCGCGCTGCTATTTACGCAAGAGAAAATGTACTGGCCGTTGGTATCCTGCAAAAACGCGTTGTAGGTTTTATTCTCGTTAAAGTCAGCACCAAATTTGATTTCGTGTGCTTTCAAGAACCAAGTGGCGCCGAAATAGGAATCAATGGTTTCGGTTTTGAGAACGTTAAAGTGACGGCTACGTTCGGTGCCAAAAATCAAGCTTCTGGTTCCGGTCGCAACCGAAGTCGGCGTTCCCGGCGGCATCGTTCCCGTGAAATTCAGCGTCTGCATAGGCAAAAATGAATTATTGGCCGGCACACTATCGTAGTCACGCTTGGAAACTTTTAACTCGGTTGAGAAGTTAGGTGTCCAGTCGGCAAACCACTGTCCGACCATCATTTCAATTTCTTTTTTCTGCGCCCACCAATGCGAACTCAATGATATCTGTCGAATGCCCTGGTTGGCGAAGGTTGGTTCGCTCTGTTCGGTTTTGTTATATCGAAAGTTGGCACGATGGCTGTCATTGATATTCCAATCGAGCTTGATCAACGCGTCTTTTACCCGCAGGGTTGTTCCAGGCGGCACCGCTTCCGAGCCAATACTGGCACCATAGGTTGTGCTGGCAATCGATTGTGCACCGGCGATCGCAGAGGAGGTAATACCAACTTGGGTACCGGAGGCACTGCCAAGTGGACCCACGTCTGACGCCAAACGGCTGCTCTGGAAGTCTTCAAAACTGGCGAAAAAGAATAATTTATCCTTGATTAACGGACCGCCAATGGTCACACCCTTGGTGACTTCGTCAAATTTTGGCGGTGTGAAATAGGTGGTGGTTGCACGGTTAAATCGGTCACCGGCCAGACGATCGTCGCGGCTCACGTAATAAATCGAGCCCTTGATATCGTTGGTCCCGGACTTGGTCACGGCATTGATGTTGGCGCCGGTGTAACCTTTTTGGGTGACGTCGTAGTTTGAAATGTTCACTTGCACGGATTGAATGGCATCAATCGAAATCGGTTGTTTGGCGGTTGGCAGATTATTTGCCTCCAGACCAAAGCTATCGCTAATGCTTACACCGTCAATAGTGACGGAATTAAAGCGGGTGTTTTGGCCACCTGCTGAAATTTCACCGCGATCCTTGTCGGTTTGCGACAAACGTGGATCGGTCCGTGCGTAATCCTGCAGGTTACGATTAATCGACCCGAGTGACTCGATTTGTGCGCGGCCAATATTGGTACCGGCGCCCATGGCATTTTTGCTAAACGCGTCGGAAATGGCACTGGCGGAAACTTGAATGGTCTCCACCGTTGCACCAAGCTTTGCATCCAACGTTGCGGTCTCAGCAAGCACCAAATACACATTCTCGCGCTTCTCGGTCACGCCATCTTTGGTAATCGAAACTGTATAAGGTCCGCCAACGCGCAATCCGCGCGCAGCATAACGGCCTTCTGCATCGGTCAATGTATTGGTAACCGAACCAGACTCAACGTGCACGATCCGCACTTGGGCGCCGGCAACCGATTTGCCGTCTCCGGCGGTAATTTTTCCGGCCAGGGCCGAGGTGGTGTTTTGTGCGTGTGCCTGCATGGATCCAACGGCAAGGGCAACACAAACAGCGATTTGACTTAATCGCATCAGATTTCGATTTTTCATAGGTAATAACCTCAAGGAAGTCAGTAATTGAACGATGGAATGGCTTGCAACATTACGACTAAAAACTAAACGAATTAGAACGAATTCAGCACGATAAATTGGCTGGAAATTTGCACAGCAAAAAATTGGGAAAAATGCCGGATGAAATCGACCGATCCAAACTCAGGTTGCAAGCGAATTCCGTGTACCAACATCGCCAAGAATTTAACGATTAATTATGACGGATTCTATGGCGGATTCGCCACAGTGGCACTGCCGGTCTGGACGCGCGCAGACCGGCGGAGTTTTTTTAATTTATTTGAAACAACAAGTTACGGGCGGATCCTCATAGTTCGCACGCACAAATTGCGCGAATCAAAGCCAAATTCGATTCACTTGTGTTGCATTCACACAACAAAGCGCGCTGCATTAATTCACCCGCATCACGCGCAATCCCGTCGGCGGTGGAATGTAGGGCCCATTGACGGATGCCGCCGTGAGATAACTGACCAATGCCTCAAGATCAAGCACACTCACCTGACGGTCGGTGCCATCGCGAAATGCCGACATGCCCTCGCTGCCACCTGCTAAGAAACTATTGGCGGCAACACGATATTGCAGGTTGGGCGTGATGACCTCTCCGTTGAGTTTGACGGATTCCGCGATCACCCGTTCGCCGCGCGGTTTGGCCGCGTCCCATACGTAACTGAAGCCTTTGGACACGCCCATGATCCGCACCCGTTCACCTACTGTTGCGCCGAACTGCTGCTCCAGCAATTTTTTGATCTGGGTGCCAGTCAGGTTCATGACAACCAGATCGTTTTGAAACGGTTGTGTTTTGAACAATGCGCCATATGAAACGCCGCCTCCCGCATCGGGAATGATGGGTGCGCGCAGGCTGCCAGGATTATTAAAGGCAATCACCGCCCCGCCTTTGTCCGGGCTCGCCGTGCCAAACAGATGCGCGTCAGCAATCAAGTTGCCCAGTGTTGACTCACCGGCAGCATTGGTGACCGGCGTGATTTCCTGGCGGAATTTGGCAACCACCCGATTTTCCAGTGGCTCCGATAATTTCGCATATTTTTCAACCAGGGCAGTTAACGCCGCATCCTTCGGGCCATCCGGTTTTACAACCAAATTTCGCGCCGATTTGGCAACGACTTTTTTTGTCGCCCGATCAAGCGTCAGGTCGATTTCTGTCACCAGTGTGCCATAACTGCCGGCACTCGTGACCAGTTTTCCGGCCACGTCGCAAACGTAAAATCGGTGCGTATGCGCCGTTACCACCACGCTGACGGCGGCGTCCAGCCTCTCGGCGATGTCCCTGCCCTTGCCACTAAAATCCACGCATTCATTTATTCCGCCCGATTGCACCCCTCCCTCATGCATCACCACAATCACGGCCTCGATTCCCTGGGCCTTTAACTCGGGGATCAGCGTATTGACCGTCGCCACCTCATCGTTGAACGTCAATCCAGCCGTGCCTCCCGGGCGGACAATCTGTGGCGTTCCACGCAGTGTCATGCCAATCACCGCGACTTTGATGCCGTCAAATTCCTTGATGCCGTAGGCTGGAAACAAGGTTTTTTTCGATGCATCTTCAACAACGTTGGCGGACAAAAAAGGAAACGCTGCGCCCTTGTAAGGTGGGCGGCCCTGACAATCTGGCAAATTTGTTTTCGAATCTGGTGCACAGCCACCCCGTTGCAAGCGCTTCAAGTGTGCGACACCATAATCAAACTCGTGGTTGCCAACCGCATGAAAATCAATACCGACCAGATTCATTGCTTCAATGGTGGGCTCATCTTTGAAAAATGCCGACAATAAGGGGGTCGCCCCGACCATGTCACCTGCGGTCACCACCAAATGATTTGGATTTTTTGCCTTCAGCGACTGAACCACGGCCGAAAATTGTTCAACCCCGCCCGCCGGTTCAAAGCGGATACCCGTGGCCTGACTGGTGTCGGCGACCGGAACACGCAAATTAGGGGTCTTCAAATTGCCGTGAAAATCATTAAAAGCGATGACTTTTACTGCAATCGTTGCAACTTGCGGGGAAACGACCGGCGCAGATGGAAGCTGCGCACATCCGGCAAGGAATAATACGATGGCGGAAAAATAACCAGCGGGTTGGAGCAGCTTTAACATATAGGCAACCTTCAATTTACGTTTGACGAAATGACGCCGATTTTACGCCAATGGTTAATATTGGCGTGCACCGAGTATTATTTCGCTTGTATTTATTTGGTTGTCTTCTAGATCCAACCGAATTTCTGCTGAGTTCAACTCGTCTTCCTTACCAAAGGTACGCCACCATGATGCTAGTCTTGCAAAGCCTGCTGGGCTTTTTTGTTTTGTATGCATTCGCTTGGACCATTTCCGAAAAGCGGCGGGTAATCCCATGGCGAACAGTTATCGGCGCGATCATTCTTCAGATCGTCATGTTTGTACTGTTGTTTAAGTTCCCCCACTTCAAAGAAGTCGCGCTATTTCTGAACACCGCATTAAATGGCATTGCCGATGCCACCCGTCAGGGAACCATGTTTGTGTTTGGCTTTCTGGGTGGTGGTGACGCTCCGTACGCGTTAAAAGAGGGCGAGCGTGCACCGTTTATATTCGCAACCCAGGCTCTGCCACTGGTGATTGTGGTTTCTGCATTGTCGTCGGTATTGTTTTTTTGGAAAATCTTGCCCATGGTGGTAAATGCTTTTTCCTGGATTTTGAAAAAAACTCTTGGCGTGGGTGGTGCGGTGGGCGTTTCCACAGCGGCCAACATTTTTCTTGGCACTGTCGAGGCACCACTGGTCATCAAACCCTATATTGCCAAACTTTCGCGCGGTGAACTTTTTATCACCATGACTTGCGGGATGGCCGGTATTGCCGGCACCGTCATGGTGTTATACGGCATCATTTTGCGGCCCATTGTGCCCGATGCAATCGGCCATATTTTGATTGTCTCCTTTATCAGTGCGCCGGCGGCAATTGCGTTTTCGGCACTCATGGTGCCGCACGAAGGCCCGGTCACAGAAGGCATGATTAGCAGTGGACAACCGGTGGCCAGCACCATGGATGCGGTCACCCAGGGCGCGGTTGAAGGTGTGTCCATTTATATCAATATTGTCGCCATGTTGTTGGTTTTGACGGCATTGATCGCGTTGCTGAACACGCTGTTTGGATTTTTGCCGCATATCGGCGGCAAGGCGATCACCCTGCAGGGAGTTTTTGGCTGGGCCATGTCACCCGTCGTTTGGTTGACGGGCATTCCTTGGGCGGAGGCACACACAGCCGGCGCATTGATGGGAACCAAAACCGTACTGAACGAATTTATCGCCTATATCGATATGGCCAAACTTGCCCCCGAGATGCTGAGTGAGCGCAGCCGCGTCATGATGATTTATTCCTTATGTGGCTTTGCCAATTTTGCATCACTGGGCATCATCATCGGTGGTATGGGAACCATGTGCCCGGAACGGCGCAGTGAAATTATTGATCTGGGTTATAAGTGCCTCATTTCCGGCACGCTGGCCACCCTTTCTTGCGGTGCCCTGGTCGGCATATTTTATTAATTTTCCCCGGGGCCCGTTATGGGAATCACCACCAATGCGGCAACTGCTGCCACAATAATAGAAACGGTCACAACCAGCCGACTTGCGAGCCAACTCAACAGTCTGGATGAACGCAGCCGTAATTGGCTGGCGGCCGCAGACTTTAGCGGTAAACCGCACACATTTGTGGTGATGCCGCGTGACGACGGCAAGATAGACAAGGTATATGTAGGGATCAGCAGCGATGCTGATATTTTTTCCCTTGCGCATTTGCCGTTTAACCTTCCTGCCGGCACCTATAGGCTTGCCGAATCATCAACATTGTCCTCTTATGTTGCGGCGGTTTCGTGGTTGCTGGGTGGCTATCAATTTTCACGCTACAAAAAAGAGCCGAAAAAATCGGCGGTGTTGATGGTAAAGGCGTGTGCCGAGACCACCAAAGCACAACAAATGTTTGATGCCATCGCATTGACCCGCGATTTGGTGAATACGCCGACCGAGGACATGGGACCAGAACACCTTTCCAATGTGGCAAAAAATCTTGCCACCGAATTTGGTGGTGTTTTCCGGGAAATTGTGGGTGATGCCCTGATCCATGAAAATTTTCCAGCGATTCATGCGGTTGGACGCGCAAGTCATCGCCCGCCGCGGCTGCTGGAAATTTTATGGGGCGATCCGTCCCACCCCAAAATTGCGGTGGTTGGTAAAGGGGTGTGTTTTGATACCGGCGGCCTCAACATTAAGGGCGGCGACGGAATGCGGCAAATGAAAAAAGACATGGGTGGAAGCGCCCATGCGCTGGCGCTGGCGCGACTCATCATGCAAGCCAAACTGCCGGTGTCGTTGCATATGTTGGTTCCCGCCGTAGAAAATGCGATTTCTGGCAATGCGTATCGCCCTGGTGAAATCGTCTCCACCCGCGCGGGGCTAAAAATCGAAATTGGCAACACCGATGCCGAAGGCAGGGTTGTCTTGTCGGATGCGTTGGCCTATGCCGCCGAGCGCAAGCCGGATCTGATCATTGATTTTGCGACCTTGACAGGAGCCGCACGTGTGGCGCTCGGACCCGAATTACCGGCAACTTTTAGCAATTCCGACGCATGGTTCGAGCGATTGAATGCTGCTGCAACCAAAAGCCAGGATCCGCTATGGAGAATGCCACTCTGGCAACCGTACCACGAGATGATTAAAAGCAACATCGGCGACATTGTTAACACCAGCGGCCCGCAAGCCGGCTCGGTTACGGCCGCGCTGTTCCTCGAGCGATTTATTCCCGAAGGCCAAGCGTGGATCCACATTGATTGTTTCTCGTGGAATCTGAAATCCCGTCCTGGTCGACCCGAAGGCGGCGAGGCGCAATCGTTACGTGCCACATTCCAGATGTTGTCATCTGTGTTTGAAAAGTGAGTGAAGTTTGACCGAGGGTTTTTTTGCCGCTATAATCGCAGGCTTTCCACGGTAATAAAACAAATACTGCCGTAGAAATGATGGGGCGTTAGCTCAGCCGGTAGAGCAGCGGACTTTTAATCCGTTGGTCGGCAGTTCGAATCTGCCACGCCCTACCAAAATTCAAACGGCTCCTGAGAAATCAGGGGCCGTTTTTCTTTTGGCGAACGTAGCTTAACGTAGCTACGTCCTAAAAAGCGTGCCCCGCTCAATCAAGCGGATATTTGATTTCAGAAAGGTTTGCTATCGCGGGTTGCAGAAAAATGCGCACCGCTTCTTTGCCGCATGCGGATTGGTGAATCTGCATCGCGCACGGCACCACTTGATCAGACAGGACGGCAGAGGTGCGTTTGCGGTGGCATGAAATGCGGGAAACACCGCAAAGGCGCGGTAAATCCGTCCGCATTTGCCGAGAAATATGTTCGTTTCCGATCAAAAACCAAATCCCGATTTGATAAAACCAATTTATCCATCAACACTCTGACTTAATCAGACCTTCCCCAGGTTGAAATCAACATACTTTTCAAAAAATGTATTGGATACGATCAGCAGGTTGAAACGTGTCTATCCCCAGCGTAGTTTCATAATGATGACGGCCGTTGCCAAAACGAGCGTAACAATGTTGGCAACAATAATCGGAATCGATGCGATCATCACACCATAGGCCAACCACAAGGCAACGCCGGCGGTAAAGCTGACGTACATCGGCAGCGAAATATCACGCGCGCATTTGGACTTCCAAATTTTTACGACCTGCGGCACAAACGAGATCGTGGTCAGACTGGCGGCCAACGTGCCGATAATTGTGATCCACTCCAACTTGGAAAATTCCATCATATTATTAGTGTGAACGGCGTGACAGTGGCAACGTGAATACCGCACCAACTGTCGGATAGTTTTTCATTTCAGGCATGCCGCTGCCGCCGCATTTCATACATGGCGATTGCCGCGCATACCGCGGCATTTAATGATTCCGTTTCACCCGGCATGGGAATCGTGACACGATGGCTGGCCGCAGCAATCACATTTGGCGCCAATCCCGAACCTTCACTGCCAATCAGCATCGCAACCGGACCGGAAAAATTTGCATTCATGATAGATGTTGCGCCGAGTTGCGACGGCACCAGTGCAAAAGAATCCCCGCCGAACACCCCCAGAAATTTGACGACATCCACCCCCTCGACAATATTGATAGCAAAATGCGCGCCTTGTCCCGCACGCAAAACCTTTGGCGACCACGCAAAGGCGGTGCCCTTGCCCAGCACAGCGTGGTGAACGCCAAAAGCGGCGGCACTGCGCAAAATCGTCCCGACGTTGCCCGGGTCTTGAACGTTATCGAGCACGATGACCACATCCGCATCCACCGGGATGGGTTGTGCTGAAGGTGTGTCGACAATCGCCATAATCGACGCCGGCGAGTCTAGCGCCGAGGCCTCGTCAATTAGCACATCAGCAAGTATGGTGATATCAACCGTGCGGCCGGCAATTTTATTTATCAACACCCGCGCATCGTCGCTGCCTGCGGCAGATTCACGAATTGCCACGGCCAGGGGCACACGACCGGAGGCAATAAATGCATCAACCAGATGCGCGCCGTCCAATACCGTATGGCCGCTTTTTTTCCGTTCGCGCGAAGAATGTGCCAGCGCGATCAGGTGGCGGGCAAATGGATTGTCGCGGGAATGAACTGTCTTCATCGCACTTTTAAAACACAGTAGGATACGCCATTTTCGGGCCACTTATGGTCGGAAACGAGCGCCAAACGGGGAAATTCAATATCAATTTTCAATATATGTTTCACAATTTTTACCCTGCATTTTTTGCTCTGCCAATCGCACCGGCGCAAAACTCCGACGATGAATCGGACAAGGTCCATACTCCCCGAGCGCAAGCATATGCACACGTGTGCCATACCCCTTGTGCCGGGCAAATTGGTATAAGGGATAGCGCTCATTCATCGTGACCATTTCACGATCACGCGCATTCTTCGCCAAAATCGAAGCCGCTGAAATGGCTGCCTCAATCGCATCACCGCCAATAATCGCGCGAGCCGGGATCATCAGAATGGGAATATGTAATCCATCGATCAACGCCTCTGCCGGTGTCATCGCCAACCCCTCCACCGCACGTTTCATCGCCAGCAAACTTGCCTGCAAAATATTCAAGCGATCAATTTCTTCGACACTGGCAAACGCGACCGCATAGGCAACAGCATTGTCGGTAATCATCTGCTCCAAATGGTGTCGTTTTTTTTCGCTTAGCTTTTTGGAGTCCGCCAAGCCGACTATCGGTCGCCGCGGATCGAGAATGACGGCAGCGGCATACACCGCACCGGCAAGCGGGCCGCGACCCGCCTCATCAACGCCGCATCTGAGATGATCAGGCGACAGCCGCTTCAGCATTTTTTTCTGCGCCGACCGCAGCGGGCGCACCACCGGAGCCATACCGGGCCAGCAAGGGTCGCAGTGCGTCAACAACACGTTGACTATTATTCACGGCCAAATCGGCATGAATCGTGGCAAAACGCGCACGCAATCGATCAGCCGCGTCAGGATGTTTGATCCAATTGCCCATCGCCTGCGCCAAATTTTCCGGTGTCGCCTCATCCTGAAGTAATTCAGGCACCAGCCATTCGTTGGCCAAAATATTCGGCAGCCCCACATAGGGAAGGTATGCCTTGCCTTTCATCATGCGAAAAGTTGTCGGCGACATTTTGTAGGCAATCACGTGCGGGCATCGCAGCATCGCCGCCTCCAAGGTGGCCGTACCACTCGCCACCAGCGCCACATCCGCCGCCGCCAGGGCAAAGTTTGCATGCCCAAATAGAATTTGCAGCGGCAGATCCTGCGCGCCCATTTTCCATTTCATTGCATCAAACTGTTCGCGTGTTTCGCGTGTGGCAAGAGGCACCAGAAAAATGGCCTCCGGAAATTGTTTATGCAAACACTTGGCAGCCTCAAGAAACAAGCCGGCATGGTAATCCAGTTCCGTTTGCCGGCTGCCTGGCAACAGTGATACGACCAATTGGGACGGTTTTAATCGTAATTGTGTGCGTGCCGAAGCCTGCTGCGACGCCTTGGGAAACTCATCGGCAAACGGGTGCCCAACATAGGACGAGGCAATTCCGGCTCGGTCATAAATCTGCTGCTCAAATGGAAAAATGGTCAGCATATGATCAACCGCCGCCTTGATTTTATGAATGCGTTCGCCCCGCCACGCCCAGATCGACGGACTCACATAATGCACCGTGGTGACTCCGGCCCGTTTTAAATCGCGCTCGAGGCCCAGATTAAAATCCGGCGCATCAATACCGATAAACAGATTGATTTTTTCCGCCAACAATCGCGCCTTTAACGCACGGCGCATGGCATGGATTTTTCGGAAACGCTTGAGCACCTCGACATAACCACGCACCGCCAGTGTTTCCATACCGAACCACGACCTGGCGCCTGCAGACTGCATTTTTGGCCCGGCAATGCCGACAAATTCGAGCTGCGGATACTCCGCCCGCAAGGCGCGAATCAACGACGCGCCAATTGCGTCTCCTGATGGTTCTCCGGCAACAATACCAATCTTCATATAGTTAACGCACAATACCGCGGGTGGAGGTCTGCAAGAAATTCGCCAGCACTTGCACCTCCGGTGCAGCGTCGTTCGCCAGCGCCGCCTTTGCGTCGGCAAAACCGAGGCCATTTCGGTAAAGCGTTTTATAGGCACGTTTGATGTTGGTGATTTGCTCGGCGGTATAACCACGCCGTTTTAACCCCTCGGAATTGACACCCACCGCAGCCAACGGATTGCCGCCGCAGGTGACATAGGGAGGAATATCCATCAATACCACACTCGATACACCGCACATGACGTGCGCGCCGATCTTTACAAATTGGTGCACGCCGGTAAATCCCCCCAGCGTCGCCCAATCACCGACTTCGACATGACCGGCCAGTTGTGTGCAGTTGGCAATGGTTGTGTTGGAACCAACAATACAGTCATGGGCAACGTGAACATAAGCCATCAACCAGTTGTCGTTGCCGATAGTGGTGACACCCCTGTCCTGCGCCGTGCCGCGATTCAACGAACAATATTCACGAATGGTATTACGGTCACCAATCACCAGCCGGGTTGGTTCACCCTGGTACTTTTTATCCTGATTGGCCTCGCCGATCGAAACAAAATGAAACAAGCGGTTATCACGGCCAAGCGTTGTATGCCCGGTGATGACGGCGTGATGGCCGATGGATGTGCCATCACCAATCTCCACGTCGCCGTCAATCACAGTGTAGGCACCAACACTGACATTGGCACCCAGCCGGGCACGCGGATCAATAATCGCTGTAGCGTGAATACCCGCCATCAGGGCACCTTGCGCATCGTACACAGCAGCTCGGCTTCACAGGCGAGCAAATCACCGACCATGGCGCGAACGGCGAATTTCACCACGCCACGTTTTTCGTTGATGACGGTGGACTCGAGTATCAGCGTATCACCCGGCGTAATCGGCCGCTTGAATCGTGCGCCATCAATACCGGCAAAATAATAAACCGTTTTGTCGTCCGGTTTGGTGCCCATCAATTTGAACGACAGTATGGCCGATGCCTGCGCGAGCGCCTCGATTATCAACACGCCGGGCATCACGTGATAGTAGGGAAAGTGGCCCGGAAAATGCGGTTCGTTCACACTCACTTGTTTTAGCGCACGAATTTTTTTGTTGGCCAGGTCAATTTCAAGAACCCGATCCACAAACAAAAACGGATACCGGTGCGGCAGGTAGTGTTTGATTTCCTCAATGTCCATCACGGTTGATTCACTCATTTTTTTTCCCCAACTTCCTGATTTTTTCTGCCATCTCATCCAGATGCCGAAGCTGCGCGGCATTTTTCAGCCATTCGCGATGCGGCATCAGCGGGAATCCGGCGCTATACATCCCGGGTTCGGTAATCGATTTGGTGACAAACGCATTCGCCGACAGAATTGCATCATCACAAATCTCCAGGTGCCCGGTGATCGACACCGCGCCACCAATCATCACCCTCTTGCCAATTTTTGTTGAGCCGGCGATGCCGGTGCATCCGGCGACAATGCTGTGATCACCAATTTCACAGTTATGACCCACTTGAATTTGATTATCGAGTTTGACCCCGTGGCCGATCACGGTGTCGTCTATGGCACCTCGATCAATCGTGGTATTGGCGCCGATTTCACAGTCGTCGCCAATAATGACCCTGCCGGTCTGAGGAATTTTCACCCAGCCATCGGCGTCACTCGCGAAGCCAAAACCATCCGCACCAATCACCACACCGGCATGAATCAATGCGCGTGCACCAATTTGTGAATTCGCATACACCACCACTCTTGCCAGCAATTCGCTGCCGAAACCAAGCACAACGTTGTCACCGATAACCGACCCGGCACCGATGCGCACGCCATCACCAATTGTGGCATTGGCACCAATCGAAACAAACTCGCCGATGGATGCGGTTGCTGCCACCGTAGCCGAATCGGCAACCACCGCACTGGTGTGTATCCCGGGGGGATGGCTGGGCCGCGGCGCAAACAACTGTGCCACCCGCGCAAAGTAGGCGTAGGGATTATCTACAATAATGCGCGGCTTGTCGGTGGCATCGCGGTCTTTGGGCGAGAGAATAACCGCGCCAGCCTGCGTCTGATCGAGTGCGCGCCGGTATTTTGGATTGGCGAGAAAGGATATTTGCGCGCCGGTAGCGCGCTCAAGAGTGCCGACCGAGGTAATAGAAACCGCCGCCTCCCCGATCACCTCTCCACCCAGTACGAATTTTAAGTCGCGCAAATACATGCGCTATTTTCGCATGCCGACCGGTGCTTTTGGAACCGGTACGATGCGATGATGGGTGGCAAAATGCAGCGCCAACAGGTCAGGGGTGGCCGTAATAGGCGCAACAGTCAGCCCAATCGAGCCGCGCGGGGGTTATTTGTCGCCCAGCGCCTTGATGACTTTATCGGTGATGTCGATACGTGTGCTGGCGAATACCGCCTCTTGCACAATGAGGTCAAATTTTTCACGCTCGGCAATCTCGGAAATGATCTTGTTGGCGCGCTCTTGCAACGAAACCAACTCCTCGTTGCTGCGTAAGGTTTGATCCTCACGGAATTCACGCTGCATGCGCTTAAAGTCGCGGGTAAGCTGGGCGAGCTGACGTTCACGCGCGGCAACTTCGGCGGCCGGCAGCGTGACCGACTCCTTTTGCAGCAATACTTCCAGATCGCGACCCTGCTTTTCCATCTTTTCCAACTCGACCTCGCGAGTGGCAAATTCCTTCTTGAGTTTTGCCTGGGCGCGTTTGGCAGCCCCTGACTCACGCAAGATTCGCTCGCGATCAACAAAACCGATTTTAGATTCAGCGGCGCCTGCGGGCAGGCTGACGGAAATGATGAACGCCAGAGCTAGTCCGGCGATGATTTGGGAAGCAGTTAGGGTGTGACGCATATTAGGCTCTATATCCTGGCAGGGTCAAATCGTCCGTTTCCCGATTAAACCACACTAAAAGGCTCGTCCCAGCAGGAATTGAAAGCGCTCGAGACGATCAGTCGGCTTGGTTTGGAATGGTCTGGCCAGACTGAACTTCAATGGTCCGACCGGAGAGAACCAGCTGACCGCAAAACCGGCAGATGTGCGCAAATCGCCCAGCAGCAATCGCTGGTCCTGACTCCAGACGTAGCCAAAATCCGCAAATACCGACAAACGTACTGATTTTTCCGCCTTCACACCCGGCATTGGAAATAGTAATTCAACGTTGCCAACCAGACGTTTGTTTCCGCCAATAAATTCGCCATTGATATCGCGCGGACCGATTGTGCCGCTTTGGTAACCGCGCACCGAATCCACACCACCAGCATAAAAATTCTTGAAAAATGGCAAAGGTTTGTTGCCATACCCATTTGCCATGCCCAGTTCGGCATTCGCCCCCAGCACGATCGGACCCCAAATTGGCCGCAGGTATTGTGCTTTAATCTGACCACGATAGTACTTCAGGTCTCCGCCGGGCAATCCCGTCTCGAATCCCGCCTCAAACAGAAATCCGCGGGTTGGGAAATAAATGCTATCGCGCGTGTCGCGGGCATAACCGACCGTGCCACGAACCGTGTCGCTGGTTGCGCCAAACGAATCGACATATTCAAAATAGCGCGGCGGGCTGAATTCGTTTAATGCAATTTTTGTCCGCTCCCAGCCGACGCCGAAATTAATGGTGTCGTACTCAGTCACCGGCACGCCATAACGCAGCCCGGCTCCCGAAGCGCGCGAACTGAAATCGCCGGTGGTGGTACCCGCCGTGTTGAGCTCGCGTTCATATACGTCAAAACCGCGTGAAATACCATCAACCGACCAGTATGGATTCAAATAGGAGACTTCATAGGCGCGGCTGGTTCGACTGTTATTGATCCGGAACGATAGCTGATTGCCGGTGCCAAAAATATTCGCCTGTGAAACCGATGCCGACAAGGTCAGCTTATCAACGCCACTGCCGTAACCGACGCCGAATTGCAGGGATCCAGTATTGCGCTCTTTAACCGAAACGTTGAGGTCAACCTGGTCATTGGTACCCGGCACCGCCGGTGTTTCCACCGTGACCTCTTCAAAGAATCCAGTTCGTTCCAGACGTTCCTTGGAGCGGTTGATTTTGTCAATCGAATACCAACCCGCCTCCAATTGGCGCATTTCACGGCGGATGACTTCATCACGTGTGCGGCTGTTGCCCTGCACATTGATGCGGCGAACATAAACACGACGACCCGGATCGACAAACATGGTGAACGAGGCAACCTTGGTTACCGGGTCGCGTTCAGGCACCGGATTAATATTGGCAAACGAATAACCGTCGTTGCCAAGACGATCAGTGATTGCCTTGATCGAGTCGACAATTTTTTGGCGGGAAAAAATTTGACCCGACTTAAATAACAACAAGGCGCGCATTTCCGGCTCGGGAATTTTTAGTTCGCCGGAAAATTTCACCTCGCCAATTTTGTATACCTGGCCTTCATTGACAACAATCGTGATGAAAATTTTGTCTTTTTCGGGCGTAATCGATACTTGGGTTGACTCAACAATAAAGTCCAAATAACCACGGTTGGTGTAATACGAACGCAGCTTCTCAAGATCGCCCGAAAGCTTTTGCTTCGAGTATTGGTCGTCCTTGGTAAAAAAAGTAAACCAGCCGGAGGTGGTTTGCTCGAATTCTTTGAGCAGGGTCGACTCACTAAATGCCTTGGCACCAATGATGTTGATATCAACAATTTTCGACGGCTCCCCCTCGTCAATCGTGAAGGTCAACGAAACCCGGTTGCGTTCGAGCGGCGTGACCGTGGTGGTGACTTTTGAGGAATAAAATCCACGGCTGGTGTATTGGCGTTTTACTTCTTTTTCGGCGCGATCCAAAATGGAGCGGTCAAAAATTTTCGCCTCTGAAATACCGGCTGTTTTCAGACCGTCTTTCAGATTGTCCTTGGAGAATTCTTTGGCACCGTTTATTTCTATCTGCGCTATGGCCGGGCGCTCGGCGACAAAAACCAACAAAACGTCGTTTTCAACCTCGAGGCGGACATCGGTATAAAAACCGGTTGCATACAGGGCTTTAATGGAGGCGGCCGCTTTGTCGTCGTCCATACGTTCGCCGACCTTGATTGGCAAATAGCTGAAAACGGTACCGGCTTCCGTACGCTGCACGCCCTCGACACGAATGTCACGTATCACAAAGGGCTGGATCGCAAACGCGGCAATGGAAATGAAGCCGCCGATAAGGGTCGCAAGCAATTGGGAAATTGTGCGTACTGGGGAGGTATGACGGGAAGATCGAGGCATTAAAAATTTAACCGGAAACAAGACGATGAATGTCGTTATAGAAGGCAAAAGCGGTCAAACCCAGCAGCAGCGCGAGCCCGACACGCTGGCCGACTTCCATCGCTTGCTCCGAGACCGGACTACCTTTGATCAGTTCGACGATATGATACAGCAACTGCCCCCCGTCCAAGACGGGAATTGGCAGCAAATTGAGCACGCCAATACTCACGCTGATTAACGCCAGGAACAATAAATAATAAATTGGACCCATTTGAGCAGACTGGCCGGCGTAATCGGCGATGGTGATCGGTCCAGACAGATTTTTTAATGAAACGTTGCCCGTAAGCATACGGCCAAGCATTTTCACGCTAAATACCGTCATTTCCCATACTTTTTCAACTGCTTTTGGAACGGATTCGAACACACCATAACGAACGTTAATCACCAGCGCATCACTGGCTGCCCGGTCAATGACGGGCGAAACACCGATCCGCCCGAAGGTCTGGCCGCGCTCTGTGACGCTGGTGGGCGTGACCGTTGCATCAAACATTTCGCCACGGCTTTCGACTGTAAGCTGGACGGGACGCCCTGGATTTTTGATGATCACCTCGACCAACTCTTGCCATCGACTGATTTTTTTGCCATTTACCGCCATGATCCGGTCTCCCTCATGAAGCCCGGCGATTGCCGCCGGCCCGTTCGGGGTAACATCTTTCATTACCGGCGCCACATGCAGCCGGTAAGCGGACAATCCAAGCTTGGCGGCAAAGTCTTTGTCCAAATCGGCATTGTTGAGTGACGCCATCTGCAGGGTGCGAATTTGTGTTTCACCGGCGCGGGTTTCAACTTGAATATCCACTGCCTCACGCGCCGACGCGTGGTCCAGCAACTGTAAACGTGCATCACCCCAAGTCCGCGTACTGCCGCCGCCAATACTGATAATTCGGTCAAATTCGGCAAATCCCGCCACTGCGGCGACTGATCCGGCTGGCGGAGCGGCAACGTAAGGCACGGCACCGGGCTGGCCGGCGACAAACACCACCCAATACAGCATGGCGGCAAGTACAAAATTGGCCAGCGGGCCGGCGACAATGATAAACATGCGCTGCCAAATGGGTTTGTTATTAAATGCCCGCTGCCGATCATGCGCTGACACCGATTCATCGCGCTCGTCGGACATCTTGACATAACCACCCAAGGGAATGGCCGCCACCACCCACTCGGTCTGATCGCGGCCATATTTACGCTGCCAGATGGTGCGGCCAAAGCCGACAGAAAAACGCAGTATTTTTACATTACACAGGCGCGCCGCCCAGTAGTGACCCAACTCGTGAATGGTCACGAGTAGCCCAATGGCAACAATAAACGCAAGGATGGTGGTGATTAGATTCATCAATAATTATTTTTCGTTGCGCAGTCAAACGTCGGCGAGGGCGGTCTCATGTCGTGCCGCGAGTCTAGCCATGTGGTCAGCGTCAAGAATGGATGCAAGGGTAGTGGCATCGGCAATGGTGGAGCGCGCCAAGACATTTTCGATCAAGCACGGAATATCCACAAAGCGCATTTTCCCCTGCAAAAAGGTTTCGACCGCAACTTCATTAACAGCGTTCAATATTGTCGGTGCCGTGCCGCCTCGATTTAAGGCCTCGTAGGCGAGGCGCACGCAGGGAAAACGAGCCAAATCAAGCTGTTCGAATTCCAGTTTGCCCACTTTGGCAAAATCCAGTGCAGCCACACCGGCGTCAATGCGCTCCGGGTAGCCCAATCCGTAGGCGATCGGCGTGCGCATATCAGGGTTGCCGAGTTGCGCGATCACGGAGCCATCCCGGTAGGTCACCATGGAATGAATCACGCTTTGCGGATGAATCACGACCTCAATTTTTTCTGCGGGCGCACCAAACAACCAGTGCGCCTCAATGACCTCGAGCCCCTTGTTCATCATCGATGCAGAATCAACTGAAATTTTTTTCCCCATTACCCAATTCGGGTGGGCGCAGGCTTCGGCCGGTGTGACGCCCGCCAGGGAAGCTATTGATCGGGTGCGAAATGGGCCGCCGGACGCGGTCAGGACGATTTTCTCCACGCCAACCCTATCCAAGCCATCGGCGTAATTGCGTGGCAGGGCTTGGAAAATGGCGTTGTGCTCACTGTCGATCGGCAGCAATATTGCCCTATTCGCCGCCACCGCATCCATAAACAATCTGCCTGCCATCACCAACGCTTCTTTATTTGCCAACAACACGGTTTTTCCAGCGTGTGCCGCCGCCAGCGACGACTTTAAACCCGCCGCACCGACAATCGCCGCCATCACCATGTCCACTTCGTCGTGCGCCGCGATGACTTCAAGCGCTTCGGCACCAGCCAACACCTCGGTCGCGACACCCTTTGATCGCAGCGCATTGCGTAATTGATCCGCGCTTTGCAAATCAGTCATCACGGCATATTGCGGCAAAAATTTCTCACACTGCAGCGCCAACTCCGTCACCCGGGTCGCCGCAGATAAGGCAAAAACCTGATAACGGTCGGGATGACGGCCAATGACATCGAGTGTACTGACGCCGATGGAGCCGGTTGAACCCAGCACCGTGACTTTTCTTAATGTGTTCATAATCGTTGCATGAGCAGCAAATACAGCCCGGCGACGGGCAGTGTGGAAGTTAACGCATCGATTCGATCCAACACCCCGCCATGACCGGGCAACAAGCCGGATGAATCCTTCATATTGGCGACCCGCTTCATCCATGACTCAAATAAATCTCCCAGCACCGACAACAAACCCAGCAGCACAAACAAACCAAACAAAATCAATCCGTGGGAATGCAACTCACGCGCCCAGTCATCACCGCGATGGACCGCCTGCGCCGCCAGAACCTGCCACAGTAAAAAATAAGCGGCAACACCAAGCAGGCCGCCGACCGCACCCTCTATGGTTTTACCGGGACTGATTGACGGAGCCAACTTGTGTTTACCAATTCGCTTGCCGACAAAATACGCCGCCACATCGGCAACCCAGACGATGACCGCAAAGGTCAGAAACATCCATGGACTCCAGTCGCGTAATGCCAAAAACGCCAACCAGGTCGGAAAAATCACCACCCATCCGGTGGCTGCGACTATAGTCAAGCCGAATTTGCCGGTTGGTCGCCAATTCTTGGCGAGCCAAAACGGCGCAACACAAATCCAAAATAGCGCCGACACGGAAAAGACAACCCACAAAAGGGTTTCAAACTGGCTCAAGGTGCGTTCTAAATATATCCAAAAAATAATCGCCGCAACAACCGCCGAAAGCGCGTAAAAAATTCCCCTGGCAAAATTTGATAATTGGCAAAAACGGCTCCACTCCCAAAATGCCACAGCGGCGATGGCGAGCGTGAACATCCCCCACGCCCAGTCAGGGAACAAAAATAATGCCAAAAATGTAATCGGCAATAACACCAACGCCGTCAATATGCGTATCTTCAGCATTCAATTCCCACTCCGCAACGCTGCGTCAGGATGTTCATCAACTGCTATGCGGCATCAGGCGCAACCACGGTGGGGACACCTTCACCTGCGCCGCCCCGTGCCTGTGCCTCAGCCAACTGTTCACTGGTACGGCCAAAGCGTCGCTCGCGGCGTGCGTACGATTCCACGGCCTTTAACAAACTATTGCGGCCAAAATCCGGCCACAACTCCGCCGTGAAATAAAACTCCGTGTAGGCCAATTGCCAAAGTAGAAAATTGCTGACGCGCTCTTCGCCACCGGTGCGAATGAACAGATCCGGTTCCGGCGCATAAGCCATCGACAAATGACGCACCAAATCGTCTTCTACAATTTCAAACTCGTTTATTGGCGCACCATTTGAGGCATTTTCATCTGAAAGACGCCTCTCCTGCTGGACTTTGTTAACCGCCTGAAGGATATCCCACCGTCCACCGTAATTGGCTGCGACCGTCAACGTTAAATCCGTATTGGTCGCCGTCAGCAATTCCGCGGCAATTATTTTGTCCTGAATGCGTTGGTCAAACGCACCAACATCACCAATCACCTTAAAGCGAATATTGTTGTCGTGCAATTTGGCGACTTCACCCTCCAAGGCGCGCAAAAAAAGTTGCATCAACACCGACACTTCGTCTTTTGGTCGACGCCAATTCTCGGACGAAAACGCAAACAAGGTCAGATATTTGATGCCAAGCTCGCCACAAGCCTTGACGGTTTCGCGTACCGCTTCGACGCCGCGTTTATGCCCCGCCACACGCGGCATAAAACGATTGGTTGCCCAGCGGCCATTGCCGTCCATGATGATGGCCACGTGCTTGGGCACGTCGGCCACATCGGGAATGACTAGAGTGGGGCTTTGAAAGCTCATGGGTGCTGGAAGTGGCGAATGCCGACGGCAATACAAACGCAATATTTTTGCAGTTTGTATTACACCGACATGAGTTCTTTTTCTTTGTCGTGCACCAATTTATCAATTTCGGCGACACATTTATCGGTCAATTTTTGCACGTCATCCTGCGCACGCTTTTCGTCGTCTTCAGGCAATGTTTTTGCCTTAAGCGCGTCTTTCAACATGGTGTTGGCGTCGCGGCGGATATTACGCACGGCAACCTTGGCATCCTCACCTTCACCCTTGACTGTTTTGGCCATCTCGCGACGCCGCTCTTCTGTCAAAGATGGCATCGGCACGCGCACCACTTCACCGGTGGTGGAGGGATTGAGCCCCATATCGGAATCACGAATGGCTTTTTCGATCACACCGGTCATTTTCTTTTCAAATGGCTGGACAATGATGGTGCGCGAATCAGACAGCGTCAAATTTGCGACCGCCGTAATCGGTGTCGGCGAGCCGTAATAATCGACCTGAATTTGATCGAGCATGCCCGCATGGGCGCGGCCGGTGCGAATTTTTGCGAGATTATTTTTGAGCGAATCGATGCTTTTATGCATTTTTTGCTCTGATGTTTTTTTCAGATCTGCAACGTTCATAGTCTTTTACTCCATCAAACGATCATCTAACCACAATTACGCGTGAACCAACGTGCCCTCATCCTCGCCAAGCACCACCCGTTTGAGTGCGCCCTGTTTGAATATTGAAAACACTTTAATCGGCAATTTCTGGTCGCGACACAACGCGAGGGCGGTGGCATCCATAACTTTCAAATTCTTGATAATCGCCTCGTCAAAGGTCAACGAATGATAACGCGTCGCGCTTTTATCTGTATTCGGGTCGGCGCTGTAAATGCCGTCCACTTTGGTGGCTTTGAGGACAATGTCCGCTTCCATTTCACGGCCACGCAGCGCAGCAGCCGTGTCAGTGGTGAAAAAAGGGTTGCCGGTACCGGCGGCAAACACCACGACCTTGCCCTCTTCCAGATATCGCATGGTTTTGCCACGAATGTATGGCTCCACCACCGGCTCAATATTAATGGCGGATTGTACCCGTGGCGACAGCCCGACCTTGGACAAGGCATCTTGTAACGCCAGCGAATTAATCACCGTGGCCAACATGCCCATGTAATCGGCGGTTGCACGATCCATGCCGGCGGCACTGGTCGAGACACCGCGGAAAATATTACCGCCGCCAATGACGATGCCGATGGCCACACCCATCTCGGCGACTTCTTTGATTTCCTGAACAATTCGTTCGATGGTCGGGCGGTTGATGCCGTAGGCATCATCCCCCATTAACGCTTCGCCGGATAACTTCAGCAAAATGCGCTCGAACTTTGGATGACTTACAGATGCTAACGGGGATGTAATGGCAGGCGACATTGCTGATTTCGCTCCTTGATTGTGTTTAACTGCACCAAACGCCTGAAGCCACAACAATACATGGCAAAGCTGGCAAAAAAAAGCCTGACACTCGATTGGTAAGTGCCCATGCAATCACCGCGCACCAACCAACATCACACCAATCTGACTCGCACATTGCAGGGGGAAAACACCCCCCACATCAATCCTTCGTGCCACCGTGGAGTGCACCGGAATAAACCGGCGCACTCCACGTTCCAACCATAAATCCGACTATGCGGCTTTTGCCCGCGCTGCAGCGGCCGCGGCCTGCTCGGCGACTTCCGCCGCAAAGTCTGTCACCTTCTTTTCAATGCCCTCGCCAACCAAAAACAAGGTGAAACCATGAATCACAGCACCCTTGGATTTGGTTAACTGCTCAATGGTTTGTTTGTCGTCTTTAACAAACGGCTGCGAAAGCAACGAAACTTCTTTGAGGAATTTGGCGATCGAGCCATCCACCATTTTCGCCACAATTTCCGCCGGCTTGCCAGACTCAGCCGCTTTGGCCTCGGCAACAGAACGCTCTTTGGCGATATCTTCCGCCGCCACACCGGATGCATCCAGCGACTTCGGCTTGGTGGCGGCAATATGCATGGCCACGTCTTTGGCCAACACCGCTTCACCGCCGGCGATGTCAACCAGTGTCGCCACTTTTGCGCCGCCGTGAATGTATGCCGTTAACGAGCCAACCGCGTCCACACGTTTAAAACGTCGAATCGACAGATTCTCACCGACTTTACCAATCAACGCCTTGCGCACTTCATCGACCGTGGTGCCGTTCATGGCCATGGCCGACAATGCCTCAACATTGGCTGGATTGGCGTCGGCAATCATTTTTGCCAACGCGCTGGACATCGCCAGAAAATCGTCATTCTTCGCCACAAAATCGGTTTCACAATTAACTTCGACAATTGCGCCCAACTTCTGGTCGCCAGAAATGTAGATCGCACAGACGCCTTCGGCGGCCACGCGGGAAGCCGCTTTATTTGCCTTGTTGCCTAATTTGACGCGCAAGATTTCCTCGGCTTTTTCCATGTCACCCGCCGCCTCGGACAGGGCTTTTTTGCACTCCATCATCGGTGCGTCGGTTTTTTCACGGAGCTCTTTAACCATTGCTGCTGTAATTTCTGCCATTGCCATTTCCTTAATAGTGCAAATCTAAATTTGAATTCGTTACTAAAGCCATCGTGGCCGACCGGATTCTAGACAATCGAAGCGGTCGCCAGTTCGAAAAAAAAGGGCCGGAGCCCCTTTTTTCCGTGGTGCGTTATTTATTTGGCTTCTTCTTCAGTGACTTCAACGAGCTCGTCGGTCGCTGCCACCATTTCATTGATGACCAAACTCTTACCTTCGAGAATTGCGTCGGCCACACCGCGAGCATACAAACGAATCGCGCGGGTCGAATCGTCGTTACCCGGGATGATGTAATCCACGCCGTCGAGTGAGTTATTGGTATCGACCACACCAATGATTGGAATACCAAGCTTCTTGGCTTCGGTCACGGCAATTTTGTGATAACCAACGTCGATCACAAAAATGGCATCCGGCACACCGCCCATATCCTTGATGCCACCCATGGCGCGCTGTAGTTTCTCCAATTCGCGGGAATAAGTCAGCGCTTCTTTTTTCGATAACTTTTCGAGTGAGCCTTCGGCAACCATCAACTCGAGATCCTTCAAGCGCTTCAATGATCCCTTGACGGTTTTGTAATTGGTCAACATCCCGCCCAACCAGCGGAAATCAACATACGGCATACCGGAGCGTGTGGCTTCTTCCATGATGATTTCACGGGCTTGACGCTTGGTACCGACAAATAAAACCGTACCCTTGTTTGATGACAGCGTGCGCACAAACTTCAGCGCGTCCTGATACATCGGTAGCGATTTTTCGAGGTTGATAATGTGAATTTTGTTGCGGGCACCAAAAATATACGGAGCCATTTTTGGGTTCCAGAAGCGGGTTTGATGACCGAAGTGGACACCGGCTTCCAGCATTTGACGCATAGTGGTAGACATTCTGTTTTTCCTGAAGTTAAGGTTAAGTCTGCTACGCGCTGTACTACTCCTTTGGAATAGACCTTAACGGTGCACGCAGGACAATTTACGAACGATTAGAACAACATTTGATCCCGAAAATATTCGGAAAGCCCTTGATTATATACGAAAAATAGCAAAACCTGCAAGAATTACCATCACTTGGCTATCGTGATTGGTAACAACCAAACGCATACTGCCATCGAGAGTTGATATGAATTCGTCAAAACCACCCCTTGCCGCCACCTTCGCCATCCGCATCGCCATTGCCTCTGCATTGAGCGGGCTTGCCTACTGGAAAATGGGCGGTCTGGTCGTCTTTATGTTGTCAGTTCCGGTCTGGGGTGCACTATTGGCTGCACCCATCGTTGAGTTGTTGGCAAACTACTTTAATTTTGCTCGAAAACAGCCATACGCCGCATGGCAGGGACAATATTACGAATTCCAAGGCACACAAGTTCGTATCTTTGAAATCGACGGTGCTCTGTGGTTTTGTGACCGCGACGTTTTGCACATACTCGGAAAAAACCAGACCAGACCTTGCGCCGGACCTACTCTGAAGCTGACTACCGAAAAATTGAGGGTACCGGGCTCATGGCGTTTTCCGAAACCGCGATCCTTCGGAGAATTTCACACATTCGCCATCCGGAAATCGGCAAATTAAAGTTCTGGATTGAACGCGAGGTCATCGCCCCGCACCACAAGAAACGCGAAATAAAAAGGCTTTATGGAAGCCATTTTTCAGACAAAAAGCCTTGAAATAGGGCGTGAAATCTAACCAACCACCTGCTTGCAACCCGCCAAATTGCCGGGCCATCACCCCGACTGCTATAATTTTGTCATCTTCAGCTACTTGTTCAACCCCCCCGTGGTGGCCGCATTTTTTTGGCGGTGCCCACCACTGCCCACCGAAAATTCAAGCATGAACGTTGTTATCAAAACAGAAACCGAAATCGCGAAAATGCGTGTTGCCGGGCGCCTTGCGTCCGAAGTGCTCGACTACATCACTCCCTACGTAAAAGCCGGTGTCACCACCGGCACGTTGGACAAGTTATGCCATGACTACATGGTCAAACAGCAAAAAACGGTGCCGGCGACGCTTGGTTACGCACCACCCGGCCACAAACCCTACCCGGCATCGATTTGCACCTCGGTCAATCATCAGGTCTGCCATGGCATTCCCGGCGACAAGGTGTTAAGACACGGCGACGCTGTGAATATTGATGTGACCGTCATCAAAGACGGTTTTCACGGCGACACCAGTCGCATGTTTGCCATTGGCGAACCGTCGATTCAGGCCAGGCGCCTCAGCGAAATCACCTATGAGGCGATGTGGCGCGGTATAAAAATCGTCAAGCCTGGTGCCACCATCGGTGATATCGGCCATGCGATTCAATCATTCGCCGAAGCCAACAGCTTTAGTGTGGTGCGCGAATTTTGCGGGCATGGCATCGGTCGCAAGTTTCACGAAGAGCCACAAATAGTTCATTACGGCACTCCGGGTCAAGGCATGCCACTCAAGGCAGGCATGATTTTTACCATTGAGCCCATGATCAACGCCGGCAAAAAAGATATTCGTATGCTGGGCGATGGCTGGACTGTCGTCACCGCCGATCACAGTCTGTCGGCGCAATGGGAACACACCATACTTGTGACCGACTCCGGCTATGACGTGTTAACGGTCTCGTCGGGCTCGCCGGCTGCGCCCGCTCATTTGCAGTAGCGGATTCGCACTGGCGTGCGCGGGTCGTTGACATCCAATGCGTGACCCCACCACCCGACTTGCCTATATCAAGTCCATTCGTGACTGGCTTGGCTTGGAACGCGCCAGACTGGCCGCGGCCTACCAGAGTCACCCGCAGGCCGATCGTTTTTTACGCGGCTATACGACCTTGGTCGACGATGTCATCCGCCGTATCGCCAATGACATTGGCCTGCCGACTGATGCCGCGTTGGTGGCGGTCGGTGGTTATGGGCGCGGTTATTTATTTCCTGCTTCCGACGTCGATGTGCTGATCCTGTTACCGGTGCCACTAGCTGAAATCGGTCACGATTCTTCCAGCCAATCATGCATTGAGGCGTTTGTCAGCTTGATGTGGGATGTTGGCTTGGAACCGGGCACCGCCGTTCGCACCATCAGTGAGTGTGTTGAAGAGGCCGCCAAGGACGTCACGGTGGACACCAGCGTATTGGAGGCGCGCCATGTCTGGGGCAATGCGCTGCTGGTTGGGCAATTATCAACCGCACTCACGAAAGCGCGTGATGTACCGCAGTTTTTGGCCGCAAAAATTGATGAGCAACGACGACGCCATGCCCGCCACAATGATGTCGCGCTCAACCTCGAGCCGAACATCAAAGAAAGCCCGGGCGGCCTGCGTGATTTGCAGACCGTATTGTGGATTTGGCGGGCATCACAGCTAAGCAAATCAATCCAAACCAAGTCCGGTCTTGATTGGGCGACGCTTGCGGAAAACGGCCTGATCACCGCCGAAGAAGCGACACTGGTCGCCCAACACCGGCGGGTGCTGATTGATTTACGCATCCGCCTGCATTTACTTGCCGGGCGCCGCGAAGACCGCTTGGTGTTTGATCACCAAGGTGCGCTTGCCGAACAACTCAAACTAAAACCCACCCATACGAAGCGCGCGTCAGAAGTATTGATGCGCCGTTATTACCTGTCGGCCAAAATCATTTGGCAAATCAATTCGATCTTGCTCGCCAATCTGAGCGAACGCATCCTGCAAAAAAATCGTGATTCCGTAAAACGCATTGATGCGGATTTTGAGTTGGTCAACGGCAGCATTGCCGCGATTGACACGAGCATTTTCAAGCGCGATCCGCCGGCGATTTTCCGGGCATTTTTGGCCCTGCAAAACACGCCTGAAGCGGAATTTTTTGCCGCTGATACATTACGCGCACTGTGGCGCGAAGTACCGAACATAGGCCCGACTTACCGCGCCGATCGGACCGTCAATCAATTGTTCCTGCAAATTCTCAACAGTGAACGACTGACGTTCTCACTCCGACGCATGAGCCGTTATGGCATTCTCGGCCGATTCCTGCCAGCCTTTGGCCGCATCGTCGGCCAGATGCAGCACGACCTGTTTCATGTCTACACGGTAGATGAACATATTCTGATGGTGCTGAGGAATATGCGCCGCTTGGTGTTGCCCCGATTTGCCCATGAGTTTCCGTTTTGTCATTCTTTGGCGCGCGAATTTAAGGGTGTTCATTTGTTGTATTTGGCGTGCCTGTTTCACGACATCGCCAAAGGGCGGGGCGGTGATCATTCAGCACTAGGCATGAACGATGCACGCCGTTTTTCGAAACAACTCGGACTACCGGACGAGGATGGAGAATTGGTGGCCTGGTTGGTCGAGATGCATTTGGCGATGTCCTCGACCGCCCAGAAGCAGGACCTCGGCGACCCTGAGGTTATCGCCAAATTTGCCGCCAAGGTGGTCACCGAACGACGTTTGGTCGCGCTTTATCTTTTAACGGTTGCAGATATTCGTGGCACCAGCCCGCACGTATGGAGCTCTTGGAAAGACCGCTTGCTCGCTGAACTGTTTGAGTCAACCTTGCGTTTGATTCGCGCCGACCGGGTCGAGCAAGATTCAAGTGGTGGAAATAACGTCAATACGCAATGGCTTGAATTTAAACGACGCGATACGCTGATTAAACTGGATACCGATCGGCCGCCGGCCATCTGGTCTGTGGTCAATGAGCGCTATTTTCAGCGATTTGATGTTGACGATCTTTGCTGGCATGCCCGCACCATCCAGGATGATGTTGCACCCGACACACCGCGCATTTATGTCAAGGAAGTGCGTGGGGCAAAAAACGATCATGTCCACGAATGCGGCGAATTGTTTGAAGTGCTGGTGATGGCAAGCGACCGATCCGGTTTGTTCGCGCGCATGACAGGGGCATTTGAGCGCATGCAACTCGATATTGGCTCGGCACGCATTTACACCACTGAAAACGGCTACGCGCTCGACACGTTTCTGGTGGTCCCCCGATCACGCCATCACCGCACCAGCGCGGACGTGTTGGCACAAATTAAACACAATCTCAGCTTGGCGATCAGCAAACCGGCCATGCCGGAAAAGAACCCGTCCCGATTGGCCAGACAGGCCAAACATTTTCCACTGGCACCACAAATATCACTGCAGCCTGCGAGTTCTGGTAACCGCGAATTTTATGAACTGACTGTTATTTGTGCCGACCGAACGGGATTATTGTCGTCGTTGGCGCGAACCCTGCACGAGTACGGCGTGAATGTGCATGACGCGCGGGTGACGACCCTGGGCAACCGCGCCGAAGACGTGTTTGTGATTGAACACAGACAAATGGCCGACGCGGAATTTACCAACAACCTCAAGGCAAAACTGGCGGAAATCGCTGGTTAGGTGGAAATCGTCAGATTGTCGTTCAGTTTGATCCAGCCGTAGATCACCCGATACAAATACCAAATGATAACGGTGACGGGGAAAACCCACAGGACGATCATGCCGATCCCAAGGGTCAGCAATCCCAGCACCCAGAATACGCCCCACGCCACCACCCACCAAAGCAAACCGTACCAAAAGGTGCGCGCCAGCCAGCTGTAATGGGTATCCAACCAGGTGCCACGCGCATCGTCACGTTGCACGGCGCCGATCACCATCGCCACCACCGCCAAAATCCATAACGTGAAAGGCGCGATTAAGTGCATGATGTAAAGCACCTGCAAGGTCGTCTTGGCCGACGAAAGATCGCGTTCGGCGTTGGCTGTTACCGCATTGGCGGGTGCACTCGAATAGGGGTTGGGTTCGGTCATTATTTATCCTTCAATCATCGGCATCGGCGGCAAGGTCGGGGAACAATATTTCTGTGAAGCCAAATTTTGACATATCGGTCATGCGCATTGGGTACAAGATGCCATCGAGATGGTCACACTCATGTTGCACCACCCGCGCGTGAAAGCCATCAACAATACGATCGATCTTATTGCCACACTCATCGAAGCCGGTATAACGAATCTGCGCCGCCCTTGATACCAGGCCGCGCAGCCCCGGCACCGATAGACAACCTTCCCAGCCCTCTTCGGTACGTGCAGACAGGGCGCTAACAGTCGGGTTGATCAAAACCGTATACGGAACCGACACGCCCGGATAACGCGGATTTTCTTTCACCTCAAAAATCACCACCCGCACATTCCTGCCAATCTGCGGCGCCGCCAGACCGGCACCATTGGCGGCGATCATGCTGTCATGCATATCGTGCAACAACTCCGCCAATTCCACCGATGAAAATTGATCCTCCGGCCACAACGTGGACATTTGCATCAGCGACGGTGTGCCCATTTTCAGAATGGATTGAACAGCCATATTTTCTTTCCCAAAGGCCTTGACTAATGCCAGCCGCGCACGGGCACCGGCATGGCCGCATGCATGGTCATGGCATGCGCCAAAATCAATTTAACTTTTTCCATACCGCCCGCCAGCACGATCTCCGCGTCTTCCAGCTTGATTTCCTTGGCAGACGATCCCAGACCGGCGGCATGGTTCATTGATAACGCCAGGGTCGCGTACGACAAACCCTGCTCGCGTGCCAACGCCGCCTCCGGCATGGTGGTCATGCCGATCATGGTACAGCCGTCGTTTGCCAATCGCAAAACTTCCGCACGGGTCTCCAAGCGCGGCCCTTGCGTGACGCCAATGGTGCCGCCTTCAATAATTTCAATCGATGCCGCCTGACCCGCCGCCAGCAATAACAAACGCGCACGATTACAAAAGGGCTCGGTAAAATCGATGTGGGTTACCGGCGCGTCGCTGTCAAAAAAAGTATGTTTGCGGCCATAGGTGTAATCAATAATCTGCCCGGGCACACACAACGCCCCTGGCCCCATGTTTGCGGCCACCCCACCCACCGCATTCACCGCCAGCACGCGGGTGACACCGACCGATTTCATCGCCCACATATTGGCGCGATAGTTCACCTCATGCGGGGGCAGCGTATGGCCATAACCGTGTCGCGCCAAAAATATGACTGCTGCACGACCAATATGGCCGTAGGTCAGATGGCCGGAAGGATCACCAAAAGGCGTGCGTACCACTTCCCGTCTGGTAATTTCCAGATTGGGCAAACTTGTTAATCCGGTGCCACCAATGATTGCTAACAATTTACGCTCCAGTTCAAAAGCGAAAGTCCAAAATAGACGGCGATTTCGACAGGGTTATTGTCGCGGCGGCCGCTTACTATGCGATGTATTAATTTACGGAACCGTGCTGCAGATCCACCATCTGCACGCCGAACCCTAATTGCCGGTGATGGCGCGAATTTCGCCCAAATTTCGCCACGCGCCGGATACGTCCATGCCGTAACCAAATACAAATCGATTCGGCACCGTCAGGCCGACGTAATCCGCCTTCAACGGTTTTTGGGCATTGATTTCATCGCCATAATCCTTCACGCAAAATACCGCACAGGACACGCTCAATGCGCCGGTGCGCTTTACCAGGGCAACAATTGCCGCCAGCGTAATGCCCTCATCCAAAATGTCGTCAAGTATCAACACGTGGCGTCCGGCGATATTGTCGCGCGGCGCAACCCGCCATGTCAGTTCGGTGCCAACCTTGGCATTACCATAACGTGACGCCTGCACAATATCAAAGTCGCAGGCGATGGTCAGCTGCGGCAATAACTGGCCGGTGAACACCACTGCGCCGCCCATCACCGAAAGAATCAGCGGGTAACGATCCTGATAATCGCGGCTGATTTCCACGGCCATGCGTGATGTGGCGGCATCCACCTCGGCCTTGTTAAATAATAAATCTGAATTGGCGGTGATGGCATTGGCTTCGTCGAGTGTCATGATTTGGTCTGGTTTTAAAAAGAGTGGGTAGATTGCCAACAACTGCTGTTTGTCAAAATTTGCTGAAAGCAAGTCCGCCGGAGAGGCAACTGATCACATTTGCGTTTTTATCGATTTCAGGTGGCGGGTAAATGCGCCACCCACTTCAACATGTTTCATGCCAAGTGCCACCGTCGCCTGCAAATAACCAAGTTTGGAACCACAATCATATCTTGTCCCGTCAAACTGGTAGGCAAACACATTTTCCCTTTTCAGCAAGGAGGCAATGCCGTCGGTGAGTTGAATTTCCTTGCCAACGCCCTGCCGGATCTTTTCAAGCTCACGAAAAATCGCCGGAGTGAGAATATATCGACCAACCACACTCAGGGTCGAAGGTGCATTTTCAGGTTTTGGTTTTTCAACAATTGCGGACATTTTTGAGACCCGTTCGCCGGCTTTTTTGGAAATTAATTTCGAGGCGACAATGCCATAAGAAGAAACCTCGCTTTTTGGCACTTCCACACAGCCAATTACCGATGACCGATGGGTTTCGTATTGCGCAATCATTTGTTTCATAACCGGCACATTGGCATCAATTAAATCGTCAGCGAGAATCACCGCAAACGGCTCGTCTCCGACCAGATGTTTGGCGCACAACACCGCATGACCAAGCCCCATCGCCTCGGGCTGCCGCACGTAGACATACTGGATATTGGGCGGCAACAGGTTGCGTACTTCGTTCAATAATTTTAACTTGCCTTTGAGTTGTAGCTCCGCTTCCAATTCGTACGCTTTATCAAAATGGTCTTCAATGGTGCGTTTACCGCGACCGGTGACAAAAATCATTTCGGTGATGCCGGCTGCAGCCGCTTCTTCGACCGCGTATTGAATCAGCGGCTTGTCCACAACCGGCAGCATTTCTTTCGGGCTCGCCTTGGTTGCCGGTAAAAAGCGGGTGCCGAGTCCGGCAACGGGAAAAACAGCTTTGGTGATTTTTTTTGTTTTCATGACAATTTTTTCGCGCCTATCTCACTTGTCGGCCTATCCCAAACATCGCGCCAACACTTACGATTTTTAAATCCACCCGGAAAATTGCAAATACACAGACAAAATACGTGGCACCAACTTAATCAAGCATGGATAAAAAGCTTTCCTCATCCAGTATTTTCACTCCGAGCACGCCCGCCTTGGCAAGTTTACTCCCCGCCTCCACCCCGGCCACAACAAAATCAGTTTTCTTCGAGACACTACCGGCAACCTTTGCCCCACGCTGCTCCAGCTTTTCCTTGGCTTCGTCTCTCGACATGGACTGAAACGTACCCGTCAGGACCACCGTTTTCCCTGCAAACGGCCCGTCTGCGACCACCGCTGCCAAACCATCGTGTTCGTCCCAAGTGATGCCACAGGCGCGCAACTGCGCAATCACTTCCCGGTTGTGCGGCTCGTCAAAAAAGTTACGGATGGATTGGGCGACCACCGGGCCGACATCGTTGGTAATTTGCAAGTCGTCCAATGGCGCGGCAATAATGGCGTCGATTCGGCCAAACGTTTTCGCCAATACCTTGGCGGTGGCCTCACCCACATGTCGAATGCCCAGCGCAAACAAAAAACGCGCCAGTGTGGTTTGTTTGGAATGCTCCACCCCGTCCAACAAATTTTGCGCGGACTTTTCCGCCATGCGATCGAGACCGGCCAACGCAGCCAACTCCAACCGGTACAAATCTGCCGGTGTCCGCACCAAATTGTGATCGACAATTTGATCGACTAATTTTTCACCCAACCCGTCAATATTCATCGCCCGACGCTGTGCAAAGTGCAATAACGCCTGTTTGCGTTGCGCCGGACAAAACAATCCGCCGGAACAACGGGCAATCGCCTCACCTTCGAGTTTAACGATGGCAGAGTGACATTCCGGGCACTGGCTTGGCATGACAAAGTCACCGGCATCTTCCGGTCGTTTCGCCAAAATCACCGACGCAACCTCTGGAATCACGTCCCCAGCCCGGCGCACCACCACCGTATCGCCGATTTTTAAATCCTTGCGGCGAATTTCATCCTCATTGTGCAATGTTGCGTTCGACACCGTCGTGCCACCGACAAACACCGGTTGTAATCGCGCCACCGGGGTAATTGCACCGGTGCGGCCAACCTGCACATCAATACCCAACAACACGGTGATGGCCTCCTCCGCCGGAAATTTGTGAGCAACGGCAAAACGCGGCGCGCGCGACACAAAACCGAGCTGCTGTTGCTGGCTGAGCGTGTTCACTTTGTAAACCACGCCATCAATGTCGTACGGCAGGCTTGGCCGTTGTTTGCCGACGCGTTGATAATATTGCAATAGCCCCTCCGCTCCACGCGTCACCACCCGCTCGTGCGATACCGGAAAATGCATGCTCTCCAACGCATCCATGGTGGCACTATGACTGGCCGGCAGGCGTGGCATGGACGCCTTGGCAAATCCCTCAACGACACCAACACCATAGGCAAAAAATGACAGCGGGCGCAACGCAGTCAATTTTGAATCCAACTGACGCAGTGAACCGGCGGCGGCATTGCGCGGATTGACGAAAATCTTTTCACCTTTTTCCGCCTGCAGCTGGTTGAGGCGTTCAAAATCCTGTTTCTGCATCACCACTTCACCCCGCACCTCCAATATCGACGGTGCGTTTTTTATACGCAGTGGAATAGTGCGGATTGTTTTTAAATTTTGTGTGACGTCTTCGCCGACCGAGCCGTCGCCTCGGGTGGCACCCTGCACCAATCGGCCATCAACATAGGTCAGGGAAATGGCAAGGCCGTCAAACTTTGGTTCACAAGCATATTCAATTTCGGCAACATCCAATCCCTCCCGGCAGCGTTTGTCAAAGGCAAGAATTTCGTCGTCGGAAAAAGCGTTGCCCAGTGACAACATCGGCAGGCGGTGTGTCACTTCATTAAATTGATCCAACGGCGCGGCACCGACACGCTGGGTCGGCGACTCCGCCGACGCCATGTCAGGGTAACGCTGTTCAAGGTCAAGCAATTCAGCAAACAAGCGATCGTATTCCGCGTCACTGATCGTCGGCGCATCAAGTACGTGATATTGATAAAGGTATGTTTCCAGCTCGCGCCTGAGCGTCTTGACACGCTCAATTGCGGCGGCGCCCGCAACGTCCGACATGATCTAGGCGTACAACCTGAGCGCGATCGACGACCCGGGGCTGATGCCTTTTTGTTGCATTTCACCGGTGACGCCGTGGATGGTGTCGGCAATCAGTTTTCGGCCATGCGCCGTCAGCACCTTTTTATTGTCGTCCACCACTTCGCCGTGCAACACATCGGCGAATTTGAGTGCAAGAGTAAACATCTGCTCAAACACCTGGCCAACCCGCGGCGTGCGTGGCACATCCAGCGCAAATGACAGGTGCGTCAAATACGGTTGGTCGGTTCGAAGACCCGGTGACTCGGCCGGGTTGCCATTTCGAACAGTAAACAACACCCGCCCATAATCGTCTTTTTTGGCAAATTCGCCTGACGCGAGTGCCACCAGCCCCTGCGACTCGGCCAAGCCGCGCACCTTGGTGGCGGCAAACGTCACGCCGCTTTTGCCAATGATGTTGACGGCAATTTCAATATCCGACTCGGCACAAAACGCGTCAATCATTTGTGCGCGGCGCAGCGCCTCTTGCACCGGCTCGCGTTGTGAGACCGCTTGCAGCTCGGTGGCAAAACCGGCCATCGCCTCATCAAAATCTTGCAAAACAGCCGGATCAACCGCGCCGCCGCGATCGGCCAATTGCAGACCCGCGCGTAATTCACTGTATTTTTCATCCAGCGTCGGGTCAACCGGTTGCCACAGGCCACCAACCAATCCTTCCCACAAAATGTTTCTGGCGATTTTTTGTGACTGGGCAACCATCGGCGCATAACGATCGGCGTCGACCGGTTTATCCGCCAGAATCATGGCAACCGTGTCAATTTCAGCATTGATCGCCGGTGCCATTTCACTCGTTGGGCCGACTCCCGGGTTGCCGACATAACCATCCGCGAATACTTGCCCGATGGATTGATTCGCACCAATTGGTGCGGTCAAATCATCCAGCGCAGCTTGATCAACGAGGCAACCAGCATGGCCAAAGGTCGGCTCAACGCGTGATGTCGCCCCGCCGGTCTGATCGGCAACATTCGCGAACAGGGCATCGGCCCCGGCGGCGGTGCCGTGGGCGAATGCGCGCTCGGCACGACGCCGATACTTTGACTCCTGCCAACGGTTATAAACAATCACCGCAACAATCACCACGGCGATGATGCCAATGAGTACAAACTGAAAGTCAGAAATCATCCGTTACCCTCAGACTGAAATTGAATGTGACCGGGTGCTGTGCAAAGCAAAAGTGGTTGAACCACCTTCGTTTCCAACCATTTTTGCCCCAAAAACCGCATGCACATTACCTTTTAATTTTACGGAGCTGCTGTTGGTGTGACTTCGTTGGGCGGTTACGCCTAGTGTAATTTATAACCGAAAGACAATCGATACCAGCCTGCGCCCGCACCCGCTTGCCCCCGAAAAAACCTCAGGTGCCACCATCACACCGGCGCTACCATTGTTTCACTACGCGGCCACCGCCTGCGGTGCGGCGGCAAACTTCTTGGCCGCCTCAATATCCACCTCGACAATTCGTGAGCATCCCGGTTCGTTCATGGTGACGCCAACCAGCTGTTCACCCATTTCCATGGTGACCTTGTTGTGGGTGATAAACAGGAATTGGGTCGACACCGACATTTTTTTGACCAACTCGCAAAACCGATCCGTATTTGAATCGTCAAGCGGCGCATCCACCTCATCGAGCAAACAAAATGGTGCGGGATTCAAACGGAACAACGAAAACACCAATGACAATGCGGTCAGCGCTTTTTCACCACCCGATAATAATTGGATGGACGTATTCTTTTTTCCAGGCGGCTGCGCAAATACCTGCACCCCCGAGTCCAAAATTTCTTCCCCCGTAAGTTTCAGGTAGGCATTGCCACCACCAAACAGCGACGGAAACAACTCCATGAAATTCTTGTTGACGATATCAAACGTGGCCTGCAGCATGTCGCGCGTTTCACGGTCGATCCGACGGATTGCCGACTCCAAGGTCTCAATCGCTTCTTTCAGGTCAAGCGACTGGGCGTCTAGAAACTCTTTGCGTACGCTGGCCTGCTCCAACTCTTGCAGCGCGGCCATGTTGACGGCACCCAAACCGTTGATCTCCTGGGTTAAGCGATTAATTTCCGCCTGATAGGCGGTGGATCGTGTTTTCTTTTCAACCGCTTCGGCAAGTTCTTCCAAATTGCCACCATTATCGATCAGCTGCTGGGCAAACGTTTCTTCGTTGATGCGCGCTTCCTGCTCTTTCATGCGCAGCTCGGTGATTTTGTCGCGCAACGGTTGCAGACTTTGCTCAATAATCTGGCGTTGATCTTCCAATTCGCGCAATTTACCGGACGCCGAGTCCATCGCATTGCGTGCCTCGGCCAGCAATTTTTCCTTTTCCAGTCGCAAGTTGAGTGCGACCTGAAGACGCTCGCGAATATTGCCTTCCTGCAATCCTTCCAATTCCGCCACAAGCGCGCTGCGACTTGATGTCACCGCATCCCAGCGATGCGCCAATTGCCCGACCATCTCAGTCAGGGATTTGATTTTGTCATGGCAGGAGCGTTCAAAATAATTTGCCTCCTGCGCACCGCGTTCGGCGGCGTTCACACGCTCGCGCGCATCGGCCAGCGCCCGTTCTGCGGCGCGCTGCTGATCTTCCAGCACCATCAAACGGTCGGTGATTTCGGAAATTTTGTTGCCGCCCTCCTCCAGCGCCTCCTGCGCGGCTGTCATTTCAGCGCGCTCCTGCTCAATTTCGGCGTCAATAATGGCGGTTTCTTCGCGAATGGCACCGCGCCGGCCATCCGCTTGGGCAAAGGCTTGGGAAAGTTTTAACGCTTCCATTTGCAAAACGTGTTCGCGATTTTTGGTGTCCTGCTGCTGCAATCGCAATTGGCGCAGTGATTCTTGAATATCAGCCAATGCGAGGTCCACTTCTTTTTGGGCCGCTTCAACCGCGTGACGCAATTCGATTTTTGCCGGCAACTCGGCTTTTAATGACTCAATTTCACGCTGGCGCTGCAACACGCCGTGTAATTCCGACTGCGGACCGTGAAAGGTCGCGCCATGCTGCGAATACAAATGCCCGGCCGCCGTCACCAACACCGCGCCAAACGGCAGCGACGCCATTTTTGTGCGTGCTTCGGCTGGGTTTTCCAACACAAAAACATTGGCCAGACATTCGTTGACAAATGGCAACACACCCGGCTCTTCGGAGGTCACCATCGACGCCAATGAAATGAGGCCGGCCGATTGTGCGGATTGGGCTTGACCATTTTCCAGATATAGCGACACACTGCCCGGTGGGGCGTCACCGGCGATTCGATCAATCACACTGGCATCACTGACCTTCATCGCGTTCAGGCGCATGCCCAAGGCCGCTTCCAACGCGTCTTCCCAGCCCGCCTTGATCTTGATGGCCTGCCATAAACGCGGCGCACTATCGAGATTGTATTTGGCCAACCACATGGCCAGCCGGTTGTTATTGTCCATCCGCGCCTGCTGGTTTTGCAACGCCAGCAACGCGGCTTCAATACGCGCCAATTCGCGGGTGGCGTGACCTATTTCATCCGCCGCCATACGCCGCTTGTTTTCCAATTCGCCAACACGACTTTCCGCGTCGGCCAATTGTTCGTCGACCATCATCAGCGCTTCTTGCGCCTCGGCGCGTTCGATTTCAACACTTTCCAGCTCACCACTCTCCGGCACCACCAACGCCATGTTCTCTGCGGTCAGGCGATTTTTGCGCAGCTCGAGCTGCGACAATATTTTCAGCGCGTTGGCCTCGCGCGACTCATTCAACGCCTGATCACTTTCCGCCGCACGCACTTCGTTGTCGGCCACTTTGACCATGACAATGGCCTCTCGTACTTTTTCTTCAAACTGCGGCACCTCTTCACGCAGGGCCTCGGCACGTTCGCGCGCTTCACCGACACGGTCAATGCCACTGGCCAATTCACGATGCCAGCGGTCGAGCTCATTGGTGGCGGAATCACGATTGGTTTCAATTTCCGATGCCTGCTGTGCGAGCGCGTCAACTTGTGCGCCCAGTCTGCGGCGATTTTCGCCAAGGTAATTAATTTCCTGCTCCAACTGCACAACCGAGGTATTGGCCTCGAACATCGCCGCTTGGGCGGTGGTGAGTTGATCGGTCTCGGCGTAATGTTCCTGGCGCAATTTATCGAGCGCCGCTTCAACCTCGCGCAATTTTGCCGTCTCACCTTCAAAACCGGTCTCGGTTTTGAGAATTTCACTGGCATATCGCTCTTTGGCGGCGCGCACTTCACGCTGTTTGGTGAAGGCCCACAGATTCTCGTTTAACTTCAGTTCGGTGTGCCATTCCTGATACTTGGCCGCCACCGCCGCCTGTTCGGTCAGCTTCTCTACATTTTTGGTCAATTCACCCAAAATATCGTCTACACGATTCAGATTTTCTTTTGAATCTTCCAAGCGCGCTTCTGTTTCCTTGCGGCGCTCACGATATTTCGACACACCGGCGACCTCTTCAAGGAATATGCGCAGCTCTTCCGGTTTGGAGGTGATCACCCGCGAAATCATGCCCTGCTCGATAATGGCGTAGGCGCGCGGACCCAGACCGGTGCCTAAAAAGACATCGGTGATGTCGCGACGGCGAACATGCTGGCCGTTGATGTAGTAGTCGGAATTGCCTTCTCGGGACAGGACGCGTTTGACGCTTAATTCAGCATACTGCCCCCACTGGCCGCCGATGCGACCAAGTGAGTTGTCGAACACCAATTCGACACTCGCCCGTGCCGACGGCTTGCGTAGCGTGGAGCCGTTAAAAATAACGTCTTCCATTTTTTCGCCGCGCAGGTTTTTTGCCGAAGACTCACCGAGCACCCAGCGCACCGCATCGATAACATTTGATTTTCCACACCCGTTGGGTCCGACCACGCCTACCAACTGGCCGGGAACCGCAATGGTGGTTGGGTCTACAAAACTTTTGAAGCCCGCTAACTTGATCTGTGTAAGACGCACGACCCATCCTCTGCAAATTGCTGAAGCACTGTCTGCGAAAAAGCGCCGATTTCATTTTTTGTCATAACTGGCAAACGGGCATTTTTCACCAACAATTGTCTTCATTCATATAACACACCCACCGACGCTTTTCACGAGGGTGGGCAGGCTTCCCGTACAATCCAAGATTCTATCGTAACGACCCTCTTATTCCCATGCCAAAACAGCTCAAAAAAGAATCCACTTCAATAAAACGCAGTAAGTTGCTGGTTTCTAACCCCGCCGCCGCAAACATTCCAAAATTAACCGTCTTAGGGGAAAAGCCCACCTCCCAAGCCAGCAAAATTTTGGAAGTGTTTCCGAATCCCGCGCCGCAGCGTGACTTTTTGATTCATATGCAGATTCCGGAATTCACCTGCCTATGCCCAAAAACCGGTCAACCCGATTTCGCCACGCTCTACCTGGATTACATCCCGGAAAAACGTTGTATTGAGTTAAAAAGTATGAAACTTTACATTTGGTCATTTCGTGATGAGGGCAAATTTCACGAGGCGGTCACCAATGAAATCCTCGACAAGATTGTGGCCATGACCGCGCCGCGTTTTGCCCGCGTCACCGCAAAATTCTGGGTTCGTGGCGGCGTTTTTACCACCGTCATCGCCGAGCACCGGGCAAAAGGCTGGAAACCCGCTCCAGCTGTGCATCTTCAGGCATTTGTTGATGAATCCAGCGTCACCCAACGAGGCTGACGTTTGATTGGACTTGCTGGTCGAACGTGCCAAGCTCAAAGTGGGCTCTCACCGCCACCAGACCACCAAAACAAAAAGCCACCCCTCAGGGTGGCTTTTGAATTTTGGGGTGGCTGATGGGGTTCGAACCCACGACAACTGGAATCACAATCCAGGACTCTACCGCTGAGCTACAGCCACCAAAGAAGACAGCGATTATAACCATCCGGCACTAAGAAGTCACGTCCGCCTTTGCCAAATAAAACCATTCATTGCCTGGCAATGCCTTTGCATCCGGGAAAAGAATAAAACCATCCTGCTCGGCAAATATCTGTGCGCCATCGTGCCGCGTGGCAATCAAATCGCCTTTACTCAGGCGGCTAAAACTCGCCCAGTCATGTGCAAAAACGTCGTCTTTGTGCGATTTATCGATCACTTCGTACATATGTAAATGTTCCGCTACGCCCACCGGCGCGGGCTTGGCACCATCGCTGATCCCCAAAAACGCCAGGATATTACAAATCGCCTGATAACCAACGTCAGGTGATTCAGGTGCATCGTGTTGTCCACATTCAAGCGTGACGGCGTAGCCCCCTGTTGAGCGCATATATTCGGTGGAACCCACACCATAACAAGGATCGCTGTTTAGCGGGTTGAGCGGCAGCCCGGTGTGTTTTGCCTGTTGTTGGCGGCGGGCCACGCCAAGCGCGTAGGTCCCCAGCCAGCCGTCAACAAACCGGTTCACTCCCAGATGCCGCGCCATGGCACGCTCTTTGTAATAATGCCGAAACGGCTGCAGGGTGCCATGGTTGTCAACCGGACCCAACATGGCAAACGCAGGATTGTTTGCGCGCGTCGAATGCAGGTCGAGCAACACATCGTGCTGCGCCAACAACGGGCATAACCAATTGGCGACGTGATCCTCGAAGTGAATCGGCTCGGCAACCGGTTGCAAATTGCGATTCAAATTTCGATCACCATTTCGTTCACCCTTGGCATAAGCAAGCGGATTGGTCACCGGCACAAAAGTAACCTGCCCGGCAATAATATTGAGTCGCCCGGACTCAATATCATTTAGCACCCGCGTAATGGCCTGGGTGCCACAGGTTTCGTTGCCGTGCACGGCGCCGGTGACAATGAGGCGCACCGCTGTTTTCTGGCTGGAGTGGCTGGTGAATTGTATGGATTTAAAATGCATAAGAATTGTTGACCACTGAAATCAAAACGAAAAAATGTTTTATGGCAGAAATAAAATCGATGTTGTGAGTCGAACCATGACCCGTTAAAGTCATATTTTAGCAACTGCCACCAGCCGATACCGGCACGCAACATTCCAGCTTATGCCACCCACCAAACAAAACACCGTCCAAATTGAGGCCATTGCCGACTGCGATGACTTTTGTCGCCTCAACACCATCCACGGCACACGCGTTGATTTACGGTACGGCAGTGCGCAAAATTTTGTCGGTCGCGATTTGTATGGCGACATTGATTGCGCCTGGTTGCATCGCGATGCGGCCGCTGCCTTGACCCATGCGGTGGAATGGCTGCATGTGCTGCAACCGGACGTTTCAATTTTGATTCTGGACGCATTGCGGCCACAACGCGTGCAGGAAGCGCTTTGGCAAGCGTTGGCTGGTACCGATTTACAAATATATTTGGCCGACCCGGTCCGCGGATCCATCCATTCGTTTGGCATGGCGGTCGATCTCACTCTCATCGACGCGAACGGCATCGAACTTGATATGGGTACGCCGTTTGACGATTTAACGGTGACCTCCCATCCGGCTCTGGAAGAAAAATTTTTAGCCGAAGGTGTCTTGTCCAACCAGCACATTCAAAACAGACGATTACTGCGGGACGCCATGAACCATGCCGGATTTCACGGCATCAACACCGAGTGGTGGCACTTTGATTGTGGCGACCGGCTAAACGTGCGGGCCAACTATGCAAGGGTGCTTTAGCGACCTCCGGCCGGCAAAAAAATTACCGCGCACCGACTACTGCCTGCTCTTGGCCGCTCTTTGCCGCGATCGAACCCGCAGGCGCGCCGGATTTGGCGACCCAATCCAACAATCCATCCACAATCGCCCGGCCACCGGACCGAACAGCGCGCTCATGATTCAACATGGCCACCACCACATGTTGTTGCCCATTCATGTCCGGGATATAACCGGCCACCGCCACAACGTCGCGTAGCCCACCGGTTTTGATCCGACCGAACTCAGCCACAGGGCTGGACTTCAGTCGATTTCGCATCGAGCCATCGACGCCCACAATCGGCAAACTGGAAATAAATTCTGGCGCCCACTTGCTACGATAGGCCACCTGCAATACAGCGGCCAATTGCGCCGGTTTGATGCGTGCACTACGCGACAAACCGGAGCCGTTATCGAGCACCAGCTCGGTGTCGTCGATGCCATGTTGTTTGAGCCACGCATGAATTTCACGCTCCGCTTTTTTGAGCGTCGGCATGTTTATTTCGCCCACTGTTTCCGATGTTTGTTTTGACATCGCGCCCAACGTTAAAAAAATGGTTCGGGTAATAGTGTTATCCGACACCTTGTTGATATTTCGGGTCACCTCCGCCAACGGACGCGCACGATGTTCTGCCAAAACGCGTGTCAAACCCGGCTTATCCGGATTGTCAGTCAGAACGGTTTCGACCTCACGCACCGTCCCGTTGAATTTGCCGCCCAAGTTATGCCACAAAGTCCGAAACAATCGATCCACATAATCGGCGCGATCGAGTACGCTTATATGGACGGTCTGTGCACAGTTTTTGGGGAACTGTCCGTTCAAATAGATGCGAATTTCGCCGTTCTCCGCCTTGACCGTGTTGGGAATCTGCCAACCATCCTCCCATTTGTCACAGGCACGATCCAACAGCGTCATGTTAGAAATAATCGTGACCCGATCCAAACCCGGCGTTTGCCGAATTTGAAAATCCACTTCCGTGGCGTCAATATCAAACTGCAATAAATTGGTATTAATCAACAACGCATCCGGAATCACGTTGTAGCGAAACTCCGGAGATTCATCAAACGGCAGCAACCCAATGTCGATGCGCCCCGGCTGAAAAAAGCCACGGTCAACAACAACGTCGCCGTCAATTTCGGAAATTCCCTGATGACGTAATTTCTGCAGCAAACGCTGCATCTCCTCCCAGGTGAAATCGGCATTGGCGAAACCGCGCAAAATCAGGTCGCCTTTGAGTACTCCGGTCGCAACCGGTGATGCGGTCAGAATTTCAGTGCGGCCACGATAGGCCGGTCCGAGTCGGTCCAGGCCGACAATCGCAGTTAAAACTTTTAACGTTGATGCCGGTTGCAATGGCTTATCGGCACCATGCGCCAATACGATTTGGCCATCCGCCAACCGCAGCACCATCACACCGAGCGAGTCAGGTGGCAATTGCCGGTCGAGCATCATTTTGCTAATGTCAGCGGGCAATTCCCCTCTGCTCGGCGCGCTCCACACCGTGCCAAGAACAGCGACAACAATGGTAAAAACAACAATTAACTTTTGCATGACATCAGCCGATTTCCCATGGCGCACCCATAACTAATTTGTTGTTTTTATGTAACAATCAGAAATCAATAATCTATTGGTAGTATATTGGTATTAACCTTCAATGTCAGCGCGCTGCATTGTGATTAGCCGTATTGAAGTGCCCAATATCGATTGAACAAGCATTCGCGCGAAGCCGGGTCGGCATTCGCCGCGTCTAACTAACGTATTAACCAGTCACTATCAGGAGAACCCAGTGAAACTAACAAAAATTGCCCAGGTGATTTCATTGATCTGCATTGCAGGTCCGGCATTTGCACAAACGCCCACCCCGGCGAGTCCACCGGCGAGTCCACCAGCGAAAGCGGAAAAAATTGAAGTGACCGGATCCAGCATCAAACGCGTACACGACGAAGGTGCCACCCCGCTGCAAATTATCACAAAAGAAGATATCGATCGCGCCGGCATTACCAGTGCCGAGCAGCTGGTCATGTTGCTGTCCGCCAATGGCACCAGCGCGGACAACATGTCGTCCAACGTCGCTTTTAGTGTCAATGCCAACGAAAACCGCAACAGCAATAGCGTTGCCGCCGCCAATTTGCGTGGCTTGGGCGCATCCAGCACCCTGATTTTGTTAAACGGTCGGCGCGTCTCAACCCACGGTGCGCGTGGTAATGCCGTTGATTTGAATGCGATCCCGCTTGCGGCCGTACAGCGCGTTGAAGTGTTAAAAGACGGCGCCTCGGCCATTTACGGCACCGACGCCATCGGCGGTGTGATTAATTTCATCATGAAAAAAGACTTTCGCGGCGTCCAACTGAATGCTTCGACCAACGTCACGCAACAAGGTGGCGGCAAATCCACCCGCGCCTCGGTGGTTGGCGGCATTGGTGACCTAGCCAAGGATGGCTTCAATATCGTTGCCAGCTACACGGTTGATCGTCAGGAAAAATTGCGCGGTGCGCAGCGTAGTTTTGTAAACGGCAATCAGCCTGATCGTGGCCTGACACCGGACACCGGCGGCTCACCATTCGCCACGCAAAACTCTGCCGCCAATACCGGCATGGGGGTGAACCCGACGGGGTCGCCGATTATTGGCTCGTATACCCTGCCAGTCACCAGCATTGCGCTGAATCGTGCCAATCTACTCAGTTTTGAAAACGCCTGCAACACCATTCAGGATGGCTTCCAATACCGCGCCGATGTGCTCGGCCCGGCTTTTTATAACTCTGCTCGTGGCTGCTCGTACGACTACGGCAAACAGCGTGTCTTGATCCAACCAAACGACCGGCAAAATCTGGTCGCGCGCGGCACCTGGGCGTTTGCACAAAACCATACTGCCATCATGGAGTTGGTTGGCTCACGTACTGAAGCCACCAATCAATTCGAAGAGTTGCAGTTGACCACCAGCATTGCCGCCGGCAGTGCTTACCCGGTGAACGGACCGTTTTACCAAAGTCTGCGCGCCTATATTCCGACCTTCCGCAATGACCTGCCAATTGCCTATCGCTGGCGCTGTCTGGCGTGTGGACCTCGCGAAAGCACCAACGTTTCAACCGCCTTCCGCGCGATGGTGGCACTCGAGGGAACCCTTGGCAAATACGATTACAAACTGGGCTATTCACAAGCGGGTAACCGGGCCGGCTCAACACTGGCCAACGGTTATTTCCGCACCCTGGAATTGAACGCGGCCCTTGGCAGCGGCTTGATCAATCCATGGTTACGAGCCGGTCAAACACAAACCGATGCCGCCATGGCGTTGTTAAACGCAGCGCGCGCCAACGGCACGTCGTTATTTGGTGGCGAAGCCGGACTGAATCAGTTTGACGGTTCGGTCACCGGTGAATTGTTCAATTTGCCGGCCGGTGCCGTTTCCGCAGCGGTCGGTTTTGATGTGCGCAATGAATCCTACAAATTCCGCAACGATGCCACGTCGGTCGCCATTACCGGCGCGCCGTTTGACACGGCAATTAATAGGGCCACCCGTGATGTCAAGGCCACTTACGCTGAGATCGCCATTCCGCTACTAAAGAGTTTGGAAGTCACCGCCGCCGTACGTAATGACCGTTACAGCGATTTTGGCAATACCACCAACCCAAAATACACCTTCCGCTTTAACCCCTTTAACTTTATTTTGTTCCGGGGTTCATATAACGAAGGCTTCCGCGCACCGAGCTTTTTCCAGTTGTATTCGATTGGTGGCGCATCCCCGCTGGCGCAAAACATCAACGATCCGATCCTTTGCCCGACTTTTGTCGCCACCAACGCCGCCTGCGGTATTCGTGTTGATCAAATTAGCGGTGGCAATGCGTTCCTGAAACCTGAAGTGTCCAAGCAACATACCTTGGGCGTGGTGTTGTCACCGACCAGCTGGTTGACAATCACTGCCGACACATGGGAAGTCAAACGCACCAAACGCATCTTTTTGTTGTCCGTTACCGGCGTGAACGGTGTGCTGGCCAACTTCCAGACCTTCCCGGACAGCTTTATTCGTAATGCCGCCGGCCAATTGACTGCGATCCGCGCCGGTTATGTCAACGCCGACGGTGACATCGCCAAAGGAACCGACTTCAGCATTGCGGCCAATTGGAAAGCCATGGGCGGCACTTGGCGGGCAGGCCTCGATGGCACGCGTATGCGTAGCTACCAATCACGCATCTTCACCACCCGCGACTATGCGCAAGCAGTGGGCGGATCCTGGGATGCGGCGAACTTGTATCTGAAATGGAAACATAACGCGCGCGTTTCGTACACCAAGGGCAATTGGAGCTCGACCTTGTCGCAAAGTTATGCCTCTGGTTACAAAGACTTTGTGCCGGATGGTGTGGCTTTTGCGCCAAACTTTAATCCAAACGTAAAGAGCTACACGCTGTACAACGTGTCTGCCACCTACAAGGGATTCAAAGACCTGACCATCATTGGTGGCATTCAAAACCTGCTCAACACCGACCCACCGTTCACCGCAGCCAACGTTGACTTTTCACCTGGAACCGCATGGGACGCACGGGTGGCCAATCCACGTGGGCGCGCCTTCACGGTGAATTTGACCTACAACTTTAAATAATAATTCGACTGTTACGGCAAACACTCACGGGGTGCCAATTTGGCACCCCGTTTTTATTCCAATTGCGGTCATCGGACATCACATGCGCGTACCGAAAATATCCTTTGAATGCGACAATGCGGAAACAATCCAAACGTTAACGCGGCGGGAATTTAACCTGTTCGCCGTGGCCGTAACCATTACGACCGGCGGTTTTTGGCCGGGTGTGGTGAATGCGGCCCCAACAAAAAAAATCATCAAACCGGCTGCACTTAAACGGGGTGATCTGGTGGGATTAATCGCACCCAGTGGTGCCACCAATGCCGAAGCCGTCGAACGATGTGTCAAAAATTTGGAGGCCTTTGGCATGCGGGTCAAAGTCGGCAAGAACATTTTGGCCGCCCGTGGCAACACCGCCGGTACGGTTGCCGAGCGCATAGCCGACCTACACGCCATGTTTTTGGATCGTGACGTTAAGGCGATCTGGGCGGCGCGTGGCGGCTCGGGGTGCTCACAACTGTTGCCGTTTATAGACTACAAAATGATTCGTCAACACCCAAAAATTCTGATCGGGTATTCGGACATCACCGCCCTGCACCTGGCGCTTTTCCGGCGGGTCGGCCTGGTAAGTTTTCACGGGCCGGTCGCCTCGTCGTCGTTTTCCGATTACGCCGCCACCCAACTCGAAGCCGTGTTGATGTACCCGCGCCGTGAAACCACCATTTATATGTCGGTCAAAAACCAGGCGCAAGCGACCGACGAATTTAAGATGCGTGCATTTCACCACGGTGTTGCCGAAGGCCGTTTGATCGGTGGCAATCTCGCCGTGTTAGCCGCATTGGTCGGCACACCCTACGCAGCCGATTGGCAGGATGCGTTGTTATTCCTTGAAGAAATTCGTGAGGCACCCTACCGGATTGATCGCATGCTGACGCAACTCAAACAAAGTCAATCGTTTGAACGTGCGGCCGGCATCATGCTCGGCGTGTTTCGTCGCAGCAATGCGCCCGATGGTGATCCATCGCTGTCACTGGAACAAACGCTTGACGACCATTTTGCAAAACTTACCAAACCAGCCGTGTACGGTTTTTCGTTTGGTCATATCCCACAACAATTCACTATTCCCGTTGGCATTCGCGCCCGACTCGACACACGCGCCGAAACGCTGACTTTGCTGGAAACGGCGGTCGTTTAAAAAATAGGCTTGGTGGGTACGCGCAGGTTGGCCGTAGAGTGGACAACACGCAGCGTACCTCCGCTGATAAAAACGTGGGCGGATAAATCCAGAACACAAAAAGCAGACTATCAAACACTGGACTTGACGCGCCTCCCCAACCAAAATAGTCCGGAAAATGTCTGTACGCCTTGCCTTTTATTTCTTTTCTTCTTTCATCTGCGCGGGCAAGGATGCCCGGAAAACATATTGATCAAGAGCCGACAGTACTTGTTCCTGGTAACGTGGCCACGATGAAAACTTTCCGGGCTTTCTGTCGGGGTCAAAACCGGGACCACCTGACAAAAAAATCAAACCGTCGCGGCTAACCGGATTCAACACCAGCAACGATCTGAGCCCCCAGGCATCGCCATAATGGCCAACTCCGGAGAGGCCACCGCCCGCCACCAAACGATCACCCCTGCCGTTGATACTGGCATCGGTGAAAATTTGCGCCCCCAAGGCCCACGCTTGAAACCGCCCGGTGCCATGGTCACCATTGCTCTCCATGCCGGTTTTTTGATTGTTGCGCCACTGTGGTTGCATCAACAACGCCACCGATTTTTCGGCAAGAATTTGTTTGCCTTGATGTTTGCCTTTATTCATCAACATCAACATGATGCTGCCGAGGCCCTCAGCGGATAGTCGGCAATTGCCTTGTGGTCCAAACAGGGTGCCATTGCTACCGATGACATACGCAGTGGTGGCGCGCGGCTCGGGTGGGGTTTGCCCATAATCATCCACCTGCGCCACCCACGGCCCGGCAGAATCCCAAATTTCCTTGCCGCCCACCTCGCGACGTTTGCGATATAACGTGGCGACGTTGGCCAGATCATGCGCGGAAAAATCCGCCGGATGAAAACCACCGGCCAAATTCATCGGCGTCAAAATCAATCGCTGCATCAACCGGTCAAAACGTTCACCACTGACCCGCTCCATGATGGTGGCGATCACGCCCCACGGTAAATTAGCATAGGAAAAATAGGCACCGGGCCTGGCATTTGCACCACTCGCCCACATGGCACCCTTGCCGTACAACCTGCCCGCCGGGGTCAACACCTCGCGCAAATCTACGCCCTGATTGTGTTCCCAGTAATAGCCGGCGGTGTCGCGCAACGATGAGGTGTGGGACAACAACATGCGCAGGGTGATGACGTCATCCGGAAAATGTGGATTGCGCAATTTGTATCCCAGATGATCACTGACGTCGTCATCGAGTTTCATTTTTCCATCTTCAACCAGGCGCATCACACCGAGGGTGGTGACCAATTTCGAAATGGAGGCAATACGATAGGTGGTGGCGCGATCCGCCGGTTTATTTTCTTTCGGATGGCCGGGGTCGATCCATTTGCTGCCGAATTGTTTCTGGTAAACCACCTCACCATTTTTGACTGCCAGCACCGACAGGCTCGCCAATGGGGCTACCGGATTGGCGACGATGATGGCAAGTTCAGAGCTCAATTCAGTGAGACGCGCGGCGTTTGTGCCTGCGATTGTGCCCCCCGGCCGATGTTCGGCATGACTATCTGCGCCCATAAAAATTGCTCCTGAAAACAAAAAAATGACGGGCAGTTTGGTCATACTATTTTTGCAAATGAATCACACCCAACTCGGCGGCTTGTTTTAAAACCGTTGACGAGCCCGTCATGACATCGAGTATCGCCGCCGTTTCCGCGTCCGGCTCACCGTCAAATTTTGCCTGCCGAAAGCGCAATTGAAAGGCTGTGATTACCGCGCGGGTGGCTTTGTCAAATTCGCCGTTGAGTGACACCGAGTAACCAAATTGATCGAGCTTTTTCTGGAACCATTCCACATCCGGCAATTGTTTTTCGTATTCAATTTTTTTGGCCGCAACCGCCGCGTCATCAAACCACGGTATCAATCCCTCATCGGCCAGGCGCTTCCATGGAAACAGCGGACCGGGGTCGCTCTTGCGCTGCGGGGCGATATCGCTATGGCCGAGAATCCGGTCGGGTTTAATGTCGTGTTTCTTGGCGATTTTTTTGACCAAAGCCACCACCAGATCCATTTGCGCCTTGGGGTAATCAAAAAATTGGCGGCCCTGCGGCGTGTCCCGGTAGCCGAGATTGACAATCTCGATGCCAATGGAGGACGCGTTCAACTGGGTGTGGCCTTTCCAGTAACTCACCCCGGCGTGGTAGGCGCGGCGGCTCTCATCAACCAGTTGGAAAATCCTTGGCCGGTAATTTTCTGGCGTGTCCTTGGCGCCATCACTCACCAGGTAGTGGCTGCTGACCGCCTGCTCGGTCAGCACACGCAGCGATGTCGGGTGATCAATGGCGGTGTAGTGCAGGATCAAAAATTGCGCCCGACTGTCCTGGCTTTTGGCGGTGTGTGTCCGATCAATATAGAGCGTGGAGCAGCCGGAAAACACGCTCATCGCAACAATGGATAAAACAATTTTTTTGATCATATAAAGGCTCCGGTGTCTAAAAACGCGCCGCAATCCGCGACGCGGCAATATGTGCCTCTGCCGCCCGTGACGTCAGCAAAATATCTGCGGCAAGGCCGGCGCGCATACGCGCCTCGATGAGTGGATGTAAATGTGCCGCGCCACCAACCAGCATGATCGGCCGCACACCGAAGCGATGCAACATGGCATTGGCCAGACGCGCAAGCTCATCGCCGGCCGCAGAGACAATTCTTTTCGACTCCGCATCACTTTCAACGGTCGCCGCAACCGCCATGGCAAGCTGGCCGATTTCACCGCGTTCACGCGTGTAAAAAAACTGTCGCGACGTGGCCCAATCGCTGCCGCCCATTTGTTGAAACAGCGCAACCGCGAGTGGTGATTGTTGCCAGCTTCCCGGCGCTTCATCCTCGCGCCGCCAAATGTGGCGCAACGCCTCGCGCGCCATCCAGAATCCGCCACCGGCGTCATCCAGATAAACGCCGCGCCCGCCGGCGCGATGAAATGTCCCGTCGGCATCAATAAACGCGGCAATCGAGCCGGTGCCGGCGTAAACAACATAACCCTCACCCGGCAAAAACAGATCACGACAAACAATCTCGATGTCACTGTGCACGGCAACCCTTTCACTGGCTATACCCAGCGGCACGGCAATCGACCGGCAAAGTTGCTCATCACGCGCATCCAAACCGGTCACCCCGGCACAAACACCGGTCGGCACGCCAAACACCAGCACCTGATTGGCCAGGTCGGCCATGGCCGACTGGATATGGGCACGACCGTCGGTGGTGCCGAGTTGCAATGCGGTCAGGCCCGCGACAAATCCATCCGCAACCATTTCGCCATCCGCCCGCGACAATGCCCAGCGTGTTTTGGTGCCGCCGGCATCCAGCCCCAACCCCAGCCCCGCTGATGACTTCGGCTCCGCTCCGCTTGGGTTCGCTTGTTGCTCTACGCTGCTCACATCGCCCCCTTGGCGGCCAGCAACTGTGGTTGGTCAATTCGAATGCGCGCACTTTCGTTGCCAACACGATCAACCATCGATACAACAATCGCCTCAGGCAATCCTGCCAACTCATCCAATACCAGCATTTTTGTCGATGCCAGCGCCGGATCATTGCCGACTGCTTCAATCTTGTGCTGCCAGCCGCCGTTTACCAGCATCCAAAAAACGGCGTGGGAAACGGCACGCCCGCCTGACTCGGCCGACGGGGAAATTCTGACACGAATTTTATTCGGGCGATCCAGATCGCGCGAAAGTGTCACCACCGGTGCAAGCGGTGTGTGTAATCCAAGCCAGGGTGTTGCCGGAATCAGCGCCGCAGTTTGGTACAGATTTGTTTTGAGTTGATCATTTAATCCCCGCCGGTTTTGTGCCATCGCCACCATACTGAAATGCACATGGCCGCTCACCATTGGATCGCTGACATTTTTTAAGCGCGTCAAATTGATCTGCCTGACGATTTCTTCCGGCAGCCAAGATTTATCAGTGTCGTTGATACGACTGGTATACAAACCCGGCCAAAGGTGGCGTCCCAGGGTGTTTTCTTTTGCCCAATAGTCCAACAACACACCATAAGCCTGCGCCTTTTGATCCACCGCCCAGTAGAGTTGCGGCGTGAAATAATCAAGCCAGCCTTTTTGCAGCCACAACTCGGCGTCCGCATAAAGTTTGTCGTATTGACTAAAACCAGCGATGCCCGGCGGGCGTTTTTCCGGCTTGCCCAAACCAAACGGGCTGATGCCGAATTTCACCCATGCCTTTTCACTTTTGATTCCAAAGTGAATCCGCTCGATTAAATTGTTGACGTTTTGCCGCCGCCAGTCGGCACGAGAAAGTTTCGCTGCCGTACTTTGTGCGCCATTGCCTACGCCCCCCGCACCCGGCTGCGCGGCCACATTTTTTAAATAGGCCTGCCACGCCGGCTCGTCTGGAAACGGCAATTCGGCACGCGCTTGCGGGGTATCGTCTGCGGATGGGGGCGGCACAGCCGTACCGGGCATCGGCAGCGGATACGGATAAAAATAATCATCGATATGCACACCATCAATATCGTAACGACGCACCACGTCCAAGATCACCTTTAGTGTCTGTTCCGAGGCGGCAGCTTCACCCGGATCCATCCACAAAAATCCACCATAAGTTTTCACTACCGCCGGATTGGTATTGGCAATATGATTTTTTGCGTTGACCGACTTCGCTTGATTGCTGCGGGCGCGATAGGGATTGAACCAGGCGTGTAATTCCAAGCCTCGTTGGTGCGCCTCATCCACCCACATCTTCAACGGGTCATAAAACGGCTCCGGTGCCTTACCCTGCGTGCCGGTCAAATATTCTGACCACGGCTCCAACGCCGAGTCGTACAAGGCGTCGGCGCTGGTGCGCACCTGCAACACCACTGCATTTAAATTGAGCTCCTTGGCGCGATCGAGAATGGCCACAATCTCAGCTTGTTGTTGGGCGACCGACAAGTCGCGTTTGCTCGGCCAATCGATATTGGCAACCGTCGCCACCCACACGGCACGAAATTCACGTGGCACGGCCGGCGGCTCGCCGACCACATCGACCGGCTTTGGTCTGGGTTCGGCACAGGCAACCAAAAGGCCCATGAATAAAACACAAAACGTCTTCATCACTAAACCTTGATAAACCATTTCTTTTTCCACATGAACCACGCAATCAAAAACATGGCGAGGTTAAACAAAATTGCAAACAATAACGATTGATTCACCGCGGCGATGGGTAAGGCCTTGATCGGCGCGTACAGAATAGCTTTTAACGACAGTAAGCCGCCATCAGTCTGGGTGAATTTGATCACGCCCAACATTTTTGCCACCAGCCCGGAAAACGCAAATATAAACAGTGCGTTCATGCCAAAGATCGTAAACGGCCGCAGCCACTTTTGCGCTTGTGCGCGGATGCTCGCCGAATCACAACCGTCGATCAACCAATAAAACGCAGCAAACATCAACAAGCCCCAACCGGTCATAAAAATGGCATAAGAGGGGGTCCACAGGCTCTTGTTAATCGGCATAACAGTCGCATCGATGACAACACCCACCCATAAACACAATAACCCCGCCAACATCATCCACACGGTTTTGCCGGCGTGTCCACCAGGACTGGCGAGCCAGTGACCAAGCAACACACCAAACAACATACTGGTTAACGCCGGAATGGTGCTGAACAACCCTTCCGGATCCCATGTTTTTGACTTTGCCCAAAGGTGACCGGACAGCAACTGGCGATCAATATAAGCGCCGACGTCACGCCCCGGCTCGAGCACCCCTGCCGCGACCACCCCGGCGCTGTCCGGCACGGCAACCAGCAACATCACCGCGGTATAAACGGCCAGCAACACAACAATCCAAGCCAGCTGGGCGCGCCATGGACAGAACAACACAATAGGCGCAGCCAACGCCGTGCATAGGGCAATACGCTGCAACACACCGGGAATACGCACCGTGTTGAAATCAAAATTCGGAATGAAATTCAGCATCAAGCCGATTAAGAAAATAATCCCCGCGCGCTTCCAAAGCGTCAACATCAATGCCACATTATTGGCCGCCGACCCGCTGGCACTCACGCGCCGCTTGGCGATGGAGAGTGTCATCGACACGCCACAGATAAACAGAAAAAACGGAAACACCCAGTCGGTGAATGTCCAACCATGCCATTCGGCGTGGGCCAGTTGTGAATAGAGATTGCCCCAATCACCGGGATTATTCACCAGCACCATGGCGGCGATGGTAAAACCACGAAAAGCATCCAGCGAAACCAGACGGTTCGACAACGACGCCGGATCATGTACCACGGTCACGTCAATCGACCTTTTTCCCAAATGCCGGATCAATCTTCAAAAACAAGGTGACGATGATTGAGGGAATGGTACATAAACAAACCCAGATAAAAAACTGCAAATAACCAAGCTGGGTTTGGATCCAGCCGCTGATCATTCCCGGTAGCATCATGCCGAGCGCCATAAATCCGGTACAGATCGCATAGTGCGCCGTTTTGTGGATACCTTTGCCGTTGTTATCCGCCACCATAATCATGAACAACAAATAAGCGGCAAAACCAAAACCATAACCAAATTGTTCAAACATGATCGCCGCTACAATCACCAACTGACTGCTGGGCTGCGTGGTGGCCAAAAAAACAAAAGCCAGGTTGGGGATATGCACCGCAAACAACATCGGCCAAATCCACTTCTTGAGTCCACCACGCGAAATCGTATACCCCCCCAACAACCCGCCGAGGGTTAACGCCAACACGCCAAACGTGCCATAAACCAAACCAAAATTTGCGGTGGTCAGACCCAACCCGCCTTTGCTGACCGGATCCAACAGAAACGGTCCGATCAGTTTGAGTGCCTGCGCTTCGCCCAAACGAAAGGTCAACAAAAATGCCAACACCAACCAGATATCGGCGCGCACAAAAAACGACTTGAAGGTGATCAGAAATTCTTCCAAGAGGTTGCCCCCACCGGACACCGTCACATCCGATTCGGGGCGGGGCAATACAAAGCGGTGATAGACCGACAACAACAAAAACAAACCCGCCAATACCCAAAACACTATCGACCACGCCCATACCACATTTCCGGTAATCTCGCCCAACTTGCCGGCCAAGTACACCAATCCGCCCTGCCCGGAAATCATGGCGATGCGGTAGAACGTCGAGCGCACGCCGACAAACGCCGCCTGTTGATGCTGCTTGAGCGCCAACATATAAAAACCATCGGCGGCAATGTCGTGCGTGGCGGAACTGAACGCCATCAACCAAAACACCGCCAGCGTCATTTGGAAAAATCCACTGGTGGGAATGGTCAACGCCACCATCGCCAATGAGACACCGATTAGAAATTGCAGCACTACAATCCAATGGCGCTTGGTGCGGAACATATCGACCAACGGCGACCAAAGTGGTTTGATCACCCATGGCAAATACAGCCAGCTGGTGTACAGCGCAATATCGGTATTGGAGACGTCCAGGTTTTTGTACATGATGACCGACAACATCATCACCACCACGTAAGGAATGCCCTGGCCAAAATACAACGATGGTATCCACGCCCACGGGGTTTTGGCCCGATCGCCCAACACTGGTTGCCGGTTCAAATCAAATTTTTCTGTGCTCAATTTTCGCCATCCTGATCATGACCCGGCCCCGTTGTTTTGTGCTGTTGCCACGTCCTGGCCAATTGCACAATGCCCTAACCAAACTTAGCCGGGAGAATTATTTAATGCAGCCCGCACACTACCGCTTGCCGCCGCCAATGCCGACTCTGCCTGCTCGACCGTCATGTTTTTTTTGATGGCAACTATCGCAACTTTGACATGATACCCGCAGGCTTTAAGTGTATCGCCCGCCGTCTGTTCGTCGCAGTCGGTGGCGAGTTTGGTCAAGCGAACCGCGCGGCGGATCAATTTCGCGTTGGTTGGCTTTAAATCGACCATCAAATTTCCATATACCTTGTTGAGTCTGACCATGATGGCGCTGGAGATGGTGTTGAGCGCAATTTTTTGTGCCGTGCCCGCTTTCAAGCGGGTGCTGCCGGAGATCATTTCGCTGCCGGTGTCGAGGGTGATGCCGCACTCCGCCTCCAATACAACCGGCGTGGCGGGATTATTGGCTATGCCAATTGTTAATGCACCAGCCGCATGAGCGGCCGCCATTGCACCCAAGGCATACGGCGTGGTACCGGAAGCGGCCAAAACAATCACCACATCGCTTTTACCCACCTTGGCCTGCGCGATGTCACTCGCGCCCTGCTCACGGCTGTCCTCGGCACCTTCAACCGCCTTAAACATGGCCTCGCGGCCACCGGCCAGCAACGCCACGGCATGATCGGTCGGCCAGGAAAAAGTTGGATAGAGCTCAACACTATCCAATAGACCAAGACGACCAGAGGTGCCTGCTCCGACATAAATTAAACGACCACCGGCACGAATCCGTGGCATTGCTGCTGCCACCGCCGCGGCAATGGCGGCATTGGCGGCAAGCACCGCGGCAACCGCATGAAATTGGTCGTCAATCAAAACATTGACCAACTTCTCTACCGGATATTCGTCAAGTGTGCCGTGGTCAATATTGGGCGTTTCGGTCTTTAGCGTCATATTCAAAATGTCAAAAAATGAAAAAGCCAATAACCAACTCTGTTTATAGGCGCGGCGTTTGCGACAAAAATGACTGGAAAACCGCTACCAGTATTCTTTTTGCATTTTACCTGGACACCTATACAAACCGTGGACGACAATGCAAACAGCGGCAAAATGGGCGCATTGCCGAACCGCCCAAACAACACTCGCTGAAATACCAGTAGCATACCAGTTAGTGGTCGCAGTGTGGCCTATTTTTGGCACGACCTAGGGCCTGCATATTTCACGGGTCGGCCCGCCTTGCATATGTTTTTCAGTGTTGGCGAGCAATAAATTCTGCGTATCCAAACTGACTTCGCAAGGTTGATTACCAACAGCGATCGCTTGTAGGCTACCGCAAATAGGCGAATGACCGAACAATGACCAGACGATAATCGGTCACAATCGCCACCCTTAAATTTTTGGAGAAAAACGTCAGCCAGGGCGGCGCGTGATGGAGAAAATTTAGCGCGGCAAGGTTGACGCCTTGGGTAAAAGCGTCCGGCGTCAACGGGCAAGAATTGCAGAATAAACGGGCTGGCTAAGCAGGTTATATTCGCGGCGAGGCGGCCTGCGACTTGGAATATGCTTTGGTTTGATAGACAGAATATTTTTGCGTGTCTATCGGCTTAAGGTCATTCACCAAATGGGTCACCACCTGATCACCCGTTTGCGCGATGTGTTCATGGGCCACCGCGCAAGAGCGTTTGTTGGCGTAAATGACCCGGTCGGCCTCTGCAAGCAAGCAGGCAATCGAAGTGTGTTTCACTTCGTTGTACTCAATTCTGCCCACGCTGAATCCAATCTCATATCCACGGTTGTTGTAGCCGTTCAGGACATCCAGATTGTGTCGCACCCGTTTGACAATTTCATCGGCACCGTTGGCGCCCAAATCGACCACCACGGCGACGAATTCATCACTGCCAAAACGACCGACCACATCACTGCCGCGTAATTGTCGTTGTAACACGTCCGCAAAAACAGTAATCGCACGATCACCTTCGGCGCGTCCAAATCTTTGATTAATTTGTTTGATGCCACGCAGGTCAAAAAACAACAGCGAGGCCGGAATGGTCATGCGATTACAAGTGGTCAAAACGTGATGGGCCAGGGTTTCAAATCCGCGCCGGTTGGCCAGTTTGGTCAAATCATCGGTCGTGGCCAACTCCAGAGCAATAAAATCCTGCTCAACCATTCTCCCCAAATCGCGCAGCAAATCACATTCTTTCTCGTCGAAGCTGCGCGGCACCACATCCAACAAACACAGGGTGCCGATGCGCACCCCGCCGCTGACCGTTAACGGGTAACCGGCATAAAAGCGAATATTGGGCGGATCCACCACCAGCGCGCTATCGCTGAAGCGTTCATCCTCATTGGTATCGGACACCACCAGCATATCGTTTTCAAGAATGGTATGTCCGCAAAATGAAGTGCCGCGCGGGTAATCAGTTTGCTCCAAACCAAATCCGGATTTGATCCAGACGCGGTCTGCGTCGACCAGGCACACCAGCACAATCGGCACATTGAATAATTTTTTGGCCAGGCGCGTGACCCGGTCAAACCGCTCCTCAGGCAGGGTATCCAAAATATTCAGCGCCTGCAGTGCCACTAATCTGCTGGCTTCATTGGCGGGTATTGTTGGGGCGGGCATGGCCGTGAACCTCCGGGGACGATTAAAGTCGCGGGCACGATCCTGCAAAGTTGCACATCAAAGCCCGTCAACTGGTTTTCGGCGTCGTGGCAGATATCTTGAGGCCGCCAATGACGGCATAAATGTCGGCACTGGTCCGAACGGCTATTGGGTGCGGGTGACCTTGGCCAAAAATTTTGGCTGGTCGGGGTCAAACCCGCGTGCGCGCGCCAGTGCTTCAACCATCGGATAAAAACTCTGAATCATGGATATCGGATCAAGATCAACCGCGTCCGTGGCAACAATCGGCAAATTGGCGCTGGCAATGTCGTCGGAAGCGGCCAATACCACCCTCGCCCCGCGTGCGCGCATTTCATCGGCCAGTGCGATCAAACCCGGCTGCGCCGGACCACGCGGCGCAAAAATCAACAACGGGTAACCCGCATCAATCAACGCCATCGGCCCGTGTCGAATTTCCGCCCCGGAAAATGCCTCCGCCTGAATGGCACAGGTTTCTTTGAATTTGAGTGCTGCTTCCATCGCCACCGCCAAGCCGGTTCCCCGACCGATGACAAACAACCGATCAACGTTTTTGAAGGCGTCTATGCCAGCAGTCCAGTCAACGGCGGCCGCCCCGGCCAACGCCGGCGGCAAATTTTGTAACGCCGCACGCAACACGCGGTCCTGTTGCCATTCCGCAGCAACCCGTGCGCCCGCGACCAACTGCGCAATGAAGCTTTTGGTGGCCGCGACACTTTTTTCCGTGCCGGCATGGAGCGGAAAGACCCACCGCGCAGCGGCAGCCAAAGGTGAGGTCGGGTCATTCACAAACGCGGCGGTGGTGGCTCCGCCGTCGGTGAAATAACGCATGGGTGCGACCAAGTCCGGACTTTGGCCCGATTGCGAAAACGCCATGGATACCAAGCCTGCACATTGAATTTTTGTCTGGTACAGAGTGATCAGCGACATCGGCAATGATGTGACTAATTTTCCCAGCCGCGCCATGATCAGATACGCCATGAAGTGGGCGGCGTGATCCGAACTGCCTCGGGCAACCGTCAATACCGCCGTCGGTGAGGAGTCTCGTAGTGCCCGCGCAAAGTCCTGATACAGCGATTGGTCTGCAACCAACTGACGGGCGACCGCCATGGGCGCCTCCCGCGCTTCCTGCAGCATGCATGATGGCGGCAAGCCGGAAGGATTAACCAATCGTATGTCCCTCAATAAATACATTGTCAATTTGCAGATCGCGATCCAAAACCACCAGGTCCGCCCACGCACCAACTTCGATCCGACCGCGGTCTGCCAAGCCCAAATAGTCCGCCGCAAACGTCGAAACCCGCTGTGATGCCTCGTGTAAATCCAGTCCGATCACATTCACCAAATTTCGCAACGCCTGATCCATCGTCAAACTCGAACCCGCGAGTGTCCCGTCTGCAAGCCGAACACCACCCATACATTTTCGCACCGTGTGCCTGCCGAGACGATACTCACCATCCGGCATGCCCGATGCCGCGGTGGAATCGGTGACACAAAATAATTTCGGAATCGCCCGCAGCGCAACACGAATGGCGCCAGCGTGCACATGCAGCATGTCGGGGATGATTTCCGCATAGTCGGCCCCGGCCAATGCGGCCCCGGCCATACCAGGTTTGCGGTGATGCATGCCCGACATGGCGTTGAATAAATGGGTGAATCCTTTTGCGCCCAGCGCCATGGCCTCGATGCCGTCTTCGTAGGTGCCGGCGGTGTGGCCAAGCTGCACCGTAAATCCGGCTGCGACCAGCCCGGCAATCAGAGCCATATTGCCCGGCACTTCCGGCGCAAGGGTAATCAGCCGAATCGGTGCGATCGCGTGTAATTTTGCCAACTCATCAAGCGCGAATGGCCGCGCAAAATCAGGTTGCGCACCAAGCATGCTCTGATTGATAAACGGGCCTTCAAGGTGCACACCCAATATGCGCGCGCCATCCGTTTGTCGAAGGCGACCAACATCAGTCAGGGCCGCAAAGGCGCGATCCAAATCCGCTACTGGTGCGGTCATGGTGGTCGCCAACATTGAAGTGGTGCCGTGGCCGGCATGAATGGCGGCAATTTTATTGACCGCGTCACCACCCTCCATGATGTCGCGACCACCACCGCCATGCACGTGTGAATCAACAAATCCAGGCAGGATCATCGGTGTGTTTGTATCCCGCACGGTAGCAATATCGATGGCGCTACCGGTTATCGAAACAACGTGACCGTCCATCATCTCCACCGATCCGCAGACAAATCCCCGCGGAGTCAGAATATTGCCGGACAGACACCGAGGCTGGCGGGCATCCACACCGGTCACTCTACTCACGTTTCATCTCGGTAATAAAGTCGTAATAGTCGTTGCGGCAATACGAATGTGTCAGCTCGACCACTTGTCCAGACGCCAGATAACCCAACCGGGTGATGAACAACAGCGCCTGCCCTTCCGGAATGCCCAGTCGTTCGGCAATTTTGCCGTGCGCATTCAGTGCGCGAATTTGTTGCGTGGCCCGCACCGGCACCTTGCGAATCGATTCAAGGTATTTGTATAGTGAATTTTCGATTGCAGTGGGTTTGGAAATCACACTGGCCGGCAAGACGCTGACCTCATAGGCCATTACCACATCATCCGCCAGCCGCAATCGTTCCAAGCGCGCCACCTTGGCTGTGACCGACAGACCCAGACTCAGTTGCTCATCAGGTGTCGCCGGTGTGATGGCACGTTTAATCCACTCCGAGGTGGGGGTGTAACCACGCCGTGACAACTCTTCAGAAAAACTCGACAATCTGGTCAGCGGCTGCTCAAATCGCGGTGCGATGTAATTGCCGGAACCCTGCTTGCGTACCACCAGACCTTGTTCAACCAATTGGTCAATCGCCTTGCGGGCGGTGACCCTGGACACGCCAAGCGACTCGGACAACAGCCGCTCCGAGGGCAGGGCCTCGTCCACCAGATACTGCCCGTCACGAATGGCGTGTGCCAGTTTACGGGCAAGCTGCGCGTACAAGGGAGAGCTATCGCGCGAGTCAAATTTAAAGGATTTAAAGGCTGCCATGGATTGATTCATGCCTTGCAGAGCGAGACAACGTTAAGCGACACTTCGATTGATCAAGCCGGTCGCAGATTGGGTGATTGGGTGGCCGAACCAATCATTTCAACCGGCATTTGCAACAAACAGGCTCGGCCAACAATAATACCAATTTAATACCAAACAACACCAATACCATCACGAATCGGCTAATATTTAAGTCCGCGTACAAATTGTAATTGTTCGCGGATTGACCCATCGAAACCGATCCGGCGGCGCGCACTGCTGGCGCAATTTGGTCACAGTGAATAGACTGGTGCCGGCCAAGCGTACCAAACCATCTCAGCAACGTACCAACGCACCTACCTCGGAGGCATTATGTTTACTCGCACCCTGTTGTGTCTGATTGTTGCCACAGCCGGCCTATCCATGACGACCGATGCCAAACCGTTTCGCTGGGCGTCGAAGGGTGATGCCACCACCCAGGACCCGCATGGGCAGGATGAAAGTTTTACCAAGTCGATCAATGCCCTGGTATACGAACGGTTGTTGCAACCCGGAAAAAATATGGTGCCAACAGCATGGCTCGCGACGTCATGGAAAATTGTCAGCCCAACCACGCGCGTGATGACACTCCGCAAAGGCGTGAAATTTCACGACGGCTCGATCATGACTGCGGATGATGTGGTGTTTTCGTTCGAGCGAGCCGGCAAATCCAAGCAATTCAAGACCTACACCTCATCAGCCGGCACCGCCCGAAAAATCGATGATCATACGGTTGAATTTACCACCGCCACACCCAACCCGTCCGCGCTCGCTTCAATTGCCGAAATCCCCATCATGAGCAAGAAGTGGGCGGAAAACAATAATGCCGTCAACCCGCAGGACTTTACCGCCAAGGATTTACCGTTCGCCGCGCGCAACGCCATGGGCACGGGACCGTTCATTCTGGTTTCGTATCATCCGGGAATAAAGACCGTCCATAAAAAAAATCCTGGTTGGTGGGGCATCAAGGACGGTCGTTTTGAAGGAAATATTGACTCGATTGAATACCGCCCCATCACCAGTGACGCCACCAGAATGGCGGCGTTGATGTCAGGTGAAATTGATTTTGTTCCGGACCCGTCCCTGCAGGATATTTCCCGCCTGCGGGCCGATCGCAACCTCAGGGTCTGGGATGGCGATGAAGCGCGCATCATTTCCATCGCCCTCGATCAAGCACGAGATGAATTGTTATTTGCCGACGTGAAGGGGAAAAATCCATTCAAGGATCGCAACGTTCGTTTGGCCATGTATCAAGCCATCGACATCGAAGCCATTCGCACCCAAATCATGCGTGGATTATCCACGCCGACCGGCATTGCCACGCCCAACCCCAAGGTCGAAGGATTTCCAGCCGCATTGGAAAAGCGCCATGCTTATGATGTGGCAGCAGCCGTGCGCCTACTTACCGAGGCCGGTTATCCGAAGGGGTTCGGGTTCACACTACATTGCCCGAATGATCGCTATGTAAACGACGAAAAAATTTGTATCGCACTGGCCGGCATGTGGGCGCGCATCGGCCTGACGGTGAAAGTCGATGCCATGCCTAAAGCCCAATATTTCGCCCGCACCCCCAAAAAAGAATTTTCGGCGTGTATGCAAGGATGGGGCGACATTACCGGCGACGCCATGTTTACCATGAAACCACTATTCCACAGCCTCAACGACAAGGGTGCCGGCGACACCAATTACGGCAATTTCAAGAATATCGAAGTTGATGACTTAATCAACCGCGCCAATATGGAAATGGACGCCAAAAAACGTCAGCAAATGCTCAACAAAGTGGTCGAAATCATCCAACGTGAAGTCTTGGTCATTCCCTTGCACCGCCAGGTCATTCCATGGGTCACGCGCGCGAATGTGTCGTTGGTGCATCGCACTGATAACAAATTTGCCCCGTTATGGATTCGGGTCAAGTAGAAAACCAATGCGTTGCAACCGCAAATGAACACGGATAAACACAAATGGGCAAAATCTTGACTTGAAAGTTTCCGGCCATTCAGTGAATTCGGCGATGATGGAATTCATGGATATGCCCATGCAAAGATTGTTGATTTTATCTATGTGCATCTGTGTTCATCTGTAGTTGCTGATTTTTTGTCGGAACATTCAACCTGCCCAGAAAGCAACACAACATGGCAATGACATATCTGTGGGCCGGCTTTTTTATTGTCGGCTTTTTGGCGGCATTGGCGCAGTGGCTATTTTTTGGTGATGTCGAAGTATTCAAAAAAATAGTCGACGGCACATTTGAATCAGCCAAAGTTGGTGTGATGGAAATCGCCCTGCCGCTGGCAGGGGTGATGACGTTATGGTTGGGCATTTTAAATGTCGGCGAAAAAGCCGGATTCATCAACTCCATTGCCAAAATCATTTCACCGTTTTTTTCGCGCATCTTTCCGAGTGTGCCCAAGGATCATCCGGCGACCGGCCACATGGTGATGAATTTTTCCGCCAACTTCCTTGGTCTGGATAATGCCGCCACACCGTTTGGGCTCAAGGCAATGGAAAGTCTGCAAAGCATCAACCCCAACAAGGACGTGGCGAGTGATGCACAAATCATGTTTTTGGTTTTACAAACCGCCGGCCTGACGCTGATCCCGCTGACGGTGATGGCGCAACGCGCCATTCTTGGCGCTGCCGACCCATCGGACATTTTTATTCCGACGCTGATTGCCACTTATGCCGGTACTTTTGTTGCGTTTATGGCGTTGGCGATTAAACAGCGCATCAACATTTTTGACTCCGTCATATTGTTATGGCTGGGTGGCATGACGTCGATCGTCCTGGGCATTGTCTGGTACTTCAGCAATTTTTTGACCCGGACGGAAATTCAAACGGTGTCGAAAGTGGCCAGTAATTTTATTTTGCTCGGCATTATTGTTTTATTTCTGGCCGGTGGGCTGCGCAAAAAAATAAACGTGTACGACGCTTTTATTGAGGGTGCCAAAGGCGGCATTCAGGTTTCACTGATGATCATTCCGTACCTGGTCGGCATGTTGGTGGCTATCAGCGTATTGCGAAATTCCGGTGTGCTTGGATTGATTGTCAGCGGATTCACCTGGGTATTCACACAAATGGGATTCAATACCGACTTCACCCCAGGCTTACCGACGGCACTGATGAAATCGGTCAGTGGCAGTGGTGCGCGAGCGATGATGATCGACGCCATGAAAACGTTTGGCGTGGACTCTTTTGTCGGCCGCCTGGTGAGCATATTGCAGGGATCATCCGACACCACGCTGTACATCATCGCGCTTTATTTCGGCTCGGTCGGCATCAACAAGATTCGTTACGCCCTGTGGTTTGGCCTGCTCGCCGATCTGGCCGGCGTGATTGCGGCGATCTGGGTGGCGTATTTATTCTTCCATTGATCATCGAACGATCGAATGATCGCGATTGAGACTTCTGCCGTGCTCTACCAATTTCGCTAGCCTGCATATTTCACGGGTCGGCCCGCCTTATATACGCTTTTCATTATTGGCGACCTATAAATTCTGCGAATCCAAGCTGTACTTCGTAAGGTTGATGGCCTACGCACTCGATAGCGGGCGGCTGAGCAGCGCTTTTCCGCTCTCTTCCCTCGTAATATCTTGATATCACTCGGTCAGTCGAGCAAAAAATCACTCGCTTATCCACCCACTCTCAAATGCGTCCCCGTGAAATATGCAGGCTAGCGCTCGTATTTCACACTCAGCACAACCGAGGTCTGTGTACGCTCCACGCCTTCATAACGACCGATGGTGTCGAGTGCGTCGTCCAGCTCGGTGGTGGTATCTGCCTGCAATACAACCAAAGCATCGTACTCCCCGGACAGCGCATAAATGCCGCTGACACTCGGCATTTTTTTTAATTTGGTATACAGTCCCTCGGCTTTTCTTGCGTCAATCCGCACCAGGGTGTGGGCGGTCACGCGGCTGCGGGCATAGTCCGGATCCAGCCGTACCGTATAACCCTCGATCACCCCGCCCTCCTCCAGCCGACGCAAACGTTCCTGCACGGTGGCGCGGGCCAGGCCAAGTTGGCGCGCCAGATCGGCGACACTGGCGCGGGCGTTTTGCCGCAGCAACACCAACAATTTGTTTTCGGCGGGGGTGAGATTTTGCAGGGTTTTGGTCATTTTGCAATTCTACCCCACCTTTTTGCCACATTTAATGCGAACATTCGCGCATTTTGCAGCTACAACAATCCGCTGCGACCACGTAAATTGACCGGTGTCCAATCATAGCCACGCAAAGGAAATGCCATGCACATCGCCCTCATCGGTTCCGGAAAAATAGGCGAAGCCATCGTCGCGCTGTTCAACGCCAACGGCGGTTACAAAATCACCGTGGTGGACAAGGACGAACAGCGCCTCGCCCCCATGAAAGCACTTGGTGCCAACATTCATGTCGCCGATGTGGCCAATGATGATTTGAGCAAGGCACTAAAGGGCGTGGACGTCATTTTGTCCGCCTGCCCGTTTTACCTGACGCCGATTCTAGCCAAGCTCGCCTATACCATCAACGCACATTATTTTGATTTGACCGAAGATGTGGCCAGTACCCGCATCGTCAAGGAAATCGCCAAAGACGCCAAGACCGCGTTTGTGCCGCAGTGTGGACTGGCACCGGGCTTCATCTCGATTGCCGCCCATGAACTTGCGCAAAAATTCGACTCGTTGCGGGATGTGAACATGCGCGTGGGTGCCTTGCCGATTTACCCGACCAATGCGCTCAAATACAATCTGACGTGGAGCACCGACGGGCTCATCAACGAATATCTCAATCCCTGCGAGGCGATCATCGACGGCAGGATCCGCGAAACACCCCCGCTGGAAGAACTCGAACACTTTCTGCTCGACGGCCTCGACTATGAGGCCTTCAACACCTCCGGTGGCCTCGGCACCTTGTGTGAAACCCTCGAAGGCCGTGTGCAAAATCTCAATTACAAAACCGTGCGTTATCCGGGGCATTGCAAGATCATGAAAATTCTGCTGAATGATCTGGGTCTCGGCAAACGCCGCGAGCTGCTCAAAGACGTGATGGAAACGGCGATCCCGATTACCTTGCAGGATGTGGTGCTGGTATTTGTCTCGGTCAGCGGCCAGCGCGAAGGCCGTCTCGCCCAGGAAAGTTTTGCGAAAAAAATATACGCGCGCGAAGTTGGTGGCAAACTCCTGTCTGCCATTCAACTCACCACCGCGTCGGGTATTTGCACCATGGTTGATTTGTTGGCCAAGGGCAAAATCGCCCAACAAGGTTTTATTCGCCAGGAATCCGTCAGCCTGCCCACCTTCATGGCCAATCCATTTGGAAAGTATTACGCATGAGCACACTTGTGACCGACACCCACACCCTGCTTGCCAAGCTTGGTGTCTCGCTTGACGCTGTGACCGGCAACGACATTGTTGCGCGTTCGCCCATTGACGGCAGCACCATCGCCACCCTGCGCGCTGACACAGCAGATGAAGTCACCGCAAAAATTGCCCTTGCACAAACGGCTTTTTTACAATGGCGCAACATGCCCGCGCCACACCGTGGTGAGCTGGTGCGGCTGCTCGGCGAGGAGCTGCGCCAGCACAAGGGGCCACTCGGTGAACTGGTGACCATCGAGTCCGGCAAAATACGTCAGGAGGGGTTGGGCGAAGTGCAGGAGATGATCGACATTTGCGATTTTGCAGTCGGTCTGTCACGGCAACTGTACGGCCTGACCATTGCCACCGAGCGCACCCAACATCGCATGATGGAGCAGTGGCACCCGCTCGGCACCATCGGCATCATCAGCGCATTTAATTTTCCGGTGGCGGTGTGGGCGTGGAACGCCGCACTGGCATTGGTGTGTGGCAATAGCCTGGTATGGAAACCGTCGGAAAAAACGCCACTTACGGCGCTCGCCTGCCAGGCGCTGTTCAACCGCGCCATCATCAAATTCAATCAAAACGGCAACGCCGCACCCGCGGACTTATTGCATGTATTGATTGGCAATGCCAATGTCGGCCAGGTGATGGTTGATGATGCCCGCATTGCCTTGGTATCCGCCACCGGCTCCACCCGCATGGGGAAAAGTGTCGCCGCCAAAGTTGCCGCGCGCCTCGGTCGCAGCTTGTTGGAGCTGGGCGGCAATAACGCGATGATTGTGGCCCCGTCGGCAAATATCGACATGGTGTTGCCCGCATCACTTTTCTCGGCTGTCGGCACCGCCGGACAACGCTGCACCACATTGCGTCGCATGATTGTGCATCACGATATTGCCGACCAAGTGGTCAGCCGCTTAAAGGCGGCGTTTGCGCGTGTTCACATTGGCGATCCACTCGACACCAAAACGCTGATCGGCCCGCTGATTGATCGCGCCGCATTTGACGGCATGCAAAACGCATTGACGCAGGCAAAACAACAAGGCGGCATCATCACCGGTGGTGAACGCGCATTGGCCGGCCAATTTGCCCACGGCTACTACGTGCACCCGGCCATCGTCGAAATGCCAACGCAGACAGCCTGTGTGCATCATGAAACCTTTGCGCCGATTTTGTATGTGATGCGTTACACCACACTTGATGAAGCCATCGCCATGCAAAACGCGGTGCCACAAGGATTGTCGTCGTCCATCTTCACCAATGATATGCGCGAGGCGGAAATATTCATGTCTGCCCCCGGCAGTGATTGTGGCATTGCCAACGTCAACATCGGTACCTCAGGCGCGGAAATCGGCGGGGCATTTGGCGGCGAGAAAGAAACCGGCGGCGGTCGCGAATCCGGCTCGGACAGCTGGCGGGCGTACATGCGGCGCACAACCAATACCATCAACTACTCCTCGGCATTGCCACTGGCACAGGGGATCGTGTTTAACGTTGACGGCTGAGTTCGGTCGCCAACGTCAACATGTTTTGGAGTTGGTGTAAATAATTGAAAGTCTAATAGTGGCGCTCGTTTTGAAGCAATTCTGGCTGAAAGTGCGCGTTGTTGCTCGTTTTTGATCCGCTGGCCACTTCTATTGATCCGGCAATTGGATATGGTGAAACAATCCAATAAATAAATTGTCATTCCGAACGGTTTTCGTGAGGCATCCCATCCGGCGAAAGTAGGATACGTTAACCATTACGCACTTCCACTGGATTCCTCGTCACGCAAAAAAAATGCGCGCTCTGTCGGAATGACAGGCATTAGCCTGCATATTTCACGGGGACGCACTCGAGAGTGTGTGGGTGGGCGTGTGATTTTTTGCTCGACTGACCGAGTAATATCAAGATATTACGAGGGAAGAGAGCGGAAAAGCGCTGCTCAGCCGCCCGCTATCGAGTACGTAGGCCATCAACCTTACGAAGTACAGTTTGGATTCGCAGAATTTATAGTT
>CAMTWK010000010.1:0-77801 GCA_947085425.1 uncultured Burkholderiales bacterium | reverse complement strand
GAATTGAAAACGGGCACGCTCTCAGGTGTACTGAAGCAGGCGGGCGTTTCCGTTGAAGAGTTTGTCAATGCGCTTAAGGCATAACACGGCGGTCGAGCAGACCGGCCAACAACGGCAGGTTGCTCACCTAAATCGTTAGGCTTCACATGGAGACGTCGGTGAATGAAAACAAACAGGCAGCCATCGCAGAGTATCTAGCGGGGCGAATCGAGAACCACGGAATTAAACATCAGCGCGACTTCAATTTGTGCGCGCACTCGTTCAAAGTACAGATTCCAAATAATTCGCTGCTCCTGAAAATTTCCGATGAGTTCATCGATGATCATCAGATTCACGATCTGTTGAAGCAGTTGAACAAGTGGGATATTCCCGCTTTGCTTGTTCAAGATAGTGATCGCATTGTTGTCGTGGGAAACGATGGCGTTCAATTTCTTGCGAGGGGTTAGGGAATGCATTCGTTGATCACCCATTTCCTGGGTCTTCTCGCGTACAACCTTTCTTTTGCTGTTCTGGCCTACGTATTCGTTTATTTTTTGAGGCGCAAGGAACGCAAATTGACAGCGATTCGCGGGACCGCTGTGGCTCTCTTGGGGTGGGTGGCCGGTTCGTTAGTGGTACAAACAGTACATTTCCTGTTCGCGCTCGGCGGGCTACAACTACAAGGGCATGAAGAGGGACCCATTTCAATTATTGCTCTGCTTTCGGTGATGTATCCCATGTTTGGTTGGTTATCAATCAAGCGAACGGAGACCGCGTTGTGAAGCCTAACACGGCGGTCAAAATCGCTCCCTTCGGTCGCTGGACGCCGCAAAAGCGCGGCGCCCTTTAGCTTGGTCGTTATGCCTCTTGAAATTGCTGACTGGACATATGTACGCCTTGGGCATATAGTTGCAAGATGCTCACTGTCGTCGAGACTTTCTTGTTCCAAAAGCAATGGCCGCTCTACTGGAGCGAGGACGAGCGAGGCGAGTTTGCCGCGTACATCGCTGAGTTTCCAGACGTCGGTGACGTGGTGCCTGAGTCGGGTGGTATCCGAAAGGTTCGCTGGCGGCGGGCGGGCGCCGGCAAGTCCGGAGGTGTTCGCGTGATCTACTTCACGCGTACCGGCGAGGGAGAAGTCGTACTTCTCACGTTGTATGCAAAGTCGAAGACGGACAACATCGCCGGCGCAAAGTTAAAGGAGATTCGTCGTGCCCTTGAAAACTAAACCTCTTACTACAAAGCAACTTCTGGCCTATGAAGCGAAGCGTGACCTTGCCGCCGAATTGCTTGAGTCCGTACAGCAAATGAAAGCAGGGAAAACCCATGTCATCCTCTCGCCTGCCATTGAGGCCCGCGAGCGAACGGGCTTGTCGCAATCACAGTTCGCAATGTTGCTGGGTGTATCCGTGCGTACGCTTCAAGGTTGGGAACAAGGTCGCAAGCAGCCCAGTGGCGCGGCGCGCACGCTCTTGACCATTGCACGAACCAATCCGAAAGCTTTATTGGCAGTCGGCGGAAAATAGCCCGTGGCCGATACGAGGCATAACTCGTCGTTCCAAAGGACGGCGAAAAAGCGCGCCGCCTCTGAACTCGGACGTTAGACCTCATGGTCACTACAATTTGACAAGGCAGACGATTGTCTATACAGTCAACCGATGCGATATGAATGGGATCCAGCCAAAGCGAAGGCAAACGTCGAGGATCACGGTGTCAGTTTCGTTGAAGCCGTGGCTGTCCTTGAAGACGACTTCGCGCTCACGCGCGAGGACACCGATGCGCTTGATGAGCAACGCTTTGTCACCTTGGGCATGAGCGGCATCGGCAACCTGCTGGTTGTGGTTTACACCTATCGCGAACCAGATACAGTCCGCCTAATTTCAGCCTGGAAGGCCAACAAACCACAGAGGTCACGCTATGAAAAAAACCACCGCTGAACCCTATCGTGAAATCGACTTCTCTCGCGCCAAGCGTGGTGTAGTTGTGCCACTCGAACCAGGCAAGACCAAAATTTCTATCCGCCTCGATAACAAAGTGTTGGACTATTTCCGCGCTGTTGTTGAAAACGCAGGAGGCGGTAACTATCAAACCCTGATCAATGACGCATTGGTAGCCTATACCCTCCAACAATCGTTACTGGATGCGGTGCGCCAAGTGGTTCGCGAGGAATTTCATCCGTCTTTATCTGCACAGAGCGGTCTAACACGGCGTTCAACCGGACGCGCGAAAAGCGCCGCTCACCGGTCAACTTGACCGTTATGCCCATTTAGAGGAACACAAATGAATACACTCCGTTATCTTACGTTGTGCTTCATTGTTGGAAGTTATGCGGCACCAATAGAAGCAGACACGGCGGGTGTTCCAACAGTATCAATCGAAGAGGCAATTAAAAAAGGCCAAGCACTTATGGCGAACCACTATGCCAAGTTACCCAAGTTACAGTGCTTTATTTCAAAGGTAGAGTACAAGAAAACACCCGATGAGCATTGGAGCATATTTTGGTCGGGGAAGAATCCCACGTCTTGTTTCTCAGAAGTACGGGTGTTCAATGATGGCAAAGCCATATTCGTGGTTGGGTACTGAAGGCATAACCCGTCGGCGCTCCCTTCCGTCCCATGTCTACTCAGATATGAGCGAGGCCACATCTCGCATGCAGTACCTGATTTCGTGCTATTCGTCGCCGGGCGATCCGCGACAGGGCCCGTACGTCCTGGCAGTCAAGCAATTGGCGAGCGGAGCGCTACTTGGCCACGTGGGGTTCAGCCCATTCGACAGCGAAGTGGAGGTTTCCTACGCTATCGCCAAGCGCTCACGCGGGCGCGGGTACGGCTCCGAGGCTCTGCTCCGTGCTTGCCAGTGGGCTGCAGAGACCTTCGATCTGCCCAGCATCTTGGCCATCACTGAAGTTGGGAACGAGCCCTCGCGCCGCACCTTGGAGCGAGCTGCATTCATTCATAACAAAGACATTGTCATGCAGTTCCAGGGAAGCGAAGAGACCGTCAGTCGTTACTTGTGGCGTCCCATCATGGATTCAACACGGTGAGGCCTAACCCTTCCATCGAGGGGGTGCCTAAAAGGCTGCGCATTTTAGGCACCTCTCTTGTCAAGCGTTGAAGCTGTAGAAAAACCCTTTTCCTGAATTGTATTTTGGTGCAATCCGTTTTGCCCTGCGTGTGATTCGCGATTAATCGTTGACCAAGCTACTTCTTCACCCCAAAACAATGTTCCACCCCGGGAAACGTTCCCGCTCTGACTTCTTTTGCGTATGTTGCGACCGCACTGGAAACTTGTGCGCCGACATCGGCGTAGCGTTTGGCGAATTTGGGGGTGAAGTCGGAAAACAATCCGGTCACGTCTTCTGTCACCAACACTTGGCCGTCACACGCTGGCGAGGCACCGATACCAATGGTGGGGATGGATAACGCTTCGGTCACCGCGCGGGCGACCGGCTCGATGGTACCTTCGATCAATACGCCAAAAGCGCCGACTGCTTCAAATTGTTTGGCGATGGTGACCCACTTTTTCTCCGCATCGACTTCGCGGCCCTGCGCCTTGAATCCACCCATTTCGTGCACACGCTGCGGCATCAGGCCGATGTGTGGCATGACCGGAATGCCGCGTGCCACCAAATATTCAACCGTCTCAACCAACTCGGCGCCGCCTTCGAGTTTGAGTGCCTGACAACCGGATTCGGCCATGGCTCGCGCACAGTTGCGATAGGCTTGGGGTTTGGATTCTTGATAACTGCCAAACGGCATATCGAGCATCACCATTGCACGTTGTGAGCCACGCATGACCGCCTGGGTGTGCAAAATCATGGTGTCGAGGGAAATGTTAAGGGTATTGTCCATGCCGTATACCACCATGGCAAGCGAGTCGCCGACCAGTAACACATCACAGTGAGGGTCGAGCAACTGCGCCATCGGCTTGGTGTAAGCTGTCAACATGACAATTTTTTCCTTTGACTTCATGGTGCGAAGCTCGGGAACCGAAACGCGTTTTTTTTCAGAGTGGACGGACATGTGTGATCACAGTGGCGGTAAGAACAGCTATTATGCCCTCATCAATTAATTAGAATTTACCGAAAATGCCCATCCTCGTTCGTTGGTGTATCAATGCGTTGGCACTGTTGGCGGTGGCCTATCTATATTCCGGTGTGCAGGTCGACGGCATTATTGCCGCGTTGGCGGCGGCGCTGGTGCTGGGGCTGGTGAATGCGGTCATCCGACCGATCTTGATTCTGCTAACCCTGCCGGTGACACTGCTGTCGATGGGTTTGTTCATATTTGTCATCAATGCTTGGCTGTTTTGGATGGTGGCGGAAGTGGTCAAAGGATTTACCGTGAATGGATTCATGGCCGCGCTGTTCGGCTCGATGATGTATTCGGTGATTTCGCTCATGGTTAGTATGCTTATCACCGAGCGCAAGAAACCGATAAATTAATCGGGCGGATATTCGATTGATGGCTCAAATTTCATGCCATTGCGGGGGGGTAGTTAGCATTTTTAGTACCTGCGGAACCTGTTGTCTCATTTGGTCGGTTTTTTTTGCAAAATTTCAAAAGAATTGGCCGAATTGCCTTGAAATCACCATTCCCGTCCCAAACTGATTCCATGACATTGATTTTTCAGGGAATTTTTGAATATGGACGCTCAAGAAAAAGCGCAAAATGAAGCGCAAATGGGATCAGACGAAGCAATAACCGTCGACAACGCTACCAACGCCTCAGTTGCTGAATTAACGACTAAGCTGGCCGCCGCCGAGGCCGCCGTTGCCGCGGCCAAGGATGATTGGTTGCGCGCCAAGGCCGAAGCTGAGAACATTCGCCGCCGTTCGGCCGAAGACGTGCTCAAAGCACAAAAATTTGGCATTGAGAAAATCGCCGATGCACTGCTTGCGGTGAAAGACAGCATGGATGCGGCAATGCGCGTCGAAAGTCCAACTGTCGAGGCCTATAAGCAGGGCGTCGAAATGACCGTACGCCAGCTGGCAACGGTTTTTGAGAAATTTTCGATTTCGGTAGTCGACCCGATGGGCGAGAAGTTTGACCCGGGTAAACATCAGGCCATTGCCGTATTGGATTCAGACCAAGAATCCAATACGGTTGTATCGGTCATGCAAAAGGGCTACACCCTGCATGACCGGGTGTTGCGCCCGGCATTGGTGGCTGTGGCAAAAGCAAAAAGTGAATAAGCCGGCGGCTTGAGTGACCTCAAGCTGCATGGGGATGGTGACAATTTGCACCTTGTTTTTGAGCCAAAAAGGGCTTGAATCATCGTCAAACCGCCCCATTTGATTGGTATCTAAAAAAACTATCGTAACAAAGGAAAAATCATGGGAAGAATTATCGGAATTGACTTGGGTACCACTAATAGCTGTGTGGCCATCATGGAAGCGGGCCAGCCAAAGGTGATCGAAAACGCCGAAGGTGCGCGCACCACACCATCCATCGTCGCATATCAGGACGACGGCGAAATTCTGGTTGGCGCATCGGCCAAACGCCAGGCGGTGACCAACCCTAAAAACACTCTGTTTGCGGTCAAACGTTTGATCGGCCGCCGCTTTGAAGAAAAAGAAGTGCAAAAAGACATCGACATGATGCCGTACAGCATTATCAAGAATGATAATGGTGATGCGTGGGTGGAAGTGCGCGGAAAAAAAATGGCACCGCCACAAGTGTCGTCCGAAGTGTTGCGCAAAATGAAAAAAACCGCCGAGGATTATTTGGGCGAAGAAGTGACCGAGGCCGTGATTACGGTGCCTGCGTATTTTAACGATTCGCAGCGTCAGGCGACCAAGGATGCCGGTCGTATTGCCGGACTGGATGTGAAACGTATCATCAACGAGCCGACGGCTGCGGCGTTGGCGTTTGGCATGGACAAAAAAGAAGGGGATCGCAAGATTGCTGTTTATGATCTGGGTGGTGGTACGTTCGACGTTTCCATCATCGAAATCGCCTCGGTTGAAGGTGAGCATCAGTTTGAAGTGTTGTCGACCAACGGTGATACCTTCCTTGGCGGTGAAGATTTTGATCAGCGCCTGATGGATTATTTGTGTGATGAATTCAAAAAAGAGCAGGGCATCGACCTGAAAAAAGACGTGCTGGCTTTGCAGCGTTTAAAAGACGCGGCGGAAAAAGCCAAGATTGAATTGTCATCGGCGCAACAAACCGAAGTCAATCTTCCGTACGTGACGGCGGACGCGTCGGGACCGAAACATTTGTTGGTCAAAATCACCCGCGCCAAGTTTGAATCACTGGTCGATGAATTGATCATGCGCACCATCGAACCTTGCCGCACCGCCATCAAGGATGCCGGTGTAAAAATCGAAGACATCTCCGACGTGATTTTGGTCGGTGGTCAGACCCGCATGCCAAAAGTGCAGGAAAAAGTGAAAGAGATTTTTGGCAAGGAGCCACGCAAGGACGTGAACCCGGACGAAGCCGTCGCGGTGGGTGCGGCCATTCAGGGTGGCGTGCTCAAGGGCGACGTGAAAGACGTGTTGTTGCTCGACGTCACGCCGTTGTCACTGGGTATTGAAACACTGGGCGGTGTGTCGACCAAACTCATCAAGAAAAACACCACCGTGCCGACCAAGGCATCACAAGTGTTTTCCACCGCCGACGACAATCAATCTGCCGTGACTATTCATGTGTTGCAGGGTGAGCGCGAATTGGCGACGGGCAATAAATCGCTGGGCCAGTTCAATCTTGAGGGCATTCCACCATCACGTCGTGGTCAGCCGCAAATTGAAGTCACGTTTGATATTGATGCCAACGGCATCATGCACGTATCGGCCAAAGACAAGGCAACAGGAAAAGAAAACAAAATCACCATCAAGGCCAACTCCGGTCTGACCGAGGAAGAAATTCAGCGCATGGTGAAAGACGCCGAAGCCAACGCCGACGAGGACAAAAAAGTGCTCGAGATGGTCACCGCACGTAACCAGGGTGATCAATTGGTGCACGAAACCAAAAAGTCGCTCGAAGAGTATGGCGACAAACTTGAGGCGGGCGAAAAAGAAGCGATTGAAGCGGCCAGCAAAGATTTGGAAGAAGCGCTTAAAGGCAACGACAAGGACGCCATCGCCGCCAAAACCGAAGCCCTCAGCAAAGCCGCACAAAAACTCGGTGAAAAAATGTATGCCGATATGCAAGCCAAGGCAGCCGCCGAAGCGGGTGCGGCGGGTGGTATGGGGCCGGGTCCGTCGTCAGATGCCGGCTCCTCGGCCGAACCTGCCAAGGAAAAAGACATGGGCAATGTGGTTGATGCTGAATTTACCGAAGTGAAGGACAAGAAGTAAAGCGGTGATTGAGTGAACAGGTGAAAGATGCAGGCTAGCAGTTTGTTGAAATTTGTCGCGAGCGAAGGTCAGGCGAGGCGGAAAGCGGCGAAAAACCGGAATGTATGCGGTATACATGAGGATTTTGAGCCGCTTGCCAACGCCGCATCACCGAGCGCAGCAAAATTTCAACAAACTGCTCGTGGCGATGAGTCGCAAGCACCGTGACTTGGTGGTGTGGTAAGAGGCCATCTGGCTGGTTGTGCTTGTTTGCTCGTTTTCCGACTCGTTTCCCAAGCAAGAGCTGTATGGATGAACGTCGCACGCTCGATTCCTGCAAACATTGCTGAAGGCGCTGCGCGTGGCGGCATTAAGGAGTTGTTACACTTCCTCAAACTATTCGAATAGATCACTTTCCGAGCTCGATACACATTTTGAAATTGCGGTATGGCTTGGTTTTTTGCAAGATCGAGCAGAAATTGACATCCAAATGGAAACTGTTTTCCGTTTGTTATTTGCGTTGATTGCATTATTGAGAAAAAAATTGCGTGCCTGACGCCGTTTTTCACACGTTTACCACTTCACCTGTTCACGATTTTTATATGGCTACCAAACGCGACTTTTACGAAATCCTGGGTGTTAACCGCGACGCGGCTGACGATGACATCAAAAAAGCTTATCGTAAGCTGGCGATGAAATATCATCCCGACCGCAATCCGGATAGCAAAGAATCCGAGGACAAGTTCAAAGAGGCAAAAGAAGCCTACGAAATTCTTTCCGAGCCTGAGAAACGCCGCGCCTACGATGCCTATGGCCACGCCGGTGTGAGTCAGCAGGGTGGCCCCGGTGGTTTTGGTGGCGACAGTGGCGGCTTTTCAGATGCGTTTGGTGATATTTTTGGTGAAATTTTTGGTGGTGGTCGTGGCCGTGGTGGCGGTGGCCCGCAGGTTTATCGCGGTTCTGATTTGCGCTACAACCTCGAAATCACACTTGAACAAGCGGCGCGTGGCACCGAAACCAAGATACGCATTCCGGTGCTCGAGGCGTGTGAGACTTGTGGCGGCAGTGGTGCCAAACCCGGCACCAAACCGAAAACCTGTCAAACCTGTGCAGGCGTGGGACAAGTGCGGATGCAGCAAGGATTTTTCTCGATTCAGCAGGGCTGTCCGACCTGTCACGGCTCCGGTAAGGTGATCTCCGATCCCTGTAAAACATGTTCGGGTGCGGGACGGGTCAAAAAACATAAAACCTTGTCGGTCAAAATTCCAGCCGGTGTCGATGATGGTGATCGGATTCGTTTGACTGGTGAAGGTGAGGCCGGGGTAAATGGTGGCCCATCGGGTGATCTTTATGTGGTGGTACAAATCAAGGCACACAGTGTGTTTCAGCGTGAGGGCGCGGATTTACATTGTGAAATGCCGATCAGTTTCACAATGGCGTCGTTAGGTGGTGAAATTCATATTCCGACGCTGGATGGTGAAGCAAAAATCAAGATTCCAGCCGAGACCCAATCCGGTCAGGTGTTTCGTTTGCGCGGCAAAGGCATCAAGCCGATTCGCCAGACTTCGTCGGGCGACTTGATGTGTCATGTGGTAGTGGAAACGCCGGTACGTTTGACCGACCGGCAAAAAGAGTTGCTGCGTGAACTCGAGGAAATCAGCAAAAACGACGGCGACAAACATAATCCGCGCGCCAAAGGTTTTATGGACAAGGTCAAGGATTTTTTCGCGGGTTAACCTGCACATTTCACGGGTCGACCCGCCTTACATTCGTTTTTGATTCTTGGCGACCTATAAATTCTGCGAATCCAAGCTGTACTTCGTAAGGTTGATGGTCTACGCACTCGATAACAGGCGGCTGAGCAGCGCTTTTCCGTTCTCTTCCCTCGTAATATCTTGATATTACTCGGTCAGTCGAGCGAAAAATCACTCGCTTATCCACCCACTCTCGAGTGCGTCCCCGTGAAATAAGCAGGTTAAATCCGAAGGCTGAAAAAACTTCCTCATTGGGTGTGTTTGACCGGCTGGATATGTCAGCAATTTCGAAGCGCCATATTTTGCGCGGGCCGACAGGTTAAAAATGCGCGAATGCCGCATCGGGCAAAATTCTGGCGAATGTTAAATAGTTCTGGCGGTTTGATGTGCAGTTGTTGTATCTTATTTATTCTTGCGTTGTACAATCGTACATCGCCCGTTTCAGAATAAGATGAGGGCACATCATGGTTGGAAAACAATTTGCATCCCCTGTTTTGGCTTCCCTGTTTTTGGCAACGGCCATTTTGGCCACGCCGAACGGTTATGCGCAGGGAGTCAGCGGCGATACTATTCTGATTGGTCAATCCGCCGCCCTGTCCGGGCCCGCCGAAGCATTGGGCCGTGAAATGAAGGCTGGTGCCGAGGCATATTTCAATTCGGTCAATAAGGCCGGTGGTGTGAATGGTCGCAAAATTAAATTGCTGTCGCTTGATGATGGTTACGAGCCGGAACGCGCAAAGGTAAACACTGAAAAATTGGTGAACGAGCACAAAGTGTTGGCACTGTTTGGTTATGTCGGCACCCCCACGTCAAATGCCTCGTTACCCATTTTCACCAAAGAAAAAGTCCCGTTCGTCGGTGCCTTCACCGGCGCACAATCGCTGCGCGAACCCTTTAATCGATACATTTTTAATGTCCGCGCCAGTTATTTTGACGAGACCGAAGACATCGTCCGGCATTTGACTTCGGTGGGTGTGACCCGGATCGCGGTGTTTTATCAAAATGACGGCTATGGTCAGGCCGGATTGGCGGGCGTCGAGCGCGCCATGAAAAAGCGCAATATGGAACTGGTTGGCAAAGCGACGGTAGAGCGCAATACGGTTGATGTGACCAATGCGGTGAATGTGTTGTCGAAGTTGAATGCTTCGGCAATCATCCAGATCAGTGCCTATAAAAGTTGCGCGGCATTCATCAAAGCCATGCAAAAAAACGGCAGCCCCGCACAATATTGGAATGTCAGTTTTGTCGGCTCGAAAGCGTTGGCGGGCGAACTGGGCGAGGACGGCCGCGGCGTACAGATTTCGCAGGTTGTGCCATTCCCGTGGGCGACGGAGGTGCCGATTGTTGCTGAATATCAGAGTCTAATCGGTGGACCTGAAACATATTCATTTACCTCTCTTGAGGGTTACATCGCGGCCAAGGTGTTGGTCGAGGGCATGCGTAAAGCCGGGAAAAATTTAAATCGCGAGTCACTGGTGAGTGGAATGACGGCAATTGGCACCACGGATTTCGGCGGTTTTCGAATTCGCTATTCGCCGGAAAATCACAATGGGTCGTCGTACGTTGATTTGACGATATTGAGCAAGGGCGGAAAATTTAAACGTTGAGAAGTTGTCAATGCGCATATCTGTATCGACGCCATCATTTGAATTGACCATTCGGCCGGTTAACGCCGCCAACCAGGCTGAAATTGACTGGGTGGCGGCGGGCATGCGGAAGACCTTGATCGAGATCGAAGGTGAGGTCGTGGGCACCGAACTGTATTCCATGGATTGGTTGCGGGACCGTGTGCGTTGGCATGTCGATGCGGGGCAATCGAGCGCCTGTGTGTTTGTGGCACAAAGGGTGGCCGATGGGGGCAAAAACAATATAATCGGCCACATGATCGTGCGGGTCGAGGCCGACGATGCCGGTCGCCAATTTGGTTTGGTTTCGACAACTTATGTCGAGCCTGCGGCGCGGCGTCTGGGGGTGGCTACACAATTGCTCATTCAAGGGCAGGTGTGGATGATCAATCAAAAATTATCGCGGGCGGCAACCTGGACATCGGCGGCCAATTTGCCGCTGATCATGCTCTACCATCAGCTTGGTTTTGAACCGGTCGAGCGGCATATCCACGAGGTGACGAAAACACCAATGGTCAAACTGGCCAGACGCCTGGATCCGCTGGCCGTCTGAAAACAGCCGGGCAATTAAGTTTTTGCGCCCAGTTCTGTTGCCCGTTGTGCCGATTGCGCGTTGGCGGCGGCAGCACCATCACGATCCCAGTCTGCCTGCACCCATCCCTGTAAATGATCCGTGGCGATTGCGGCGAGGGCGGTGACATAGTTTTGACTGTCGTTGGCAACCGGCAGGTAATGAAATGTTTTACCACCGGCTTGCAAAAACGTTTCTCTGGCTTCCATGCCGATTTCTTCCAGCGTTTCCAGGCAGTCGCTGGCAAAGCCGGGACAAATTACATCGACCCGCGCCACGCCTTTTTTGCCGAGCGCGGTCAGGGTCTTGTCGGTGTAGGGCTGTATCCATTCGGCTTTGCCGAAGCGCGATTGAAATGTGACCAGATAGTCGTTTTTTTGCAGGCCTAGTTTTGCAGCGATCAAGCGCGCCGATTTGTGGCACTCACAATGGTATGGGTCGCCTTTGTCGAGATGAAATTTTGGCACACCGTGAAAAGTCATCAGCAATTTGTCGGTGCGAAAATCGGGGCGGCCGATTTTTTGCCAATGCGCTTCGACGTTTTTGGCGATGGCACCGATGAACGCCGGATGATCGTGGTAACTGCGCACCAATCGCAAGCCGGGCACATGGCGTTTTTTCATCAACACCCGTGCCACTTGATCAAATGTTGATGCGGTAGTGCTGGCGGCGTACTGCGGGTACAGCGGCAATACCAAAATGTTGGTGCAATGGGCGGCCTTGAGTTGATCAAGGCCGGCTTCAATGCTGGGATTGCCATAACGCATTGCTGCGACCACCATCAATGGTGACTTTATTTTTTCACCGAGAAAACCACGCAACATTTGCGCCTGACGTTCGGTATAAAAACGCAACGGCGAACCGTCCGGCGTCCAGATGGTGGCGTACTTGGCGGCACTTTTTGCCGGGCGCACATTGAGGATAATGCCGTTCAAAATCAGCCACCAAATGGCGCGTGGTATTTCTACCACCCGTTGATCCCATAAAAACTGCCTGAGGTAACGGCGCACGGCGGATTTGGTCGGTGCGTCCGGCGTGCCGAGGTTGACAAGCAGGATGCCGGTCTTGGCCTGGGTGCCATGGGTATAGGTGGGTTCGGTTTGAAAAGTCATGAAAGTCGTTTGTTGGTGCGCTTTTTCAGGCATTAATGGCTGGAATGGCACGTGTAATGGCGAGTTTTGCATTATTTATGAGAAAAGGCGGGAACCACAGATGAACACAGATGAATGCGAGTCACTGCTGTGATGACAAATTTTCTTGCGGTTTCTGGTTTTGCCTTTATCCGTGTTTATCTTTGTTCATCTGTGGTTCCCAAGGTTTTTTCAAACGCTTAGTGTTGGCTCAGCGCCGACGACAATAATTTTGCGGTCACATCGACAATCGGAATCACCCGTTCGTAAGCCATACGGGTCGGGCCGATCACCCCCACCGTGCCGACGATTTCACCATCCACTTCGTATGGTGCCGACACCAATGAAAACTCATCCAGCGGCATGGTTTCCGATTCGCCACCGATAAAAATTTTCACGCCATAGGCGCGTTGTGACACATCGAGTAATTCAAACAATTGTGATTTGGCTTCAAACAAATGAAACAATTTTTTCAAACTCGACATGTTGGATGAAATGTCGTTGACGTTGAGCAAATTACGTTCCCCCGACACCACCACACCGGAGGAATCCGCGCCGCTGCCGCGCGCTTCCACCACCGCCGCCATGAGGGTGGATATATCGCGATGTAATTGCGCCATTTCTTTTTTGACCAGATCATTCAGCAAATCAAAATCGACACCGGCGTAGTGTGCGTTGATGTAATTCGACGCTTCCACCAACTGCGCCGGCGAAAACGCTTTTTCGGTGATCAGTATCCGGTTTTGAACGTCGCCGTCTGAGGCGACAATAATCAGCAATACGCGCCGTTCGGCCAGCGGCATAAATTCAACGTGTTTGAGGCCGATGCCCGCGCGGCGGGGGGTCATGACCACCCCGGCAAAATGGGTCAACTCGGACATTAATTGTGAGGCGGCCAATACCACCTTGCGCGGATCGTTTGGACGAATTTGTTCCTGCAGCTGGGTTTGTTCGAGCTGCCGTAACGGCTGGATGGTCAGCAGGGTATCGACAAAATAGCGGTAACCCTTGGGGGTGGGCACGCGGCCGGCGGAGGTGTGCGGGCTGGCGATGTAGCCCATCTCTTCCAGATCCGCCATGACATTGCGAATTGATGCGGCGGACAACTCCATACCCGAGAATTTGGACAGGGTGCGCGAGCCGATGGGTTGTCCGTCGGCGATATATCGCTCTACCAGAAATTTCAGCAGGGTTTGGGCGCGGTCGTTAATCATATGCATTCAATATACAGGCCTATTTTTACCATAGGTGGAGTGTGATTTAATCGAGGCCTATGGCAAATTCCGCAAAAACACCAAAACCGTTCAAAACTGTTTGTATTGTTGGTAAACCCGACGGGGTGGGCGTGGCCAAGCCACTCAATCAATTACACCGGTTCTTAAAGTCCGAGGGCATGACGGTGCGCATGGATTCTGCCACCGCCGCACTATCCGAAACTCCGCCGGATGCCGCGCTGCCGCTGCCAAGCCTGTTTGATGCCGCTGATCTGGTGGTGGCACTGGGGGGGGATGGCACCTTGCTGGGTATTGCCCGTATGGTTGCCGACAAAAAGGTGCCGCTGATTGGCATTAATCTCGGCACACTCGGATTTTTGACCGATATTCCCGCCGAGTCCATGGAGCCGATGATGGCGGCGATTCTCAATGGTGCCTTTACCGAAGAGTCGCGCTTATTGCTCGATGCCGATATTTTGCGCAACGGCAAATCGATATTTTCCACAGTGGCCCTGAATGACGTGGTGGTCAGCCGGGGGGCGATGGGCTCGATGATCGAATTCGCAGTTGAGGTGAATGGCGAGTTTGTCTATAGCCTGCGTGCCGACGGTTTGATTGTCTCCACGCCGACCGGTTCAACCGCTTATGCCTTGTCGTGCGGCGGACCGATTTTGCATCCGAGCCTGCCAGCCATTGGTCTTGTACCGATTTCGCCGCACACTTTATCCAACCGCCCGGTGGCCATCCCCAGCCACAGTGAGGTGCGGATTCGTTTGATGCGCGCGCATAATTCGCGGGTTAATTTTGACGTGCAGGCGTTTTATGACCCGGAAACAGATGACGTTGTGATCGTTCGCGGTCACGCCCAGCCATTACGATTGCTGCATCCGATTGGCCATTCCTATTACGCGATGTTACGCACCAAGTTACATTGGACGGAGCGAAACTCGTAACACTTGTAAAACCAGCAGCATCGGCATCACTTGCAAAATCGATCTGGATTGAAGCCCCCGCGTTTTTTTTGCACCGACACTTTTATTATTTTTTTTCGGATTCATTGTCTTTATGCTGCGTTCACTCATCATCCGCGACTTTGTTATTGTTGACAGCCTGGAGCTCGATTTTGAGGCGGGCTTCACCGCCTTAACCGGGGAAACAGGCGCCGGCAAATCGATTTTGATCGACGCCCTGTCACTGGCACTCGGTGCCCGCGCCGAAGGCAATCCGGTGCGGGTCGGACAAAATCGCGCGGAAATATCAGCCGAATTTGATCTGTCAATGAATCAAGCTGCACGGCGCTGGTTGGCGGACAACGAATTGGCGGATGACGATATTCATGTTTGCCTGTTTCGGCGCGTCATCGACGCCTCCGGTCGTTCCAAGTCGTTTATTAATGGCACCAGTGTGACGCTTTCACAAATGCGCGATTTGTCCGAACGCCTGGTCGATATTCACGGCCAGCACGAGCACCAGACCCTGCTCAAGCGCGATGCCCAACTGGCACTGCTTGATGATTTTGCCGGCAACGATGGTTTGCTCGCCGCCACCGCCGCCAATCATCACACTTGGTCACAGCTTGCCAATATTCGTGTGGCGCGCGCCGCCAACGAAGCCGCTATTGCACGGGAATTTGAAGATCTCAGCTGGCAAATCAGTGAAGTCGAACGACTCAATTTTAGTGTTGCCCGCTGGGAGGAAACACTCGCCGAACAGCGCCGCCTTGCCAATGCCGCCGGGCTGATCGCCTCCACCGAAGCCGCCATTGACGGATTGGCGGAGGCTGATAATGCCGCCATCGGCCAGATCGATGCGCTGGCGACAGATTTAAATCATGCCGCTGAAACCGACCCGGCGCTGAATGAAACCGTCGCGCTGATCAACAGCGCCAGTGTGGAGTTGCGCGAAGCGGTATCCGGGCTGCGTCATTATTTGCGCCGTCTTGATATTGATCCGGCGCGTTTGTCCGACCTCGATCGGGCGATCAGTGAGGTGCATGATGTGGCCCGCAAGTTTCGCATTGAGCCGGCGCGGTTTCCAGAGTTTCTTGCGCAAAAACGCGACCGGCTGGCCGCGCTCGGCGGCGGCCAATCGCTCGATGAATTAATCGCCATGGAACAGGCTGCCGAAGCCGCATTTTTGGAGGTGGCAAAAAAGCTCACCAAAGCACGCCAGGCGGCGGCCAAAAAATTCTCGGCAGAAGTCAGCCAATCGTTGCAAACCCTTGCCATGCCCGGTGGCAAATTTGCCGTTGAATTCACCGTGCGCGACGCCTCGGCGAGTGGTTTGGAAAGTTGTGAATTTCAGGTGGCGGCTTTTGAAGGCCAGACCCTGGGATCCCTCGCCAAAATTGCTTCCGGTGGCGAGTTGTCGCGCGTGTCACTGGCAATCCAAATGATGGCCTCGGCCAAGGGTGGTGTCACCACCATGATTTTTGATGAAGTCGATGCGGGTATTGGCGGTCGGGTCGCCGAAGTGGTCGGGCGACTATTGCGCGCACTCGGCGACAAAAAAACCGGGGCAGGGGGTGCACATCAAGTACTCGCCGTCACCCATCTACCGCAAGTCGCAGCCTGTGCGGTGCATCAGTTGCAGGTTGCCAAGAGCGCGCATGACGGTGTTGTCACCACATCCATCAGACTTCTGGACCATGCAGCACGGGTCGATGAAATCGCCCGCATGTTGGGCGGCATTACGATTACTGCCGCGACCAAAAAAGCCGCCGAGGAAATGTTGGCGCTGGTGCATGCCAGCGTGCAGCCATCGCGCGCTTGATTGTTTAGAGAAACTTAAACAACGCGTACACCACGGCAACGGTCGCAACAATGTAGGCGGCCACAAAAGCAACACCGACAAGCGCCACATTTTGGTGTCCTTTGGCGTCTTTGTTTTTGATGGATTCGATCAATTTTTTAATCATTGCTGCCTTAATGGTATGGCCAATTGGTTACGTTAAGCGACGAAATACACGCGATATAGGCGAGCCATTTGATGGGTGTGTTGGTCGCTGCTGTGAGGGGTATCAGGACCCTCAGAATTGCGAGGGTTTACCAATCATGATGGTGTTTCCAAAAAAAGAGGCGCAAGTATGCAAACTTGTCCGCAATTACACAATAGTTGCGGACAAGTTTTAGGGCATGCAGGTGTTAACAATGGTTACAGTGGACATCTGTTCATTGCTGTTCATTGCTGTTCATCAGTGTGAACAGGCGCTCACAGTCGCGGGTGTCAATGGCGGCCGCAACGGTCAATAACTGGCACCACCGCCACCGGGCTGATAGACCGTAAATCCAGCCGGGGCACTACCCGCATTGTTAATAACGGTCGGTGCCAGAAAGCCGGTGTTAAACAACCACAAGGTGACGGTTCCATCCGGTTTGAGCCAGGCGATGTCGCTGCGGCCGTCGGCGTTAAAGTCACCCGCCGCATAAAATTTCCAGGTTGGATCGGTTTGCTCCAGACCGAGTGGCAGCACGGTGAGGGTCAGTGATGATGCGGTGCACGACGCATTCGGGTCGAGCGGATCGGCCGTGTAGGCGGGCAGCGCCAGCCCGGTGGCATTGAGGCTTAACAACGCATTTTGTCCGGTGGCCAAATTGCGAATGAAAATACTGCTGCGACCGTTGCCACTAAAGTCGGCCATGCTGACCACCCGATAGCCGGATGGAACCGTGCCGGCACTAAGATTGGCGCAGGTGCGGTTGGTGGTCGCCATCAACACGCGGATTTCATTGGCCGGGCTGATGTATACCATGTCGGCGGCACCATCGGCGTTTAAATCGGCCGCACCAAGCAGGGTCCAGTCGAGTGGCGCGCCACCACGTTTACGCACCACCGGTGTGTTTGCGCCGTCGTAAAACCAAACATAGGACACACCGGTGTCGCGTGGGTCGGGTGCCAAATAGCGCCACACCAGATCGGAATAGCCATCGCCGTCCAGATCGCCGACCACCTGCACATCCCATACCTGTTTCACCTGACGCCACAGTCGTTCACTGCTGCGCTGAAAGTCCGTCCACACGCGCACGTCACCAAATTCGCCCTGGGTGGTGTTGATAAACACCAAATCGGATTTGCCATTGCCATCCAGATCCGCCACTGCGGCCAGACGGAAATTCGCGCCCGGATCGTCTTGTGTGGTGAATTGGAATTGATTGCCGAGCAAACGGCCGACGCGCATTTGTGGTGTGCCATTGGTGGAGCGGACAACGATATTTTGCCGACCGCTGCCGTCGATATCGATCACGCCGGCGGGAACGGCGCCTGCCTTGATGGCAATGGATTGCACCAAAGATAAATTGGCTTTGACATAAAAGTCGCCGGTGCGTCGGCTGGTGACCGGCAGGGTATCAAACGGGCTGCCTTCGTTGACAATCGGTAATGCGGCGATGGCATCGACCACCGCCATGCTGGCGGCGGCAACCCGACCGAAGACGGTAAAGCCACCGTTTTGTCCGTCGAGAGTGGACGCGTTGTCGGCCAGATTGATAAACCACTGTGAAGTGGCGCTGTCCGGGTCGCCGCCGAATTTGGCCATGGCGATGGTGCCGCGCAGATTGGAGCGGGTGGCGCTGAATTCATTTTTGATCGGACCACGCGACGGGATCTCTAACACTTTGCTGGTGGTGTTGTTCCAGAAGAAGCCGCCGCCCTGAATGACGAACCCCGGCACACTGCGATGAATCAATGAGTCGTTATAGGCACCGCTGCGGACATACGCCAAAAAATTGCTGACGGTGATTGGCGCGGCTTGATCATACAACTGGATTTCAATCACGCCCTGCGAGGTTTGCAATGACACGATGGTGGCGTGGGCGTGTGCGCCCATCAGCAGCAGCGAAACCAACAGCAGGTTGCAGACAGTGTGACAAGTGCGCAGTAATAACATGGGTTCTCCGAAATTTTTGGTGACAATAGTTGCTGCCGGGCCGGGGCTATTTTACTGGCAATGCGGCCTAATATTTGGCGGCAGCGCAATCGCCTTGTGCCAGTCGGATCGGATTCCCCACAACCTGCCGGTCGGGGTGACGTGATTTTTTGATGTCCCTCAGTAAACCCGTCGTTCGGACAGAGCCTGCTGTTGGGCGACGAGGAATCTCATTGCGTTTTGTGGTGGCGGTCAACCTTTCCAAAAAATAATTCATGGATGCTTGACTCCGTAGTGTATGTGTATTATTGTAGTAATACACTAATGCATTAAACCCTATTTGCCGGAAACATGTCGCCGCCCCCACCTTCCCAAAACGCTCCACCCGTGCTGTTCACCGTCACTCCTCAGGCGGGTGTGCCGATCTATATGCAGCTAGTCGAGCAGATCACACGCATGGTGGCCGGCGGGCGGCTGGCCGCGGGTGAGGCGTTGCCGTCGGTGCGGGATGTTGCCCATGCGCTGGTGATAAACCCGATGACCGTTTCCAAGGCCTACAGCTTGTTGGAAACACAGGGCGTGTTGGCGCGGCAGCGCGGGTTGGGCATGGTGGTGGCTCTGCACCAGCCGCAACGGCTGTTGAAATCGGAGCGTCTGAATTTGCTGCGGCCGGTGTTGCAGCGCGCCGCCGAAGAAGCGGCACAACTGGAAATTGACCGCGACACGGCAGTGCGACTGTTTGACAAAATTCTCAGGGATAAAAAATGAATACCAACATTATCGAAATGCAGTCCGTGGTGAAATCATTCACCGGAAAATTGGCGCTGAACCGGCTCGATTTTTCCCTCGCCTCCGGCAAGATTGTTGGCTTGCTGGGGCGCAATGGCGCGGGCAAAAGCACGCTGATGGAGTGTGTGCTGGGCTTGCGCGGCATCCAGGCTGGCACCATTGCCTTGTGTGGTGATGACCCGAATGCATTGAGCCAAGCCACGCGTGGGCGCTTAGGTTATGTGCCGCAACAAACCGATTTGTTCGGCTGGATGACCGCCCCGCAAATGCTGTCGTTTTTCAAGGCGTTTTACCCAGTGTGGAATGACAACAAGACCAATGCATTGCTGGATCGCTGGTCGATTTCACGGACAACGCTGATCAGCCGGTTGTCCGGTGGCGAAAAACAGCGTCTGGCGATCATCCGTGCGCTGGCGCACGAGCCGGATGTACTGATACTCGATGAGCCGGTCGCCAGTCTTGATCCGGCCGGCCGACGTGATTTTTTGCGTGAGCTGGTGGACAGCGTCATCGCACGCAATGCCACCGTGCTGTTTTCCACCCATATCCTGACGGATCTGGAGCGGGTGGCGGTGGATGTGGCGATGATGAAGTCCGGCAAAATTTTGTTGCAGGCCGAGCTGGATACACTCTCGGCGGAAGCCGTGCGTCTGACGGGAACCGAACCATCCCTCAAAAAATTGCAGGCGTATCTGTTGACGAATTTGGTCGTGCATGGGGTGACTGCCACCGCCGTTGCCCGTATACCCGCCGCTGAGCAGGCGCAACTGCGTGTGCAACACCCGGAAATCACCATCGAGCACATGTCGCTGGAGGATTTTTTTATTGAGGTGACGGCATGAATGCCGCCGTCGCAAGCGACACTGTCGTGCGGCTTGGTGGCCGGATGATGGAGATGTTGTCGTCGATGCGGGTGAATTATCAGGTTGGCCATACGCTTGGTTTGACGTGGTTGCGTGTTTATCTTGGTGTGGCGGTGTTGTCAGTATTGATCGCCATATTGCTATGGGGAACAGCGGCCAGTGTAATCAACGCGCTGACAATTGTTTCCGTCGGAATATTGGTGGTGTGGTGGTTTCAGTTTGTGTCGGCCATGTACGCCATGTCCACCCCACAGAACATGCGGCTGGTGCCCAATTTGCGGCGTGAGACGGTCTGGTTAATGTCTCTTGCCTGGGTGTTGACGGCGCTGTTGTTGGTGACATTTTTCTTTTTGGTGCAATGGTTTTTTCTGGCGGTATTTTGTATGCTTGCCGCCGCGTCCCTGCCAAACCAGCGCCAACGCTTCGCCGCCACGGGCTTTGTCTCAATGGTCATATTGTGTGCCGCCGTTTGGCAGGGCATGGCTGGCACATCGCTGCTCGGCGCAAATTTTTCCGCTGGGTTGATGCTCGACCATGCCGTCGCTGGCTGGGCGATGATGGCGGGCATGCTCGCTGTGATTGGACTGGTGCGGGTCTTGCCGATTGTTGGCCTGGTGTTGTGGCTGCTGTGGGTAGGCACCATGATGTTCAACACACGAATTTTTGGCATGGTGGTACTTGATCCATTGCAATTGGTCTATACGGCCACCTCGCAGACCAGCTTATATTTGGTATCGGCGGCAGCTTTTTTTTGTTTGCTGCTGGTTGGTATGGTCGGCTCGGCGACGGATCGGGCGTTGTCACGCAGGGCCGAGGTGACACCTTCTGGCTGGGGCGTGGCCACTTGGCCATGGTTTGGCAAAGTCGGCTGGCAGTGGCTGCCGGGATTTGATTATTTTTTGTCGCGTGCGCTCGGGGCGCCCTATGACTTTGGACGGTTAATGCAATTTACGTTCGGACGCATGTTGCATTGGAGCACGTTGTGCTGGCTGGCTATGCTCTGGCTGCTGTTGGGCGGGGGCTTTTTGTTCATGTTGTCTGTGCCGGATGGAGACAGAGGGGCTATGTCCATGTTGTTTGCCATTATATTTATTCCCAATGCGGTGCTGCTGCCCAGCGCATTGATCCGTGCCACTTACCGCGTGCGTGCGGAACATCAAATGTTGAGTTTGACACCACGCTGGCCGGCGCCAGTATCGCTGAACCGGCAAGTGGCGTGGCATTTTGCGAAATATTGCATGGTGGCAACGGTGCTGGGCATGGTGATGATGGCCATTTTTGCGATCGTGTACAAAATTGATGTCGTTATTGTGGGCAAATTCATGTTGACTATGGTGGCCACCGGGGTGGTTTTGTTGGCGGCAGTGTTGCGTTGCCACGCGCGCATGAAATCAATCGACCTCGGTTTGGTAATGGCGTTTTGGGTCACGCTGATCATGTTGCCGAATGTGCTGGTCACGCTGACATTTTCATCAAGTTATTCACCAGGCTGGTTTCCGCCGGCTGCGTTTTTGGGCATCACCATGCTGGCGGCCTGGCGATACCGGCAATTTTTGCGTTATCCAAAATCACTGCCCGCGGGCAACGCGGTTGATTAACCAAACAACGCCCGCCACACCGCTGTCACCGCTTGCCGCTCCTCTGCAAAATCGTTGAGCCCCACCCACGTCTCAGTTTCATTGTTGGTGCGTGCTCGGTGTTGGCGTTCGCGATAGGCCAGGTAGCTTTTGCCGACAATCGCGGCGAGGTCTTCATCGATAATGCCAAGGGCGGCGGCGCTGCTGAGCAGGGCAAAGTTGCCGAGGTTGCGGAGGAATTCAGGATGTTCGCGCGAGTAGGCGAGGATCAAAAATTGCACGATGAATTCCACATCAACAATGCCGCCACGGGTATGTTTGAGATTGACGGCATCAACCCGGTCTTTTTTCTCGGCGCGCATTTTTTCGCGCATCTCGATGATTTTCGTTTTGAGTGTGCTGATGTCGGAATGGGTGAGAACCTGTTCGCGAATGACGTCGAACGGCGCGGCCAGGGCGCGGTCACCGGCACACCAGCGGGCACGGGTGAGGGCCTGATGCTCCCAGGTCCAGGCGCGTTTCATTTGGTAATCGCGAAAGGCGTCAAGACTGGATACCAGCAGACCGGACGCACCGTCCGGGCGCAGTCGCAAATCGGTTTCGTACAACACTCCGCCGGTGGTCATGGTGTTGAGCCAACTGCTCAATCGTTGTGCCAGTTTGGAAAAGAGTTCACCACCGCGTTTGACGGCATCGTCATAGATAAACACCAGGTCGAGATCCGATGCGTAGCCCAATTCTTTGCTGCCAAGTTTGCCGTATCCGATAATGGCAAAACCATTGGGGGGCGACCAACCGGTGGGTTTTTCCAAGCCAAATGAAGGGCACAATGACCGCCATGCCAGCACCAGGGTGATGTCGAGCAACATGTCGGCGAGTGCGCTTAATTCATCCGATAACGACATGACACTCAAGCGGCCTTCGATGTCGTTGATGTTGAGTTTGAGGGTGGCAACCTGTTTGGCGTGCCGCAATAATTCATATTGCTGTTCGACATCGCCGTCGGCGGCGTCGCAGGCAGCCTGTAGTGCGGCGCGTTCAGCCGGCCAATCAAGTCCCGATTGCGCAGCAGGGGGTTGCACCAATTCGTGTAACAACACCGGATGTAATCGCAAAAAATCGGCTGCCCAGGCACTTTTGCTGGCGATACGCACGACGCGGCTGAGGGAGTTGGGAAACTCAATGAGCAGCGCCAGATAGGTTTCACGCTTGTCGACGGCTTCGAGTAAATTCCAGACGCGAAACAAGGTCAAGGTCGACGGATCGACCGCCGCACATGCACGCATGGCAATCGGGATCAGCGTCATCAGCCGATCACGTAACTTTGGCGACAGGTTTGCCATGCGATTGCTGCTTGTCCACACGGTCAAACGACGGGTAATTTCCGGCTGCGCGTCCACATTGAAAAGTGCAATATCAGCGGTGCTTTCCGGGCTGTTTTGTCCGGAAGTGGGCGTGGTTGCTGGTGCTTTGACTCCATTGGCGCGTGTATCACCGAATATGGATTCAAATTCATTGGTCACCAACGCCCGATGGGCATCGAGCGCAAGCAAAAACGCCGGCCAATCGGCGAACAACATGGCTTCGGCAACCCGTTGCTGATCGTCCGGGTTTGTCGGCAACATTTGTGTTTGTGCGTCGTCGAGATATTGCAGACGATGTTCAAGATTGCGCAGGAACAAATAAGCGGCTTGTAATTGATTCACCTGACGCGTCGACATAATCTGCTGCCGGGCGATTTCATCGAGCGCGCCGCGGGTCGAGCGGGTCTGCAATTTGTGATCACGACCGCCGCGAATGAGTTGATGCATTTGTGCGACGAATTCGATTTCACGAATGCCGCCCGATCCGACTTTGATGTCATCGTGTTTGCCGCGTTTGGTTGCCTCGGCGCGAATCTGGCCGTGTAACGAGCGCATTTCATCGATCGCCGCGTAGTCGTGGTAACGACGAAACACGAACGGTTTGACCAGCGCATCGACGGCGGCGATATTGGCCGTTTGGCCGGTCAGGGCGCGGCCTTTGAGCCAGGCGTAACGCTCCCACGGACGGGCGTGTTTGCGGAAATAGTCATCGAGTCCGGCAAGGGAGGTGACCAGCGGGGCGCTGGCGCCAAACGGCCGCAGGCGCATATCAACCCGAAACACAAATCCGTTGGCGTCGGCGTGGTCGATGGAACGCATCACCCGCTGGCCGAGCTGGCTGTGAAATTCATGCCAGCTTTTGTGTGCATTGGCCTCGCCGTCTTCGGCGTGGACATATATCAAATCAATGTCGCTCGAGACGTTTAATTCGTCGCCACCGAGTTTGCCCATGCCAATCACCACCAGATCACTCAGGTGTGACTGCATCAATTCATTGCTCAGTCCAAACTGCTTGCACAGTGCGGTGTGATGAAACAATACCGCCGCGCGGGTGGCATAGTCGGCAAAATTGGAAACGGCCGAGACCACCTCGTTGAGGTCGGCAAGTTGATTCAGGTCACGAAACAGGATGGCGAGCATCAGTTGTTGGCGGTTGATGCGCAGGCTGCGGTCGAGATCTTCGACGGTATTTGCCAGTGGATCCGGCAGTTCGGCGACGGTTTTGACGGCGGATTGCTGGCTGGCTTGCGCCAACCAAGTCTGCCAATCCGGGTGTTTGCGCAGGATTTGTGCGGCGTAGCGTGAGCCACGAAACAATCGCGCCAATTGGCGGTCTGTCATGCTGCCGTGTCCGGCGTGGGGCGGGTGGCTGGAATCAGGGTTGTGTTTCACGATTTGATGGCGAATGTGGGGCGGGAGCGGGCGCGGTGGAGTACGGCAAAGATGACGATTTCAGCAACTTCAGGCGACAGTGTCGTCTGTGAGGGCTGAATGGCCGTTAAAATAACATGTAATTTTGATCATTGAGGGCAACATTTTTTCAGTCCTAAAAATATTCAGCAATTTTTGTATGCGAACCGCGTATTGGTTCGCCGTGGCATTTGGACTGTTGTTGGCGGCGGGGTTGGCCACGGTTAAATACGGCGTGATGCCCAAAGTGGCGGAATATCGATCGGATATTCTCAGCCGGGTATCCTCAGCCTCCGGCATGGATGTGAATGCCAAAACAATGCGTGGTGGTTGGTCTGGATTTAAGCCCTTTGTGGAAATGGAAGAGGTGACCTTCCGTGAGCCGGTTCAATCGGTGACCGGTGCGCCGGGCGCGATCGCCTTGACGCTGCCGTTGGTGCGAGGTGCGGTGTCGATTCCGCATCTGTTTATCGGGCAAATTCGGCTGGCCGAGTTGGCGGTGTTTGCGCCACATTTGTCTTTGACCCAGCGTCGTGACGGGCTGGTTTATTTTGCCGGCCACGCCATCAATAAAAAAACCAATGAGCCGGATGACGGCCGCTTTTTGGATTGGCTGATTGCCCAGCAGGGCATTCAAATACATCACGCGACGCTGACCTGGTTTGATGAGACACGGCCAGACGTCGAATTAAAAATGACGGATGTGGGCATTCAAATCGACAAGACCTTTGGCGGCCATACCATTGGATTTACCGCCACACCGCCGGTTCGCCTGGCAAAAAAAATCACCGTCAGTGGCCGTGTCAATTTGGATGTGTCCGACCATGCGGATGGTCGCTTGCGTGCGGTCGGAACATTATTTGGCAATGTAGCCGATGCCAATTTGACGGAGTTGCGCCGTTATCTGAATGTGCCGGACACCTGGCAGGCGGGTGTTGGGTCGGCGCGTGTTTGGGTTGACATTGACAACTCGATGGTCGACGCCGACGGGCGGCAAAATAATGCCACGTCCGCCGTCAAACCATTTATGAATCCGTTTCGCTCCGTGACTGCCGACGTTCATATCATTCACGCCAAGGCGCAACTGGCTGACGATGCGGCACCGCTCAATATTGCCAAACTCACCGGGCGATTGGAATTTTTTCGACACGAAAATGGTTTTACGGTAGGAAGTAAGAAGCTGGAATTTCGCACCGCCGCAGGGGTGAGCTCGCGGCCCGCCGATTTTTCTTTTTCACAATACACAAAATTCGCCGGTAAAAAATCGATGCTGAGCGGGGTGATCGCGGACAAGAGTGCCGGTGGTGCCGGCGGTGAGGTCACCGCCAATGGCATCGACTTGAAGGTGATGACCGGATTAATTGGTTATTTCCCGATTGGCAAAGATATTCGCCAATTGGTGACCAAGTTCGGCATGCGCGGTGAAGTCAAGGCGTCGCGTTATGCATGGCAGGGACCCGTCGACAACCCGACCGCGTATCAAGTCAAGGGCACACTGGCAGATTTTGGCGTATCGGCAAGTGATAAAAATCCCGGCATTGCCGGATTGAGCGGCACCATCGATGGCGACCATAAACGCGGTGTGTTTACCATCACCTCAAAAGGGCTGGTTATTGATCTGCCGGCGCATTATCGTGCGCCACTGCGATTTGACAGTGTGGACAGCAAAGGTAAATGGGCGGTCAGCGAGCAGCAAATTGCAATCGACGTTAGCAAGCTGGCGGCGACCAATGCCGATTTGTCGATTGAGTTCGCCGGCAATTATTCGCGACCGCGTGCCGCCGCCGGCACCCAACTGGCAATTGAGGTACAACCGGGACGTTTGGATGTGACCGGCAAATTGCGCCACGCCAATGCTGTGGCGGTGGAAAAGTACCTACCGATAGGCATGGACATTACCCGTAAATATGTCGAGTGGGCGACGCGTGCTGGTCTGGTGGATGGCGCTGACTTTGCAATTAAAGGCAATATTTACGATTTTCCTTTTCGGCACGGCAAAGGCGGACAGTTCAGCGTCAAAGCCAAACTAAAAGACGTGGATTTTCGTTATACCGAAGGCTGGCCGCAGGCAAACAAAATCAACGCCACGCTTGCATTCGAAAATACCGCAATGAAAGCCGAAATTGAGTCGGCGATGATATTTGGCGCACGCATTCAGAACACAACTTTGGCGGTGGCCGATTTTAGTGAGCATCCGTCGGTGTTGACGATTGACGGCGAGGCTGTGGCCCGCGCCGAGGATATGGCCCGCTATTTGCGCGAGAGCCCGATGATTGATGGCATCGGTGCTTTTACCAAGGTGGTGAAAATGGAGGGGCCCGGTAAGCTGGCTCTGAATCTGTCGATTCCACTGGGCGTGGATGCGAGTATGGCTGGCAATCCAAAAACACCAAAATTGCGCATCATTGGCAGTTACAAGCTGGCAAAGGGCAGTGCCAAGCCGGTCGTCGGTCCGCTGATTTCCAATTTGTCCGGCAGCATCGCCTTTACCGAAACGAGCGTCAAAAGCACGGCGATTACCGGCATTGCTTACGGGCAACCGATAAACATTAATATTGCCGGCGGCGGCGAGGCCGGTGTCATCACCGATTTTTCCGGTCGCGTTGATGTGCAAAAAATCGGTGATGTATTGCCGTTTGTGATGCCCCAACAAATTTCCGGCTCGACCGATTTTTCCGGGCGGATTGCGCCAAGAAACGCGGCGATCGATATTACTGTTGACGCTTCCATGGTCGGTGTCACGTCGTTATTGCCGGCACCGCTGAATAAACGTGCCGATGAAGCGCGGCGTGTGAAAGTGACCTTCACTGCGGTCGGTAAAACGGAAGAAAAGATTCGCGTTTCCATGTTGGGCAATATTGCCGCGTTGGGAAATATTGCGGCGGGCGGCGCCGCGGGCAGCACCGCAGACAGCGCCGCAACCCGTATTGACGCGCGTTTTCAACGCCGACCGGATGCTGCCGGTGATTTGAAATTTTATGGTGGCATTGCCTCGGTGGGAGAGTCGGCGGGGGATGCGCCCATTCCGGAAGGCCTCTGGTTAACAGGCACATTGGCGAGACTTAATTTTGACCAATGGCTGAAGGCGACAGAAAATTTTTATCCGAAGTTGTCCGACCCGTCGGCAGAGAGCCTGGCACCCAAGCCGGAAAGCCCGTTGACTGGAATTGATTTTCGCAGCGGGCAATTGTTTGCTTATGGACGCAATTTTGAAGACGTAAAAATCAAAGGGCGACGGTCGGATGATTCATGGGACATGTCAGTAGCCAGCAAGGAGGTCGAAGGTGACTTTACCTGGCGGGCGTCTGCATTTAACCAGCGCGGCGCGGTCAGGGCGCGCCTGAAAAAATTGGTGGTGAATGACGAGCGGGGCGTAGCGATTGCGCCCACCAATGCCAAGCCGGGTTTGCCTGTATCTGCGCCGGTGCCCACACCGATGGCCGAGTTTGCACAAAACGAAGGTGACCTGCCGGCTCTCGATATTGTGGCGGATGACTTTTCATTTGGAGGTCGATGGCTGGGCAAACTCGAGTTGATAGCCACACCACAAGTTTCCAATTGGAAAGTTGATCAGCTAACCATTTCCAATGGTCATCTCAAGGTGGAGATGAATGGCATTTGGCAGCGTTTTGGTGACCCGTTTGCGCCACCCAAAGCGGGGCCGGTGAAATCGCTCACCAGCATGAATGTCAAATTGGATTCAACCAATCTGAATGCGCTGTTCACGCAATTTGGTTATGGTGATCACATGAAGGGTGGGCGCGGCAGTCTGGAGGGAACCTTGGCGTGGCCGGGTCATACCTACCAATTCCAATTGGTGAACCTGTCCGGTGCGTTTAAGGTGCACGCCGAACGCGGCCAGTTTGCCAAAATTGAAGCCGGTGCCGGCAAATTGTTGGGGCTCATCAGTTTGCAATCGATTCCGCGCCGGTTGACATTCGACTTCCGCGATTTGTTTAGCGAAGGTTTGGCGTTTGACAAAATTGACGGTGACATCACCATCACCGATGGCATTATGTTCGCCAAAAAATTCGACATATCCGGACCGGCAACCGATGTCAGAATGAGTGGCGATATATCACTTCCCACCGAGCGACAAAACTTGCTGGTCACCGTCATTCCGCGCATCAGTGGTGTGGCGGCGGTAGGCACCGCGGTATTGGTGAATCCATTAGTTGGTCTGGGAGTGTTGCTGGGAGGTGAGATGTTGCGCGCGCCGATTGAGAAGGTCTTGTCGGTGCAATATAACGTGACGGGCACATGGGATAATCCGGTGATTGAGAAGACCGGCAGAGCGGCGGAGCCGCTCGCGGGTTCGGTCAGGGCGGCAGCCGTTGAGCCGACGAAAGATGCTTCAAAGGAAGGTGCAAAGGAGCCGGCAAAAGAGGGCTCTAAAGGCACCGCAAATGATACGGCATCCGCGCCAGCCAAGGCGGCCCCACCCACATCCACCCCCGAATCCGCTCCATCGAAACCGACCGATACCAAACCTAAAACAAGCCCTCCGAAAAAGCCCCAGTCTTTTTTGCCATGATCATTACCAAAAACTCCCCATCACTGCCCGACGATATCGCCAATGTGGCGCAATCAACCCAAACGTATTACCGGGTGGCGGCGATTCAGATGGCGTCGGGCCCACAGGTTGATGCGAACTTACAAGAAGCCACACGCTTGGTGGCGTTGGCGGCCACCACCGGGGCGCGTATTGTGGTGTTGCCCGAGTATTTCGCCATCATGGGCATGCACGATACCGACAAGGTCGGAATTTGTGAGCCGGACGGTGCCGGGCAGATTCAGGATTGGATGGCAGACACCGCCGCCAAACACGGTTTATGGTTGATCGGTGCCGGTGTGCCGATTGCCACTACCGAGCCACGAAAAGTGCGTAACGCCTGTCTGGTCTACGACAAATTGGGTAAACGTGTGGCACGCTACGACAAAATTCATTTGTTCAGTCTGGCGATCGGGCAGGATCAGTTTAATGAGGCGCGTACCATTGAGCCGGGCAACCGCGTCGAGGTGGTCGCGTCCCCCTATGGTCGTATTGGTTTATCCATTTGTTATGACCTGCGTTTCCCAGAGCTATATCGGGCGATGGGCGACGTGGATATTATTGTCATCCCGTCGGCGTTTACCGCCACCACCGGCAAAGCCCATTGGGAGCCATTGATTCGCGCCCGTGCGATTGAAAATATGGCCTTTGTGATTGCCTCTGCCCAAGGTGGTTACCACGTCAACGGCCGCGAAACCCATGGTGATTCGATGATTGTCGACCCGTGGGGCGCGGTACTGGATCGGCTGCCACGCGGCTCGGGTGTGGTGGTGGCCGTCGTGAACCCGCAATACCAACAAACTGTGCGCAAAAATTTGCCTGCTTTGAGTCACCGTACCTTAAAAAATGTTTAGGTTTTTGTTATGAATGAGTCCCACCTTTCGCTCGCACGCCGCGCCTTGCTCACCCCTTACAATCTGACCGATGCGTCGCTGCAGGGGGTGTTCAACACCATCATGCAACACGACGCCGACTACGCTGATTTGTATTTTCATTACGCCCGCTCCGAAGGTTGGAGCCTGGAAGAGGGGCGGGTGAAGTCCGGCAGTTTTAATATCGATCAGGGGGTTGGCGTGCGGGTGGTGTCGGGTGAAAAAACCGCGTTTGCCTACTCCGACGATATTGGTGTGGCCAGTTTGAACGACGCCGCACTCGCCACCCGCAGCATTGCCCGTGTTGGAGGTGCGGGCAGTGCCGGCAAGGTGAATCAAATCAGGGAAACAACCGGTCGCCATTTATATCAACCGCGTGATCCGGTGTCGGGTTTTTCGGACGCGGAAAAAGTGCGCATCCTCGAGCGGCTGGAACAATTTGCCCGCGCCATTGATCCGCGGGTCAAGGAAGTCATGGCGCGATTGTCGGGTGAGTACGAAGTAATTTTGGTGGCGCGTCACGACGGCGCACTCGCCGCCGACGTGCGGCCATTGGTGCATATTGGTCTGACGGTGATTGCCGAACAAAACGGCCGTCGTGAGCAGGGCCATACCGGTGGCGGCGGCCGCCACGATTACGCTTATTTCACCGACGACGTTTTGCAAGCCGTGGCACAACAGGGCGTGCGCGAAGCGTTGGTGAATCTGGATGCGCGACCGGCACCAGCCGGGCCGATGACGGTGGTATTGGGGGGGGGGTGGCCGGGAATTCTGTTGCATGAAGCGGTCGGCCACAGTTTGGAGGGCGACTTTAACCGCAAGGGCAGCTCGGTTTTTTCCGGAAAAATTGGTGAGCGTATTGCCGCCAAAGGTGTGACCGTGATCGACGATGGCACCCTGCCGGATCGACGCGGCTCCCTGAATATTGATGACGAGGGCAATATCACGCAAAAAAATGTATTGATTGAAGACGGCATATTGAAGGGATATATGCAGGACACCTTGAATGCCCGCTTGATGAATGTGCCCATCACCGGCAATGCCCGCCGTGAATCGTATGCACATATTCCGATGCCGCGTATGACCAATACCTATATGTTGGCCGGCGACAAAACGCCGGAAGAAATTATCGCCAGTGTCAAACACGGTTTATATGCCGCCAATTTTGGTGGTGGACAGGTTGACACCACCAGCGGCAAATTTGTGTTTTCCGCGTCGGAAGCTTACATCATTGAAAACGGCAAAATCGCCTATCCGGTGGTGGGGGCAACCTTGATTGGCAACGGTATTGAATCGTTAAAACAGGTGACGATGATCGGCAATGACATGAAGCTCGATTCGGGTGTTGGTGTGTGTGGCAAGGAAGGTCAAAGTGTGCCGGTGGGGGTGGGCCAGCCGACATTGCGGATTGAAGGATTAACCGTCGGCGGAACCGGTTAAATGAGCTCGCCGACCACACCAGCCCCCAGCAGCGCGGAAGTGTTGCCATCGGCGCGAATTCCGCTGGTGTTTTCCGGAAATTTTGCATGGCAGGCGATTGCGGCCGTGGTGGCGGAGAAGTTTGGCTTGCGCGGATTAAGAATCGCGGTCATGGTCGGTGGCATGGTTGGTTATTTGTGGTGGCGCAGCTGCGATGGTGTGATCTGCATAGTGTTGTATGTGCTGGCCGCCGCCACGGTTTTTTTTGCGGTGTTGCTGGCGTGGACGGCCAAAGAGTCGCTCGACAAATTTGCCAAAGACCACGCCAGTGGTGCCTGGTTAACACTCGATGCCGATGGTGTGGGCGGCGAAGTGGCCGACAAAAAATTCAAAATGGTGTGGAGCCAATTTCGACGGGTGGTGGAACGAAATCGTTTTTGGTTGCTCGAAACCAGTAACGGCGGCTGGATGGTGCTACCCACCACCCACTTTAATGGCGAGGCGTGGGCGCTGATGCGTGCGCATCGCCGGGCGCGGCGACCGATCAAAAGAATTAATCCGTGAATCTAAAATGACCATGGCGACGTATAAGTACCATGCTGCGCGTGATCAATAACAGGCCGCGACTCATGCATGCCATGTTTGGATTGGAAAAATTATGAAACGACGAATATTTCTCACCGCACTATTTGGCGTAGCTGGAGGACTAACCATGTTTAAAGGTGTATTCGCACAACGTCGCGGGCCGGAAGCGCCGGACGCGGCAATGGTCAAAATCGCACTTGATCAGGCCAACGGGCCGAAGCCAAAAATTGACAAGCTGGAGCTGCCCGACAGGGAGTGGAAAAAACGTCTGACGCAGGCGCAGTTTGATGTGTTGCGCAACGAGGGAACCGAACGCGGCGGCACCAGCCTGCTCAATGACGAAAAACGCCAGGGTGTGTTTCATTGCGCCGGTTGTGATCTGGCGGTGTTTACCTCGGCGATGAAATATGAAAGCGGCACAGGTTGGCCGAGTTTTTTTACGACACTGCCCGGTGTGTTTAATAAAAAGACCGATTTCAAATTAATTCTTCCGCGCACTGAATATCACTGTGCACGCTGCGGCGGGCATCATGGCCACATTTTTAATGACGGACCACCACCGACCCGCGAACGCTGGTGTAACAATGGTGCGGCGCTGGTTTTTAAACCAACGGCCTCGTAACGGCGGTTGGTGATCATGGTGATGATGGTTGTCGATAAATAGAACTCGTTTATTTACGCCATCTTTCAGGCGTTTTTATTTCAAACGCCGCGCCAGATAACAACTTTTACCGATTGTTCAGCCTGCCATTTCCCCTGTTACTATTTGTCTTATGAACATGCGCGCCAAAGCTTATTCTTATTTCTGGTCCTTTTCCATGCCACCGGCGGAGAAGGGTTAGTTTGCGTTTGAACACTAACCAAAATTCTAAAAACCGCCGAATGAAAATTCGGCGGTTTTTTTTTTGCTGATCAGCATTGTTGCCCCAGTTACTCCTGTTCGAACTAATGTGCCCCGAGCCCCGACCGCAAGGCGACTAAAATGACCAAAGCCAACCTGACTATCGTATCCAAACCGCAACCGGAATCTGCCATGCCTTATAACACCGACGACCTGCGAATCCGCGGCATCAAAGAGTTGACGCCGCCGGCGCATTTAATGCGTGAATTTCCATTGAGTGAAAAGGCTTCGGCGACGGTGTTTCGCGCCCGCGAAGAAATTCACCGCATCATGCATCGTGGTGATTCACGTTTATTGGTGATCATCGGCCCGTGTTCAATTCACGATTACGAGGCGGCCATGGAATATGCCCGCCGACTGCACGCACTACGGCTCAGCCTGGAGCCGGATTTGACCATTGTGATGCGGGTTTATTTCGAAAAGCCACGCACCACCGTCGGTTGGAAGGGCTACATCAACGACCCGGATATGGACGAGAGCCACGATATCAACAAGGGTCTGCGACTGGCGCGCAAGCTGCTGCTGGATATTAACGAGCTCGGTCTGGCGGCCGGTACGGAATATTTGGATTTGATTTCGCCGCAATATTTTGCCGACATGATCGCCTGGGGCGCCATAGGTGCGCGCACCACCGAGTCGCAATCCCACCGCCAATTGGCATCCGGGTTGTCGTGCCCGGTCGGCTTCAAAAACGGCACCGACGGCAATATTAAAATCGCTGTGGATGCCATCAAGGCCTCGTCGGCACCGCATCACTTTTTGTCGGTTACCAAGGGCGGGCATTCAGCGATTATTTCCACCGCCGGTAATGAGGATTGCCATATTATTTTGCGCGGTGGCAAAACGCCCAATTATGATGCGGCGAATGTCGATTCGGCGAGTCAGGAGTTGGCCAAGGCAGGGCTCGCGCAACGGGTGATGATTGATTTTTCGCACGCCAATTCGTCCAAGCAATACCAAAAACAAATGGATGTGGCGACCGACGTCGCCGCACAAATCGCCGGTGGTGATCAGCGCGTGGTGGGGGTGATGGTGGAAAGTCATTTGAACGCCGGCCGGCAAGACATTGAAGCCGGCAAGCCGTTGCAATATGGCGTGTCGGTCACCGATGCCTGCATCAACTGGGACGACACCGAAAAACTGTTGCGACAACTGGCGCAAGCAGTGCGTGAGCGTCGTCTGGCGAATGTGGAATAACCATCATGGCCATTGAGTTACGCATGCTCGGCCGCCATCAGGCCGATGAACACGATGTTGGGTTTACCTATAACGGCGTGACCTTTAACCAGCACAATTTGCATACCTTCGCCGGGCTCAACGCCGTCGATACCCGCGAATATGTTGAAGCAACCTTTGCCTGTTTGCGCGCCCACGGCCAGGTGTGCGCGCGCATGGGGGCGTACAAACCGCGCTCCAGCCCGTATTCGTTTCAGGGAATGGGGCGGGAGTGTTTGCCGTGGGTGTTTGAACTGGCCGGCAAATATGGCATAAAGGTGATCTCCATGGAAATCACCCGCGAGGCGCATTTGAATGAAATCTATGAGGCCTTGCATCAGACCGGTAACCCAACCGGTGTAATGTTGCAAATCGGCACGCGCAACACGCAAAATTTTGAGTTGCTAAAGGCCGTCGGCCGCCAGCATGAATTTCCGATCCTGCTCAAACGTGGTTTTGGTATCACCCTCGATGAATCACTCATGGCCGCCGAATATTGCGCCTCCGAAGGCAACACCAAAATCATGTTTGGTCTGCGCGGCATGAAAACCAATCTGGGGGACCCGCATCGCAATCTGGTTGATTTTGGCCATGTGTCGGTGGTGCATCGCCTCACGCGTATGCCGGTTTGTGTCGATCCCTCACACTCGGTTGGTGCGCGTGGGGCGTCACCGGAAGGCATTTTGGATATTTTCCATGTGGCGGCGCAGGGTGTGATTGCCGGTGCCAATATGTTGTTGGTGGATATGCACCCGCTGCCCAAAAAATCATTGGTCGACGCCGCGCAGGCGATCACTCTTCAAGAGTTGCCGTATTTTCTGGAGGACGTTGCCATCGCCCGTACCGCCTACGAACAACGTTTGGCGTTGGCCGCGCGCTTTCACGCAACTACCACGGCCACCACTACCACTACTACTAAACAAGCGGCTTGAAGATGTGTCAGCAGTTTATGGTGGTTGGCCGGTTGATGAGAGTGATTTTTTTGGCGTGGTGTGCAGGTGTCGCACAGGCCGCGGTGGTGGCCGCCACCACGCCTGCTGCGCCTGCCCAGCGGATTGTCAGCACTGCACCGGCACTCACCGAGCTGGTGTTTGCGGCGGGAGCGGGGGGTAGGCTGGTCGCGAGTTCCGCTTTTAGCGACTTTCCCCCACAAGCGAAAAAGATCCCGCAGGTTGCCGATGCCGGTGGCATCAATATTGAAGCATTACTGGCGGTCAAACCGGATCTGGTATTGGTGTGGGCCAGCGGCACCCGCTTAAACGATATTCAACGTTTGCAGGCGTTGGGTATTCGTGCCGAATCCATCACGGTGATCAGCATGGCGGATGTGCCGATGGTATTGCGCAAGATCGGCCAGTGGGCCGGCACCGCCGGTCAAGCTGACACCGCTGCAGCGGACTTTGAGCGACGCCTCATCAAGTTGCAGAATCAATTTTCAAACTCCGCACCGTTGCCGGTATTTTTTGAAATCAGCCGCGTGCCGCTGATGACCATCAACGGCCGGCACTTTATTTCCGAGGTGATACGAACCTGCGGCGGCGAGAATGTTTTTGCCGACGTTGCACCATTGGTGTTTGCGCCGTCGCGCGAAATGTTGCTGGTTAAAAATCCACAGGTGGTGCTGTATGGTGGCACGCTGCACGCAGCAGGCGATGCTGCCCGCGACAATCGGGCCTATGCCGGTTCGCGCGCGGAACAGACGGGGCAGGTTGTTGCCGTGACAGCCGATTGGGTGATGCGGCCCGGCCCGCGATTGATCGATGCGGCCGAACAAATATGCGGCGTGTTGGAGCACATTCGCCGCAAAAAACCAATTAATTAGCCTTATAAAAAATAAAGTCGGATTGAAAACCCACTTTGTATTTTTTGTTGAGCAGAGTCTGATCACAGCCTGCTGGTGCAGTGCCACCGACGGTGGCAAGCTGCTGGATATAAGTGACAGCGGTCATCACACCCCGGCCGGTCGCCGGATTGGCTTGGTATAACGCCAGAGGCAGGGATGGTTGGATCGCGGACGGTTGATTTATGAGCGGGGCTGTGGCCAATGGTGTCGCCGTCAATAGGGAGCCGTCGCTTGCCTGCCAGGTGGCGGGTGGTCCGACAAAACGTCCGACCACTTTGCCGCCGCGATTTTTTAAACTGGCCTCGATGTCCGCCAGCGTCCAGTCAAAAGCAACACCATTCACATTCGCCCGGCATTGGAAAATCATGCTGCCCGACGCTACGGTTTCCATTGAGACAGCGTGCCCGCCCGGTACTTTTAATGGCGCAGGAATGTGCTCCCGGGTGAATTTTTGTGTGGCGCATCCCGATAGCAAAACGGCCGCGGCGAGAATCAAAACACGCGCGGCACGGAAAGTGGTGTCATCCGTATCGGGGCGCGATGGAAATTGAACGCAAAATGGTTGGTGACGCATCATAATGCCCTCTATTTTTTCCGCAAGAATGGTTCGACGGCCTTGAGGTGCCAACTGCGCGTGGCGATCAACAAACTTACCGGCTCACGCTGGTTGGTTGGGTGGTGGGCATCTTCGTAATGCTGCTCGGAAAACTCCCGGGCAACGCGTTTGAGCCGATCCATCAGCGCCAATCGTGACGCGGTTGACAGCCGGGCGTTCAACAAAAACAGCGCTTCACCGGCATCGGCAAATTCACTGTCAAAAAAATCGGCGGCGTTTTTCTTGAACGCCTGCATGATTGGTCCGTTGGGTAGCCAGGCAAAGGTGCGGGCAACTTTCAATTTGAATCGATTGTTGGGCAATAAGTCGATCAGACCCAAATGGTCGAGTCGAAGAAGGGATGCCACCAGCTCGGCCTCGGTGATGGAGTAGGTCGCCAACATTTCCTCGGCGCTCATCAAGTTCAGCGCACAAATGGCGACCAAAAACAGCAGCGGGTCGTTCATCACCTGCTCTTCCTGTTTTAAGGTCATTTTTGCAAGGCGTTGCTGCTCGCGATCAAAGTGATCGGTTAATTCGGCAAATTCAATGCAGGTCGCCGTCAGAATTTCATCGACCCGCTCCAGCGTCATATTGCGTTGTGAAAACATGCGTTTCACGCTGGCCTCCGACATGCCGATCAATTGGGCAAGTCGGGCGTACGTTATGCCGCGCGATTTTAATTCGCGTTTGAGTTGATCCACCAATAAAACAGCTTGGGTCATGGCGAAAATATTCTGAAAAGTCCGCTCAAATCAACGGCGGCGCTGCGCGCTTTGATGGTTTGGGCGGCATGGTGGCAATCACCCCTTTGCACAAAATCATGCCGGTGGGTTGGCCGGTGGGAGAGCCGCCGAACGGCTCTTTGGTCACCGCAAACGACAGGCCGTTGTCCAACATGCCCGACAAATCTTGCATCCTTATTTTGGTCGAGCCGTCTTGATTGATGATGCCGATTGAGCGCGCCGGGCCGTCTTTTGGCATCACCCAAAGTTGCAAACTTTTGGTTGATGCCGTTTTCCACGGTTTAACCATTTTGACCATCAGCATATCGGCCTTGGGTTGCTCAATCACCATACGCGCCACACCGTCTTCTTCCAACACCGCCGTCATCATCGGCTCATGTGCCTGCCAGCTGTTGCCGGCAAACAGGCCAATGCTGAGCACCACCACCAGTGTGGAGGCGCTGATGCCGAGATTGCGCCAAAACAACAAGCTATCAAAAAACCGCCAACCGGTGCGGCGATTGGCGGTTTTTTGTTGGTTGATGCGCGCCAATGCTGGTGTTTGAATTCCATTCACGCGGTCGATAATTTTTTTCCACACCCGCTCCGGCGGGGTGACCGACGGAATCTGGTCAGCCATTGGCATCAGGCAGGCTTCCCATTGTGAAACCGCATCGCGAAGTGATGGGTTGTCCGGCAAGTATTCTTCGAAGCGCCGACGTGCGCCACCGCGCATGGTGCCGAGTACATATTCGGCGGCGAGTCGGTTTTGCAATTCAGGATGGTCGAGTTTCATGCGCCCCCTCCTTCATTGACTTGCCCGTCCAGACAATCTTTGAGTCTGAGCAGACCACGTCGGATATGGGTTTTAACTGTGCCGAGCGGTTTATGCAATTTGTCGGCTACTTCGCTGTGTGACAGACCTTGGAAAAACGCCAGCAAAATTGCAGAATTTTGTTCATTGTCGAGTGCTTTCATACAGCGCACGATTTCGGCTTGATCACGTTTACTGGCGAGTTGCTCAGCCATTGACGGGCTGTCGTCGGGCATATTCAGCGCGAAATAATCATTTTCATCGGCAATTTCGTGTGCCGGACGGCGCACGATGTCGAGGCTGCGATTGCGCACAATGGCGGTCATCCACGTCATCGGCGCGGATTTGGCGACGGCATAATCTGCGGCGTGGTGCCAAATTTTCACAAAACTGTCCTGTAATACTTCTTCGGCGATATGCCGTTCACGAACTATACGAAGTGAGACGCCAAACAGTTTCGATTTGCTTGCTTCATATAAATCGCTGAAGGCCTGACGGTCGCCCAAACCGGCGCGGGCGAGCAGGGTGGCGAGGTGATCGTTGGACGGGGTTGGGGTCATTTGATCTGTGGTTTTATTGGGATGGGTTTTCGTCGCGCGTCCAACAGACATCACCGACGCCCTGATTACGGTTGATGACCCGCGCCAGAATAAACAGCAGGTCGGACAATCGATTCAGATATTGTATGGCGAAAGCCGACACGTCTTCACTTTCACTCAGCGCCACCACACTGCGTTCGGCTCGGCGCGCCACCGCCCGCGCAACATGACAATGTGCTGCCGCCACTGATCCACCCGGCAAAATAAATTCTTTGAGCGGCGGCAAGCCGGCATTTAATTCGCCAATCAACCTGTCCAGAAAAACAATGTGTTTTTCAGTCAGCGCGCGAAAAGTGGGGATCGATAATTCGCCGCCCAGATCAAACAGGGCGTTTTGAATGTTTACCAACACGAGCCGATGCTGGTCCGCGATTTCGGCGGTTAATAACAGACCAACGACACAGTTGAGTTCATCCACCTCCCCCAGTGCGGCGATGCGAGCATGCGATTTTTTAAGCCGTGAGCCGTCGCCCAGTCCGGTGGAGCCGTCATCGCCGGTGCGGGTGGTAATTTTTGAAAGTCGATTGGCCATGGCGGGGAAGGTGATAAGGGTAAAAACGGTGGTTGGCGGGCGGGTTAGACGGCAGATCATGACAAATAGCTGCAAAAAACACAAAAATGCTGCGACTTGTCTGTTTCGAACATGCTGTACGCAGGTTGTGTGGATTCACGCAGAGATGGTCATGGGGTTTTGTAAAACCCCGCAAAACCGATTATATCGAGCGAAGTTGGTATCATGCGGTCTTGGCCTTTGGCATAGACAGATAAAATTTCCACCAATGACCGCCTCGACACCATCAAAATTGACGTTTCTCGAATTTGAACAGCCGGTCGCCGAGCTTGAGACCAAGATCGAAGAGCTGCGCTATGTGCAGGACGATTCCGCCGTGGACATCTCTGCGGAAATCGACAAGCTGTCCAAAAAGAGTCAGTCGCTGACCAAAGATATTTATGCCAAGCTCAACGCCTGGCAAATTTCACAAGTGGCCCGCCATCCACAGCGGCCCTATACCCTCGATTACATCAAGTTATTGATGACTGACTTTGAGGAGTTGCATGGCGATCGCAGTTATTCGGATGACGCCGCCATTGTCGGTGGATTGGCGCGTTTTAACGGCCAATCGGTAATGGTGATTGGTCATCAAAAAGGCCGCGACACCAAAGACCGGCAGTATCGAAATTTTGGTATGCCGCGCCCGGAGGGCTATCGCAAAGCACTACGACTGATGAAGCTGGCTGAAAAGTTTGGTGTGCCGTTGATTACGTTTATTGACACACCCGGCGCCTATCCTGGTGTTGGTGCCGAAGAACGCGGACAATCCGAGGCCATCGGCCAAAATTTATATGTATTGGCCGGTCTCAAGGTGCCGGTGGTTTGTACCGTCATCGGCGAGGGGGGGTCGGGCGGTGCCTTGGCGATCGCTGTCGGCGACGTGACCTTCATGTTGCAGTACAGTACTTACTCGGTGATTTCGCCGGAAGGCTGCGCGGCCATTTTGTGGAAAGATGCGGCCAAGGCGTCGGAGGCGGCGGAAGCGTTAAACATTACCGCGCCGAAATTAAAAGCCCTTGGATTGATCGACAAAATATTGAATGAACCCCTGGGCGGCGCACATCGCGACCATAAAGCAATGGCCGCCACCGTAAAAAAAGCGATTGCGGAAGCGCTCAAGGACCTGAAGGATTTGTCGCCGGATAAACTGGTGCAGCAACGGCAGGCAAAATTGTTGCAGCTCGGCAAATTTAAAGAGTTGTCTGCCTAGCCCTGACATCACCAGTATGAATGGTCGATCTTCATGTCTTTGATTGATCAAGCCATCGCCGCATCATTGCTCGCGGCTTCGCGTGGCTTGCAGGGTGCGCCTAAAGTTTTGATCGCCCTGTCCGGTGGCGTCGATTCGATGGTGTTACTCGACGCCGCACAGAGGATTGGTCGTGCCACCTCGGCAACGCCCGGCAAGATGACGGGCAATTTTGAGTTGCGGGCCATGCATGTTCATCATGGGCTGAGTAGCAACGCTGATGCCTGGGCTGATTTTTGTCAGCGCCAATGTGATCAACGCAATATCACGCTGACCATTGTGCGGGTCGGCATCAACCGTGAACATACCGACGGTCTGGGTGTGGAGGGTGCCGCACGACGGGCACGTTACGCCGAATTGCAAGCCGATGGCGCGTCCTTGATTCTGCTTGGGCAACACGCCGACGATCAGGCCGAAACCGTTCTCCATCAACTACTGCGTGGCACCGGACTGGCCGGTTTGGCGGCGATGGGCGCGGCCCGCACGCTCAATGATCGCCAACAGTTGCTGCGCCCGTTGCTGGCGGTGTCGCGCGCAGAAATTGAAGCGTACGCCATCGCCCATCAATTGGAGTGGATTCAGGACGAATCAAATGCCGACACCACCTATATGCGAAATTTTATTCGCCATGAATTGACACCGTTGATTGCCAGCCGTTTCCCGCACTACGTCGTGTCACTCATGCGTGCGGCCAGGCATGCCGCTGATAGTGCGCAGATGCTGGAGGCGCTGGCGAAATTGGATTTGCAGTGGGATGGTCACCGCGCGACAGTTGGTATGCTGGACAAGCTTGGCTTGGTCCGCCAATGTAATGCTCTGTACCACTGGCTGAGGTGGCACAACGCCAGTGCGCCGTCCCACGCGCAGATCGAAGAGTGGGCGCGTCAACTATTTCGTGCCAGTCCGACCGACAAGCCACATTTTGCCGGTGGCCACGATTTTGTGATCCGGCGCAAAGCCGATACGCTGATTTTCGAAATCCTACCGACACCGCCGCGGCAATAAAGTCCGCCGGGCTGGGCGGCTGGAAAAGCTGCGCATGCCGGATTCGTGCCATGAAGTTGGAAAGTGCGCGCGGCCACCACCGTCCTTGCGTAATCGGTCCGCCGGCTCAATCAGTCAACCGCCATAGGACGCCGCGTGATATAATCAAAGGCTCGGTTTGGGATGACTTTTTGCTAAAAAAATCATCAACTTAGCCAACTTATTACAAATTTTTATCAAACATTTACGGAGTTTTAAATGGCAGTCGAACGCACCATTTCCATCATCAAGCCTGACGCAGTCGCCAAGAACGTAATCGGCCAAATTTACGCCCGTTTTGAAGGCGCTGGATTGAAAATTATCGCCGCACGCATGCTGCATATGTCGCAAAAAAACGCCGAGGAGTTTTATGGTGTTCACCGTGAGCGCCCGTTTTTCAAAGACTTGGTTGCATTTATGGTGTCCGGTCCGGTCATGGTGCAAGTGCTGGAAGGCGAAAATGCCATTGCCACCAATCGTGATCTGATGGGCGCAACCGACCCAAAAAAGGCGGCGGCAGGCACCATTCGCGCCGATTTTGCTGATTCGATTGATGCCAATTCGGTGCATGGCTCGGACAGCCCGGAAACCGCCAAACAGGAAATCGGTTTTTTCTTTCCTGGCATGAACGTGGTTTCCCGCTAAGTTACTCAAAATGGCTGTCCCTCAAGGCGCACTAGGCGATAAACCGAATCTGATGGGCATGACCTTGCCCGAGATGACGGCGTTTTTTGCCGATTTGGGGGAAAAGCCGTTTCGCGCCAAGCAGGTATTTCGCTGGATTCATCATTTTGGTGTTGATGAATTCGACGCCATGACGGATCTGGCGAAATCGTTGCGTGAAAAATTGCCCGGGGTGGCGGTGATTGCCGCGCCCAGGTTGATGACCGAACAAGCGTCAAAAGACGGCACCCGCAAATGGTTGCTGGATGTCGGCACCGGCAATGGCATCGAAGTTGTTTTTATTCCGGAAGATGATCGTGGCACCTTGTGTGTGTCATCCCAGGTCGGTTGTGCACTCGATTGCACCTTCTGTTCAACCGGCAAACAAGGATTTAATCGCAACCTATCCGCTGCCGAAATCATCGGTCAGTTGTGGTGGGCCAATAAAGCGATGGGCTACAACCCCAAAAATGAACGCATTGTCAGTAATGTGGTGATGATGGGCATGGGTGAACCGCTGGCCAATTTTGATCCGGTCACCAATGCGATGGACATCATGCTCGATGATCACGCTTATGGTCTGTCGCGCCGTCGCGTGACCTTATCCACCTCCGGAATCGTGCCTAATCTGCAACGATTAAAAGAGCGTTGTCCGGTGGCGCTGGCGGTGTCTTTGCACGCACCCAACGACGCGCTGCGTGATGTGTTGGTGCCGATTAATCAAAAATATCCGCTCGCCGAATTATTCGCGACGATTAAAGACTATTTGACCGCGGCACCGCGCGATTTTGTCACCTTTGAATATGTGATGCTGGATGGGGTCAACGATTCGGTGCAACACGCGCACGAATTGGTCGCCTTGGTCGATCAAATTGAGTGCAAAATTAATTTAATTCCGTGGAACCCGTTCCCAAACGCGCCCTACGCGCGCTCCAGTAATAACGCCATCCACCGCTTTCGCAAGGTATTACAAGAGGCGGGGTTGATTGTCACCATCCGCAAAACACGCGGCGATGATATTGATGCGGCCTGCGGACAGCTGGCCGGGCGGGTGGTCGACAAATCACAGCGTACCAAAACCATTGCCATCCGTGCGACCACGTAACATCATTGTGATCAAACCGACGCCGTACCCGAGGAGACCGTTATGAATAAAGTGAATGTTGCATGGGTAATGGGAGTATTGGTGGGTGCCGTTGCGCTTGTGAGTGGTTGTTCGACCACCACCACCACCGAAACCAAGACTGCGGATATGGCCACCAAGGTTGCGCCGACACAACGCGCACAAATTCATACCGAACGTTCCGGGGAGTATTTCCGGCTTGGTCGGCTGGCAACGGCACTGGAAGCGGCCCAGCAGGCGATTGCCGCCGATGCAAAATACGCGCCGGCGCATACCATGGTGGGCCTGATTTTTATGGAATTGCGTGACGACAACAAGGCGCAGGCGGCGTTTGACCGGGCGATCCGGCTCGCCCCAAATGATTCCGACACCCTCAACAATTACGGTTGGTTTATTTGTGAACGACAGGATCCAAAACGTGCGTTGCCTTACTTCACACAGGCATTGCGCAATCCGTTGTATTCAACACCCGAACGCGCGCTTTACAATGCCGGCGTTTGTGCCCGTCGCGCCGGTGACAACGCCATGGCCGAAACCAACCTGCGTGCGGCGTTGGTGCGCGATCCGCAATTGGCGCCGGCGTTGTACGAGTTGGCCGACATCGCGTTCTCGCAGTCACGTTACAAAGAGGCGGATGCACAATTTGCACGATTTAGCGCGATGGTGCGTGAGCCGGACGCCAACGGCCTGTTGCTCGGCGCTAAAATTTCTCGTGCAATGGGTGATCGTAACGGTGAGGCCGGATATGTGTCCCAGTTGCGGCGGCGGTTCCCGGACGCCCCCCAAACGCGTGAAGCAACAACCCGATAATTTCAGGCTTCTACTCAGACAAAACGCGGAACTCAACACGGACAAATTGAATGCAAGCACATTTGAAAACACCTGATAAGTTGAACCCCGGCACGGACGCCCGAGAAGATAAAAATATGGCACCGCCGGCCGATACCATGATGGGTAATAACTTTATGTTGACGCATCCTGAAGCGGTGCCACACGAGCCGGAATCAGTCGGCGAGTTGCTGCGTGCCGCCCGCGAAAGCGCCGGGTTTTCTATAGGTGAAATTGCCAATCGGCTGCGCATGGGCACCAAACAAATTGATGCGATTGAGCGCGCCGACTATTCGGCGCTGCCGCAGGGCATATTTTTGCGCGGTTTTATCCGCAACTATGCCAAGGTGGTGGGAATCAATATTGATGAGGCGTTGGCAACACTGGAGCGGACACACGCGGGCGGTTCAGCGGTGGTTGCAACCAAGGTGGTGGCGCCGACAGCCGCAACACCGCTGCGTATGCATTCCAGAACCGAAATATTGGCAACACCCAGGGCGAGAATATTGATTGTTGCCGGCGTCATTTTATTGTTGGTCGCCGCCATTTGGTATTGGTGGGAGTTTGTTCGTCCGCATCTTGCCGAGGGCGGGCGTCCGCGTGCCACCGAGGTGGTAGCAACAATACCGACCGCCACCCAACCACAGTTGGTGTTACAACCCACACTCACAACGACTGAAGCAAACGCCGGTGCCGATGCGGCAGCTGTCACCACATCTGAAAAACCTGCCGCAGCAGGCACGGCGGTACCGCCGTCGCATTCACCGGTGAACGTCGCGGATGCGCTTGTCGGTTCTGCCGGCGTGGCAGCAGCTGCCGGACCAAGTGCTATGATTGCGCCGAAAACAGCGCGCGCGACGGGCGACACCGGCATGATCGGATTCACCTTTAGCGGACCATCGTGGGTGGAAGTGCTCGACGGCACCGGTCGCACTATCCTGTCACGACGTTACAATCAGGGTGACTTTGATGAAGTGTCGGGTCGCGGCCCGTTCGCAATTGTTGTTGGCAATTCCACGGTCACCCGTATGGCCTATAACGGTCGTGAATTTGATTTGGCCCCACACACCCGTGCCAATGGAACCGTTGCCCGTGTGACGGTCAAATAGCACGCATATTCACGCCGCAATTGCTGCTGTGTTGTTTCGCTTTGTTGTTTTTTACACCGTTTGATTTCCACTGATTTTTCTTGTCCCGTTTATAAAATTGTCATGATCAGCCAACTCCCGCGCCGCATTTCACGGCAAGTCAAAATAGGCCATGTGTTGGTCGGTGGTGGTGCGCCCATCATGGTGCAATCCATGACCAATACCGACACTGAAGATATTGCCGCCACCGTGGCGCAGGTCGTGTCGCTGGCGCGTGCCGGCTCCGAGGTGGTGAGGATTACGGTGAATACACTTGCCGCCGCCCGCGCCGTGCCGGAAATTCGCGCGCGGTTGGATGCGCTGGGCGTGAAGACACCATTGATCGGCGACTTTCATTTTAACGGCCACAAGTTGCTGACCGAAGTGCCGGCCTGCGCAGAATCGCTGGCAAAGTTACGCATCAACCCCGGTAATGTCGGCCACGGCAGCAAACGCGACGATCAATTTGGCGCAATGATTCAAGCAGCGATCAAATTTGATAAACCGGTCCGTATCGGTGTCAACTGGGGATCACTCGATCCCGAATTGATTGCACGCATGATGGACGAAAACGCCGCTTTGCCCCAACCGAAAGACGCCGATGCGGTGATGCGCGAGGCATTGATTGTGTCGGCACTGGAAAGTGCCGCCAAGGCTGAAGAGCTTGGTCTGGCCGGCGACAAAATTACCCTGTCATGCAAAGTCAGCGCGGTGCAGGATTTGATTGCGGTATATCGCGATCTGGCAAAACGTTGTGATTACCCGCTGCATTTGGGATTAACCGAGGCCGGCATGGGCTCCAAGGGGATTGTTGCTTCCACTGCCGCGCTGGCCGTGTTGCTGCAGGAAGGCATCGGCGACACCATTCGTATATCACTCACCCCCGAGCCGGGCGGCGACCGCACCCGCGAAGTCATTGTCGCCCAGGAAATTTTGCAGACCATGGGCTTGCGTGCCTTCACGCCGATGGTGGTGGCCTGTCCCGGTTGCGGACGCACCACCAGCACTTATTTTCAGGTGCTCGCCGAAAAAATCCAGGCGTATTTACGCGATCAAATGCTGGTTTGGAAAACGCAATATCCCGGTGTGGAAGAAATGCATGTCGCGGTGATGGGCTGTGTGGTCAACGGTCCGGGCGAATCCAAGCTCGCCAATATTGGCATCTCCCTGCCGGGTTCCGGCGAGCGGCCGGTGGCACCGGTATATATCGACGGTGAAAAGGCGGTGACGTTGAAAGGTGATTTTATTGCCGAGGAATTTCAGGCGCTGGTGGACGATTACGTTGCCAAAAACTACGCACCAGGGGCTGCGCGTAAATCATCCGTGCGTAAAAAAGAGATTGCCATCAAGCAGATCGCCTAACGGCGGCCAATATGTCGATTGCAGAGTCAATGCGGGGCGGGTGTTTTCGGGCAAAACAGCCTGAAAACACCCGCCCCGCCTCGTTTTTGCAAGAAAATCGATCCTGTTATTGCAATGGAAACGGGCTGAAATTACTCGGTGCGGCACCAGCGTTGATGACCGTCGGCAAGGCGCCAGCCGCATTCATCAACCACACCACCAGTTGGTTGTCCGGGCGGCGGAACACAACGTCAAAAATGCCATTACCGTCGAAATCTCCGGTGGCATAAACCGTCCAAGTGGCATCGGAGGTGTAGGCATAGGTGACAGCTTGTGTCACGGTCAGGTTGCTGGCGGTGCAGGACGCATTCGGATCATCCGGCAGACCGGCATAGGGCGGCAGGGTCAGGCCGACGGCGCTGAAGGCAATCACCTGGATGGCACCGGTGGTGGCGTTTCTGGCAAAAATATCGCCCCGGCGGTTGCCGGTGAAATCGGCAACCTTGAGCGCGGTAAAGCCGGTCGCGAGTGTGCCGCCGGACAGATTGGCACAGGTGCGGTTGGGGGTGGCCATCAATACCCGAATGGCATTTTGCGGGCTGACATAAAACATGTCGGCCGCGCCGTTGCCGTCCAGGTCGGCCGCGCCCAGCAAGGTCCATGTCAGCGGCGCGCCGCCACGCTTGCGCACTTGATTGAGACCAGTGCCATCGGTAAACCAAATGTATGACACACCCTGATCGTCAATATTGGGGCTTTGACCGCGGAAGCGCCAAACCAGATCACCAAAACCGTCCCCGTCCAGATCCCCCACCACCTGCACATCCCATTCTGGCCTGACCAGACGCAGCAATTGATTGTGCGTGCCTAGACTGAAGTTGCGCGAGAACCGCGCCTCACCCTGGCCGAGGCCATTGAGAAAAGTGGTATTGAGAAAGGCCAGATCAGATCGGCCTGTGCCGGCAAAATCAACGGCACCGAGCAGACGGAACTCTTGTCCAGGGTGGGGCTGGTTGGTCCAGACGAACGTGTTGTTGACCAGACGACCGCCCTGCATGGTGCCACCGGCCGCGTTGGCCGCGAGCAGCACACTTTTGTTGCTGCCGTCGATGTCGATTCCGCCGCGTCGGGACAACACGGTCGGCGGCGGCGTCAGCCATTGGCTGATGCTGGGAAAGGCAATATCCAGACGGGAATAATAGTCACGGTTGGACGGGTTGTTTGGGTCATTGGCGGTGGCGCAGCTTGATGGCCCGCCCAATAATCCGCCACGCAGAAAATAATTGCCACTGCTGATGGTAAACACCCCGCTGCCGGAGCTGCCGCCCTCGGTGACACCACTCGAGTAGGTCGGGGTGATAAACGAAGCATTGCCTTGATCAGCCAGAATGGTAAATGGGTTGGTCAGCGTTTGACCGAGCGTGACCTTTTTTGGGTCACCCGCCGGGTGATGAATAATGGTCACGTTGGTTAAACCATTGATGGTGGCCGAGTCCCAGCCGGCAAAAAACGCGGTTGGTGGGGGGGCGCTTTTCAGGCGCAATAACAACACGTCGGTATTGGAATTGGCAAACAACAGGTCGGCACCACCCACCACCACATTGGCTTGATTGCGCGAAACATCGACGCTTTGGCCACAAACCGGGTTGTCATAATTCCAATAGGTGGCGAGACTGTTCGCCTGTGTTTGGGTGCTGAGGCAATGCGCCGCGCTGTAAAAATACGGCACTTGCGTGGCGCTATCGGTGTCGTTGAGCAGGGTGCCGGTGCAGATGCAGGTTGCTATTGCACCGCCGCTGCCACAACCGGCCTGAAACTGCATATGCGCCACCGCGTTTTTGGCGTTTACGTAACCGGCGGTTTGCGTTGGGCAAATCGCATCCACATTGCAAGAACCCGAGCTGCCTTTTAGCTGCGTGGCCGATTTAAAACCATCGGTCGGTGAGGCGAAAATGTGGGATATCGCATCAACCAGGATTGCCGTGCCTTGTGTTGACTGGCCGGCTGGAACAAATAATTCAATAAACTGGGTGTCGCCGTCCGTGGGTGGTGTCCAGTAGCGCTTTTCGTCATCGAGCAGAGTTGACACGTCGTTGGTGTTTGCGCGGTGGGCAACATTGGCCGGGGCGTCAGATCCGGAAAAACGAAATTCGGCACCGGCAGGCAGGTTTGGCGTGCGAATCGCCACACGGGTAGAAATGGCGCCGGGTGAGCGAACCTTGAGTTGCGCCGCGCGACCGATAAGTGCGGCGCCCGAGTGTACGTCCCGCCAAACCATGGATGGCGTGACGTCGCTAAATGCCTCTTCCTGAATACGCTGGGTGATACCAATCTGGATGGCCTTGCGGAACGACGACACATTAGCAGCCTTGGCTTGCTCTATTCGGGCGGGGTCGACCGCAAAAAATGCAACCGTAGGTGCCGCCGGGTCCAGATCGGCGCGGAATGACACGTCCAGTAGGATTTTTTGGGCCAGACTGACCGATTGAATCGGCTCCCCTGCAACCCGTGGGGCTGCAACGGTGGCGGTACTTGAAATTGCCACCACGGTCGCCAATAAAATGGCTGCGAGGGTCGACTTCGATCTGGTGTGATTGCTGTCGGCCGCGCCGCCAAATTTACTGATCTGGTTAAGGCGAAAAAAAATCGACCGATCAAAAAAACTAGGGAAACCCTTCATTATTTTCTCCATAACACGGCAAAACTCGAAATAGCCCATCAGCCAATCTTGGGCAAACAATTTTTCTGGAATTGGAAATTGTAATGCGTTTAGGTGTCTTAACGACCAATTGCGTTAATTTGCTGACCAGAACTTTGTAAGCAGATGCAAATTCACTTTTGATTAGGTGTCTTCGAAAAACCCCTGTAAAATCATGCGTTAGACGTAATTGTCACGCCCTTGTCACCACCGCTGTCTCATCATTGTGTTGCCATCCTGCGACATAATCGTGATCAAGTGCATACATTGATTTCGGCAAATAATTCCGCCACCTGTTTTAGACCATCCATTCCTATGAAGACCTTGCAAGCCGTACGTGGCATGAATGACCTGCTGCCCGCGGATTCGCCACTTTGGCAATATTTTGAAGACACCGTGCGCGAGGTATTCGAGCAGTACGGTTATCGTCTGATGCGTACCCCCATCGTTGAGCCGACCGCGTTGTTTGTGCGCTCACTGGGTGAGGTGACCGATGTGGTGGAAAAGGAAATGTACTCGTTCGAGGATAGCTTGAATGGTGAAAAACTGTCATTGCGCCCGGAGGCCACGGCAGGCTTGGTGCGTGCGGCAATTGAACACAACATTTTGTATGAAGGGCCGAAGCGGATTTGGACCTGGGGGCCGATGTTCCGGCATGAGCGCCCGCAAAAAGGCCGCTATCGCCAGTTTCATCAGTTTGACGTTGAGGCGCTCGGCTTTGCCGGACCGGATGTTGATGCCGAACAGATTGTGCTGCTAAAACGTTTGTGGGATCGGCTCGGTTTCAAGGACGTTCGTTTGCTCATCAATTCGATTGGTGATGCGCCGGCACGGGCGGCGCACCGTGAGGCGTTGGTTGCTTATTTCGAGGCACATGTTGACGAACTCGATGCGGACGGCAAACGACGGCTTTACACCAACCCCTTGCGCACGCTCGACAGTAGGAATCCGGCAATCCAGGCACTGGTTGAGGGCGCGCCGCGGTTGACCGACTTCTTGGGGCCAGATGAACAGGCGCACTTCGAGGGCGTTAAAACATTGCTAGACGCGGCGGGCATCGCCTACGAAGTCGCACCAAGACTGGTACGTGGTTTTGATTATTACAACCGTACCGTGTTTGAGTGGATCGCAAAAGGCGCTGATTGGGAGCTGACCATTGCCGGTGGTGGACGTTATGACGGTCTGATCGCCGAACTCGGTGGTAAATCCGCGCCGGCGTGCGGATTTGGGCTGGGGGTCGAGCGGGTGCTGATGCTGCTCGCGGAAAATCCGCCGGTGCTGCCGGACCTGCTCGATATTTATGTCGTTTATGGTGCCAACGAGGTCGGCCATGCCTGGCAACTTGCCGAACAATTGCGCGATCGGGGGCTGGCCGTTGCGGTGCATGGTGCGGGTGAGCAGGTGGTGGCAAGTTTTAAATCACAAATGAAGAAGGCCGATGCGAGTGGCGCGCGCTTTGCTATCATCTTGGGTTCGGACGAACTTGCCCAGCAAAAAGTGGCGCTCAAGGATCTGCAATCCGGGGAGCAGCAAATTTTGTCACTTGATGAGGCCGTTTCATCGGTTTGGAACGCACAAACCGCCTTAAATTAACTGTAGTTCCGGCCTCACAGCCAACCAAACAATTTTGACCAATATTATTTAGAAGGTAGTCATTCAATGTCAGCTTACGATTTAGAAGAACAAGAGCGTATTGCAGCCCTTAAAGATTGGTGGGACAAGTGGGGCACGTGGATTTATTTGGCGCTGACTGCCTTTTTCCTCGGCGTGGCCGGCACCCAAGGCTGGAAATATTACCAAGCCAAACAAAGCGTCGAAGCAGAGGCGCTTTTTATGAGCGTGCAAAAGGTCGCGCAAGAAATAACCGTAAATAAGGAGTGGAAAAAACTCTCGGACGCCGCCGTGGCGTTGGCCGAAAAATATCCACGGACTTTTTATGCGACGGACGTGCAACTGATGGCGGCCAAGGCGGCATTTGACGGCGGTGATCTGGAGCAGGCGAAAAAACATCTGCAATGGGTGGTTGAAAAAGGCCGTGAATCGCATCGGAGTATTGCAAGAATCCGCCTTGCCGCCGTGTTGGTTGACGAAAAAAAATATGACGACGCGTTGAAGGCGCTTGCGCTCATCACCGATGTGGGTTTTGAGTCCATGGTTGCCGATCTGAAGGGCGATATTTATGCTGTGCAAGGTCGTCGCGACGAAGCCCGGGCAGCTTATGAAGTGGCGGTCAACAAAGCCGAGCATCGCAGTCCACTTAAATCAATTTCCCAGGCGAAACTGGATGCATTTGGTGGTGCAATTGAAAAACCGGCAGATAAAAGCACAGACAAAAAAGCCGGTGATAAAGACGCTGCGGGGGCAAAGCCATGAGTGCACTAATAGTGTTTGAAAAAAGTGCGGATTCGCTGGGTCGCACGACCAGATTTGCGCTGCTGATGTTGCTGCTGGCAGGCGTCAGCGGTTGTGGTCTTTTTGGCAGCAACAAGAAACTCGTGCCGTTGGCGGAAATTCGTGATTCGGCGATTTCGCTGCAATGGTCGGCGAATGTCGGCGGCGCAAAGGGGTATCGGTTTTCGCCTTCATTGGGCGACAAGATCATTTATGCGGCGGCATATGACGGTTCAATCAGTGTTCTTGCTGATCAGGGCGGTGGTGTTGTTTCGCGCATCGACACCAAGTCAAAATTATCGGCTGGTGCCGGATTTGGTGAGGAAACCTTGGTGGTCGCCAATGTTCAGGGCGAGGTGCTGGCGTTTGACGGTTCCGGCCGGTCACTCTGGAAAACTTCACTGGGTGGAGAAATTTTGGCCGCACCGTTGGTCGCGCAAGGCACGGTTGTTGTGCGCACCGCCGATGGCCGCATGTTTGCGTTGAATCGCGCGGATGGCAAACGCAAATGGGTATTTACCCGCGCAGCACCAGCGTTGATATTGCGTACCAACGCAAGTGTGACTTTGGCGCGCAATGTGATTTATGCCGGATTCCCGGGTGGCAAGGTCGTTGCCATCGAGTTGGAAACCGGACGGCCGGTTTGGGAGGCGACCATTTCATTGCCACGTGGCACCACCGAGCTTGAGCGAATTGCCGATGTGGCCGGTTTGCCGGTTATTGATGAATCGCGTGTTTGTGCGGCGGTTTATCAGGGGCGTACCGGTTGTGTGGAGACGTTGAGCGGAAACGTATTGTGGACGCGTGACATTGCCAGCGCCGATGGTGTGGCAGTGGATGGCAAGAATATTTATGTGGCTGATACCTATGGCAACGTGGTGGCGCTGGACAAAACGTCGGGCGCAACGGTGTGGAAGCAGGAAAAGTTACAAAATCGCGACGTCGGCACGCCGGTTGTGGTTCAAGGGCGCATTGTGCTTGGCGACCGCCTGGGGTTCATTCATTCGCTGTCCGCCGACTCGGGTGAGCTGACCGGGCGGGTTGCCACCGACGGCAGCCGGGTGGTGTCGCTGGTATTGGGTGGCGGCAGGCTCATCGCACAAACCGAAAAAGGTGGCGTGTTTGCAGTCGCCGTCCGTTAGTTGAAGTGCATCAATCTAATTTTTAATGCACTAAAAAAATAGCAGTCGAGTAGCCAGTAGCCAAGCGGAAAAGTCAAAAACGTTGGTCGGTCAATTTTTCCGGGCACAAAGCCCGATGTCTCACCAACGATTTTTAATTATTATGAAACCAACCATTGTTATTGTCGGCCGGCCAAATGTCGGAAAGTCGATGTTGTTTAACCGCCTCACCAAATCGCGCGACGCCTTGGTGGCGGATCTGCCCGGGCTGACGCGTGATCGCCACTACGGTCACGGCAGGGGTGCGTCGAAGCCGTTCTTGGTGGTGGACACGGGAGGATTTGAGCCCAAGGTCACCGACGGCATTTTGCACGAGATGGCCAAACAAACGTTGCAGGCGGTCGCCGAAGCCGATGCCATTTTGTTTGTGGTTGACGGTCGTCAGGGTTTAACCTCGCAAGACAAAATTATTGCCGAGCGACTGCGCCAGACCATTCATCGTGATGGTGATGGCCGGCAGGTTCCACTGCTTGTTGCTGTCAATAAAGCGGAGGGAATGGACGAAAATATCGTCACCGCTGAATTCCACGAGCTTGGTCTTGGCGCGCCGGTGGCAATTTCGGCCGCCCATGGTGAGGGCGTTAGACAGCTCATTGAAGATATGTTGGAGAACTTCCCGGAGTCGGTGGAAGAGGAGGAGCCCAAACACCCTAAAGTTGCGATTATTGGCCGGCCCAACGTCGGCAAGTCGACTCTGGTCAATAAACTTCTCGGTGAGGAGCGGGTGATTGCTTTTGACGAACCGGGAACCACCCGCGATTCAATTTTTATCCCACTCAACCGTAACGGCAAAGACTACACCTTGATCGATACGGCGGGCATTCGGCGGCGTGGAAAAGTATTTGAAGCGGTTGAAAAATTCTCTGTAATCAAGACCTTGCAGGCAATTGCCGACTGTCATGTGGTTATTTTGGTGCTCGATGCCAGACAAGAAGTCTCCGAACAAGATGCGCATATCGCCGGTTTTATTGTTGAGTCGGGCAGGGCGCTGGTGGTGGCCATCAACAAGTGGGATAACCTGGACGAATACACCAGAGAGCGCACCAAGGCAGATTTTGATCGAAAACTGCATTTTTTGAGCTTCGCCCATATGCACACCATCTCCGCCAAAGATGGCATGGGCCTGAATCCGCTTTTCACCTCGGTCGACAATGCTTTTGACGCGGCCATGGCCAAGCTTTCCACGCCGAAACTGACACGTGCGTTGATGGCCGCAACGGCCGCACATCAACCACCACTGAATGGTTTGCATCGTCCAAAAATGCGTTATGCCCACCAAGGCGGACACAATCCGCCATTGGTCATCGTGCATGGCTCGGGATTGGACGGCGTGCATGAAAGTTACATCCGATACCTTGAGGGTCGCTTTATGGAGACCTTCAAGCTGCGCGGTACTCCGCTACGCGTTGAACTGAAGCAAGGGTCGAATCCGTTTCGTGGCCGCAAGCCACCGGCGCTGACCAAGGGTCAAGAGGACAAGCGACGGCGTGGCCGGATTAGAATGAAGCGCAAATACGCCTGATTTTTAGAAAATTTACGCAAGTTCATAGCTGCGATTTGCAGGATAGGCAGCCAAGACCGGCGAAATAGACGGAATATCCGGCGATCGCAAACATTGGGGTGGCAATTTGACCAATCCACACCATCTTTGATATTGTGTGTTGGTCATTTTGACGATGATGAGCGATAAATGTGGCTTTTTCCTAAGATTCAAAGATTGAATGGAACAATTGTACTAAAACCCTGTCTGAGAACCACCTGCCGTAGTGAGGCATTTTTGAAATAAGGTCATAATTACCTGACATTGGACTTTTAATCCGCCATTATTTGGTGGGGAGTCGCAGTCAACCAGGTTGGAGAATAATAATATGAGTACAAAAGGGCAACTTCTACAAGACCCGTTCCTGAACATATTGCGTAAGGAACATGTCCCCGTTTCAATTTACCTGGTGAATGGCATCAAATTACAGGGTCAGATTGAGTCGTTTGACCAGTACGTTGTGCTGCTCAAAAATACAGTCACGCAAATGGTTTACAAACACGCCATCTCCACGGTTGTTCCGGCGCGTGCAGTCACGGTACCGTTTGACGCCCCCGCTGAAAATTGATCCATCCGCGCCTGCACGGCGCAAATTTTGGCCGTCTTGGTTATGCCATGATGCGCGGCAGAATACGGCGAACGATGTGAGTATTTCCGTCAGCCTCCGGCTGGGTTGACTGTTGATTGTCGTTTGCAGGTACCGTTTGCGATTCGCTGTCGTTTGCCTGCGCGCTCGTGGAATGTCGTCGGCAGCGTGGGTTTGCGCTTGGAATCGTGATGAATGCCCCCACATTTGTGGAGTGGGATGCCTTGCCCGGCCAATATGGTCTGGTTGTCGGAGGGGTGCCACCACGTCACCACGCCACCAAACGACATCCACCATTTTATTTAAAGTGAACATTTGAAGCCACCTTTTCCCTCCACCACTGCCAGTCGCGTGAATGCGGTGTTGCTTGTTCTTGATTTTGGCGAGGGACAAGTCGAGGGGCGTATTGCCGAAGCGCGTGAACTCATTTCCACCGCCGGCGCAATCGTGGTGGACGTGCTCACCGGCAAACGGCAAAAACCTGACGCCGCGACATTTGCTGGCAGCGGCAAAGTCGACGAGCTAAAAGTGTTGGTCGATCAATACGAAGCGACCCTGGTGGTGGTGGATCACCAACTGTCGCCGATTCAAATCCGCAACATAGAAAGAATTCTTGGTGCGGACAAGGTTCGCGTCATGGATCGCACCGATTTGATTCTGGAAATTTTTGGCCAGCGAGCGCGTTCGGCCGAGGGCAAGTTGCAGGTCGAATTGGCGCAAATGCAGCATTTGCTGACGCGCCTGGTCAAGGGCTGGACCCATCTTGAGCGCCAGCGGGGCGGTATTGGCGTACGCGGCGGGCCGGGTGAAACGCAATTGGAAATCGACCGGCGTCTGGTTGGTGAGCGCATTAAACGGCTGAAAAAACGACTCGCAAAGCTTGAGCGTCAGCGATCCACACAGCGCTCAGATCGCGACCGCACCGGTGCATTTACGGTATCCATTATTGGTTATACCAACGCCGGCAAATCGACCCTGTTTAATTGCCTGACCCGGGCGGACACCTATGTGGCGGATCAACTTTTTGCCACGTTGGACACCACCACCCGCAAGATATTTTTATCGCCGTCCTGCAATACGACAATTTCGGACACGGTCGGATTTATTCGGGAATTGCCGCATGGATTGGTTGCATCCTTTCACGCCACGTTGACCGAGGCGCTGGAGGCAGACGTACTATTGCATGTGATTGATGCCTCTAATCCGGCGCGCGAGCAACAAATTGAGGACGTTGAAAAAGTCCTCGTTGAAATTGGTGCCGATCATATTCAACAGATACGGGTGCTGAACAAAATAGATCGGCTGGAGGGTAATTCACCCGCGTCGATATTCAGAGATGAGAGTGGTAAAATTTCAGAAGTTCGACTAAGCGCCATAACCGGGGCTGGAGTTGAGCAACTGCGCAATGCGCTTTTGGAATACGCAGCACTGACTACCGCAACACCCTTGATTTCTGACGATGCGATGTTGCAATCGGAACCAATCACAATTTGCAGCACCCAATCTTCACCCATCGTTGACCGGGATTTAGCAAAATCTTACCGGCCGACATTTCATTGATTTATTGTTTCGGAGTTGTGCTATGCGGTCGATCTCACGATCGTTTTTGATCAAAGTTGTTTCGGTTGGTCTCGCGATAATTGCGTACCCGGTGTTGCGCTTGCGCTATTTATTTTTGATGCTCAATTGGCGTCGATTCACCAAACGCCAGCCTGCCGGCGATGGCCTGTCTGAAATGTCGCTGAATGACCCGCAGTGGGGTAAACGCAGTGGCGGCGGCAGCGGTGGCGGTAATAACGACGGCCCACCCGACCTCGATCAAATTATTAAAAAGTTCACGCAAAAAATCGCCGGCATTTTTGGACAGAAACCGGGAAATGGCGGAAACAATCGCGGTGATGGTGGTTTTGAACCACCGTCCGGCGCGGCGATGAGCGGCGGCTTTGCGCTTGCCGCCAGTTTGGCGCTGGCAGTCTGGCTGGCCACCGGTTTTTACATCGTTGAGGAGGGCAGCCGCGGTGTCGAGCTGCGTTTGGGTAAGTATTCGCAAACATCATCACCCGGCCCGCGTTGGCGTTGGCCGTATCCGTTTGAAACAGTTGAAGTGGTCAACATTCAAAATTTGCGCGCGATTGAAGTGGGTCATCGCAACAATCAGAAGGCCAAAATGAAGGAGGAGGCGCTGATGTTGACTGAGGATCAAAACATCGTTGATTTGCAGTTTGCCGTGCAGTATTTGTTGAAGAGCCCGGAAGATTATTTGTTCAACAACCGCAACCCAGACGAAGCGGTACGCCAGGTTGCTGAAACGGCGATGCGCGAAGTGGTGGGTGGCAGCAAAATGGACTATGTTTTGTATGAAGGGCGTGGTGACATTGCGGCAAGAGTGAAGATACTCATGCAAAAAATTCTCGATGATTACAAAACCGGTATTTCAATATCGAATGTGAATTTGCAAAACGCCCAGCCACCCGAGCAGGTGCAGGCGAGTTTTGACGACGCGGTGCGTGCCAAGCAGGACAAGGAGCGGCTCAAGAATGAGGGCGAAGCGTATGCAAACGACATCATTCCCAAAGCGCGTGGTTTGGCGGCGCGATTGATCGAAGAGGCGAGTGGACATAAACAACGGGTGGTCTCCAATGCGCAGGGTGACGCATCAAGGTTTTCCGCCGTGGTGACAGAGTACGAAAAAGCGCCGCAGGTGACGCGAGAGCGCATGTATTTGGATACCATTCAGCAGGTCATGCAAAACACCAGCAAGGTGGTGATCGACCAAAAGGGCGGCCAAAATCTTTTGTATCTGCCATTGGATAAGTTAATGCAAATGACCAACTCTGCATCGCCACAGGGGCTGGACCCGATTGCAAAATCAGTCACTTTGAGTGATCCACCGGCAACCGCTGCGCCGGACCCAGTCGCGGCCCGTCGCGATTTGCGTTCGCGTGACGGTCGATAATCCGGAGAATAAAATGAAAAAAAATATCCCCCTCGTTACAGTAATTGTCATCGGCGTGCTGATTACGCTGGTCATGACCGCCTTTACGGTGGATCAACGTCAAAATGCGATTCGCTTTCGTCTCGGTGAAGTAGTGGCCATCCATACCGAGCCGGGACTGTATTTCAAGGTGCCGTTGATCGAAAATATTCGCATGTATGACACGCGGATTCAAACGCTTGATGCCAAGGATGCCGAACGGATTCAAACCAGTGAGAAAAACAACGTACTGGTTGATTCGTACATGAAATACCGCATCATCGATGTCAAACAGTTTTTTGTGTCGACGCGTGGTGATATCGACCAGGCCGAACTTCGATTGGCGCAATCACTCAATAACGATCTGCGTGATGAATTCAGTAAACGCACGCTTGCAGAGGTTATTTCGGGAAAACGCGAAACCATCATGAATAATCTGCGCATTAAGGCCGATACGGATGCGCGCGCGATTGGCATTTCAGTGGTGGACGTGCGCCTAAAACGGGTTGATCTGGTGCCGGAAATTTCAGCGGACGTTTATCGACGCATGGATTCGGAACGCAAACGCGTGGCAAATGAATTGCGTGCAACCGGTGCCGGTGATGCCGACAAAATCAAGGCGGACGCGGAGCGGCAACGTACCGTGATTCTTGCCGAAGCTTATCGCGACGCACAAAAAACCAAGGGTGAAGGTGACGCGCAAGCGACCCGCATTTACGCACAAGCCTACGGAAAAAACGCCGAGTTTTATTCCTTCTATCGCAGCATGGAAGCGTATAAAGAGAGCTTTAGAAACAAGTCTGATGTGATGGTGCTCGAGCCCAGTTCCGATTTCTTTAAGTACATGCGAAATCCCGGACGCGGCAAATAAACGCCGGCACGGAGTCGGACGGGTTGCACAGTTGACCTTTCAGAGCGGTGCGGTCGGTCGAAAGTGCGTATAATTCACCAACGGCGCGTTCTGAAAAGAGCGCGCCGTTTTTGTTGCCTGTTTTTAACGTTTTATTTTGAAGGCAAATAGGCCAATGAACTTTTGGGATGTATTGTTGGCGGGTGGGGCGCTTATGCTGATCTTTGAGGGCATCATGCCGTTTATCGCACCTGCAAGGTGGCGCGAAACCATGCTGCAGGCGATGAAATTGACAGACGGCCAACTGCGGTTTATGGGTTTTGCTGCGATGCTGATCGGACTGGTGTTGTTGACGTTTTTGTATTGACTTGTTGGCTGGGGAAGTGAAATGACCGCTTGGGCGTTGCCGGAAAGTATTGAAGATCTGTTGCCTGCTGATGCGACCAAGCTCGAGCGCATCCGCCGGTTAACACTCGATATATTTGCGTCGCACGGCTACGAGTTGGTGATGCCACCCATGCTTGAATACGTCGAGTCGTTGTTGTCCGGCGTGGGACGCGACATGGATTTGGCGACGTTTAAACTGGTTGACCAGTTGTCCGGTCGTATGATGGGGCTGCGTGCGGACACCACGCCGCAGGTGGCCAGAATTGACGCCCATGTGCTTAATCGTGGCGGGGTCACCAGACTTTGTTATGCGGGAAGTGTGTTGCATACGCGGCCTTCCGGTCTTGGCAAATCGCGGCAGCCTTTTCAAGTCGGCGCCGAATTGTACGGTCACGCCGGTTTAGACGCAGATATAGAGGTGCAACAACTCATGCTGGAGACGCTAGAGGCGTTGGGGATTCATGCGGCAAAAATTGATATCGGACATTCGGAAATATTCCGCGCATTGGTGGATGATGCCGGTGTATCCAATGACGAACGTGAAATGCTTTTTGCCGCCGTCACGGCAAAAGATATCCCGGCTTTAAATGATTTTTCGAGCCGCAACGGACAACGCAAAACAGGCCTGGCGGCGCTGCCTGGCTTGTATGGGCACGGTGCCGGCTGTGTGACCATCATCCAGCGTGCCAGACGGATATTGCTAAAAAGTGACCGGGTCAAACATGCCCTGGATGAACTTGAGCAAGTCATCGCTTTTTTCACCGCCCGCAATATTGGTGTGTCGATCGACCTTAGTGAGTTGGGTGGATTTAATTACGAAAGTGGACTTGCCTTTGCTGTGTATGCGGACGGTGCCAGCGATGCGATTGGACGCGGTGGTCGATACGATGACATTGGCCGCGTTTTTGGCCGTGCCAGACCGGCAACCGGGTTTTCCATGGATTTAAAAGCGCTGCTGCCATTGGTGCCGGACAATACTTCAGACGGGTCGCCAATTTTGGCGCCGAAGGACCCCGACAAGTCGGCGGTCGCCGCAATAACGTTGCTGCGACGCGCAGGGGAAGTGGTCATCAAGCGGCTGGAAAATTCTGCCATTGAGTGTGAGCGTGAATTGAGATTTATCAACGGACAGTGGCAGGTCGTACTCATCAAGGATAAGGCATGAAAAAAAACGTAGTGGTAATCGGCACGCAATGGGGTGACGAGGGCAAGGGAAAAATTGTAGACTGGCTGACCGAGAAGGTGGTTGGTGTGGTGAGGTTTCAGGGCGGGCACAATGCCGGCCACACCCTGGTTGTCAATGGTGTTAAGACGATCCTGCGGCTGATCCCCTCGGGCATGTTGCATCCGCACGTCACCTGTTATATCGGCAATGGCGTGGTGTTGTCGCCTGAAGCGCTGCTCAAGGAAATTGATGAGTTGACGCAGGCTGGACTCAATGTGGTTGAGCGGCTGAAAATTTCTGAGGCGTGTCCGTTGATCTTGCCGTATCACGTTGCCCTGGATCAGGCGCGCGAACTCAAAATGGGCGCGGAAAAAATCGGCACAACCGGGCGCGGCATCGGCCCTTGTTACGAGGACAAAGTCGCGCGGCGAGCCATTCGCGTCAATGACCTGCGTTTTCCAGATCGTTTTAAATCGAAACTAGTCGAGGTACTTGATTACCACAATTTTGTTTTGACCAAATACCTTGGCGCACAAGCAGTCAGTTTTGAATCCGTCTATGAGCCGACTTTAAAGATGGCCGAACGCCTCAAGCCGCTGATGTCCGACGTTTCCGCCGACCTGCACCGCATCATGGCGGACGGCGGGCAATTATTGTTTGAGGGCGCACAGGCGGCCATGTTGGACGTGGACCACGGCACTTATCCGTATGTGACCTCATCAAATTGTTTGGCCGGGCAAGCGGCGGCCGGTGCCGGCGTCGGACCGCAGGCACTGAATTTCGTATTGGGCATTACCAAGGCCTACGCAACCCGGGTTGGCTCCGGTCCCTTTCCGACCGAGCTCAAAGATGATGTTGGGCAGCGATTACGTGATCGCGGCCATGAATATGGCTCGGTGACCGGCCGGCCGCGTCGCTGCGGCTGGTTTGATGCGGCCGCGCTGAAGCGTGCTGCACAGATCAACGGACTCTCCGGCCTTTGTGTCACCAAGCTTGATGTGCTGGACGGCTTGTCGGAATTAAAAATTTGCACCGGCTATAAACTTGACGGCAAGGTGGTCGATATTCTTCCCTATGGTGCGGAGTCAATCGCAAGCTGTGAGCCGATTTATGAAGTGCATCCTGGTTGGACTGAAAGCACGTTGGGAATTCAGCAATTTGATCAGTTGCCAGCGGCTGCGCAGGCTTACCTGCGGAGAATGGAGCAATTGGTGGGAACGCGTGTCGCAATGGTTTCAACCGGTCCGGATCGCAACGAGACAATTGTATTGCACCATCCGTTTGATTAAAAATCTCCCGTCTTTTGGTTTTTATAACCGGCTTGCACAGAATCGGCGGCGGTGGAGGCTATTGACGGCAACCTGATTTTTAGGCCTACTTGGCTCCATATTGCTAACGGAGATAATTCACTAAATGAAAACACCAGCAGATACCCCGGCTCCCAGCCGCCGCGGCAGTCGTTCGAGTGAACGCGTGGGCGACTTACTGGTGAATGATGGCGCGATTTCTGATCAGGTTCGAAATGAGGCGTTGGCGACCAGTCTGGCGACCGGAAAACGCCTCGGTCAGGTGCTGGTGCACAGTGGCGCGATCAGTGAAAGTAAGCTGGCACTGCTGATCTCAAAACAACTTGGCATTGGCTACATTAATCTCAGCCAGTTTGAATTCCGCCCGGAACTGATCAAATTATTGCCGGAGGCCACAGCGCGACGATGCCGGGCAGTGGTGCTCGATATTCATGGTGCGGGGTTTTTGGTTGGTATGGCCGACCCCGACGATGTTGGTGCGCTTGACGACATTGAGCGGGTGCTCAAAAAACCGGTGACGCCCGCCGCATGTCCCGAAAGTCAAATTCTCGCCACACAGGATCGATTTTATCGCCGCACGGACGAAATTTCCGGACACGCGGCCGCGTTGGGCAGGGATATTGGTGACGCCCAGGAAGCAAGCGCCAGTGTGGCTGATGCCAAAGAAGAGGCACCAGTGGTGCGGTTGTTGCAGTCCTTGCTAGAGGACGCCGTGCAAGTTCGCGCCTCCGACATTCACATTGAACCGCAGGAACGCACTCTTCAAATCCGCTTTCGTATTGATGGTGTGCTGCAGGCCCAGGCCGGGGCGGATGTTCGCATTGCGGCGGCGCTGACGCAGCGCTTGAAACTCATGGCCAATCTTGATATTGCCGAACGGCGGCTGCCGATGGACGGGCGCTTCTCGGTGAGGGCGCGTGACCGGGATATTGATGTTCGCATGTCAACCCTGCCCGGGCAATTTGGCGAGTCCATTGTTTTGCGCTTGCTTGATCAGTCGGGTTCCGTTAGAAATCTTGATGCCATCGGCATGCCAACCGAAATGGTGACCCGCCTGAAGGAAATTTTGAATTCCGGGTCGGGCATGGTGCTGGTAACCGGCCCAACAGGTGCCGGGAAAACGACAACCTTGTACGCCGCCTTGTCCGAAATTGATTTGCAGACGCAAAAAATTATTACCGTCGAAGATCCGGTCGAATATCGTTTGCCGGGAATCGTTCAGGTTCAGGTGAATGACAAAATTGAGCTGACATTTGCACGGGTATTAAGGGCGACCCTGCGTCAAGATCCTGACGTGGTGTTAGTGGGTGAAATGCGCGATGCAGAGACCGCTGAAATCGGCTTGCGTGCGGCACTGACCGGGCATATGGTTCTGTCCACACTGCACACGCGGGATGCACCAAGCGCGGTTTTTCGATTGCTGGACATGGGGGTACCAGCCTACATGGTGGCAACTTGTCTTCGTGCTGTTGTTGCCCAGCGTTTATGCCGGCTCAATTGCAAGAGTTGCGGCACCGTGACACCTCCAACCGTGCAGGAACATGCCTGGCTGCAAATGATGGGCGGTGATGCCGCCGCAAGCATGCCTGTTGTCAGTGGCACGGGCTGCTCACAATGCAGTGGCACGGGTTATCGTGACCGAACCGGGTTGTACGAGCTATTTGTAATGGACGAATCGTTGGCCAAGGCCACCATCGATGGCGGCGGCAGCACGTTTATCGCGGCGGCAAATGAACGCATGCAAGGGCAAACGCTGCTTGATCATGCTTTTGCGCTGGTGCAACAAGGTCGCACATCCGTGGCCGAGGCAATGCGTGTCGCCACCCCTGAGGATTAAGCTGCGTGCCCATCTATACGTATCGAGGTCGTGACGGCAATCAGGCAAGTGTGAGCGGCTCGCTTGATGCAGAGTCACAGGCGGTGGTGGTGCAACAACTGGCCGCCAGTGGTATTGTGGTCATTGATGTCATTGCGGCACCGGTTGCTGTCACCGCCACCGTGGGTCCCGGCTGGTGGGAAAAGCTGACAACCAAAGCGGTAACGGACGATGATGTCATATTGTTCTCCAGACAAATGAGCACCTTGCAGCGCACCGCCGTGCCCTTGATGAGGGCGTTGTCCGGCCTGCAGGAGTCAACCGGCAGCCGCAGCTTTGCCGAGGTGCTGGCGGATCTTCGCTTCAGCCTGGATCAAGGCCGCGATTTGTCGGCGGCGATGGCCCGGCATCCAGCCATCTTCTCGACGTTTTACGTCGCCATGATTCGGGTCGGCGAACTGAGCGGACGGTTGGCGGAGGTTTTTAATCGCCTGACGATGCATTTGGAATTCGAAAAAGACGTGCGTGAGCAAATCCGCGCTGCCATGCGTTATCCGACCTTGGTCATCATCGCCGGTGCTGTCGCCGTTGTCATCCTCAACATATTTGTCATCCCGGTGTTTGTTGGGGTATTCGCCGGAATGAAGGCGCAATTGCCGTTGTTGACCAGGATGCTGATTGGTTTTTCCAGTTGGATGGTGCGCTGGTGGCCGTTGCTGGTGGCCATCGGCTTTGGTGGCTGGTTTGCGCTGCGATCGGCACTGCGTACACCAGATGTCCGTTTTTGGTGGGATCGCATTAAGTTCCAGTTGCCCATTGTCGGCCCGATTATTGTCCGGGGTACACTGGCACGATTTTCACGCAGTTTTGCGCTCGCATCGCAAAGCGGCATTCCGGTGCTTGATGCGCTGTTATTGGTCGCGCGAACCGCCGACAACGCCTATTTTTCCCGGAAGGTTGAAGAAATGCGTGATGGCATTGAGCGCGGCGACAGCCTGCATCGCTGCGCGACCTTGTCGGGTGTGTTTACGCCGGTGGTGTTGCAAATGATCGCGGTCGGTGAGGAAACCGGCGAGATCGATTCGCTGTTGTCGGAAATCGCCGACATGTACGAACGTGAAACCGCCTATGCCATCAAGGAGTTGTCGGTCAAAATCGAACCGATATTGTTGGTGATCATGGCGGTGATGGTGCTGGTGTTGGCGCTGGGTATTTTTATGCCGATGTGGTCGATGGGGCAGGCCGCAATGGGGCGTGGCGGTTGACTGCATCCAGCCATCGTAAATCAGCGGCGACTGCCCAGCAGGGCATCAAGCGGCAGTTTGAACTGGTGTTGTTGATTCTGCTGCTGTCGTTGATCGTCTGGGCATTCCTGGACAAGACGCGTGAGGTTCGCAGTGCCGCTGAATTTAGCGCGGTGCAAGCCAATCTTGGCGCGCTGCGAACGGCCATGGCGGTGGATCGCATGCATCGGGCGGTCAAAAGTGGTGGCGCCCAAGCCAAAGCCGCATCTGCCGCCAATCCATTTTTGTTGCTGGCGCGACCGCCGACCAATTACGTCGGTGTGCACCCGCTGGGGGACGCGCTGGCCGGCGTGGTGCCGCAGGGATTCTGGTTTTATGACCAGGTGGATGCACTGGTTGGATATCGGCTGATGGACGGCCGCGGGTTTCGTGGAGGCTCTACAGGAGACGTGCTTGTTTTTCACCGTGCCGAGCCGGAATTGTTGTTGGCGCGAGAACCTTACATTTGGCGCGGCGAGACGGTGAAATGACAGCGCTTGCTGTCGGTGTGGCGCATGCGGGTGTTGCCCGTAGCAGGTTTTATACATTGGTAAGGGCACCGTCGGCTTTGACGGCGGACGTTTAGGCATGCTGCGTGTTGTCTTGGGTGCTTGGGTGCTTGGGTGCATTTTTATGTGGGCCATGAGTGCGTGACATTACCGCGTTTTTGATCCAAAATCTGCGCTTGTAACCGGCCAGTGGTTTTTTTGATGTTGGCGGCACGTGGCAGACATTCCGATATTTTTAATATTATTCTGGAGATCAAAATGAACAAACGACAGGCTGCATTCACCATGATTGAGTTGATCATTGTAATTGTAATTTTGGGCATTTTGGCGGCAGTGGCCATACCGCAATATCTCAACCTGCGCCAGGATGCGGGGCTGGCGGCTGCACGCGGTGTGGCTGGTGCCATTGGTTCCGCCATGGCCGTCAACTTTGCGGCACGCACGGTCAACCCGGCCAATGGTGTTGCCGTCGCCAATTGCAACACGCCGGCCGTGTTGCAGGGAGCCGCATTGCCAACCCAGGGGGGTGTCTATGCGATTACCGCTGCGCCTATTGCGGCTGGTGTAGCCGTGACCTGTACCTTGACCTTTACGCCAACAGGGGGTGTGGCGGTTGCGCCGGCACCGACATTTATAGGGCTGGGAATTCTGTAGGCGGAGACGACACTTTTGATAGGGGCAACCTGCCTGCGCCAATGGTCTTTGGCTTTTGTTAACCATTGTAAAAAAATGCGCTAATTTGTCCAAAATACGTGACTTTGCCGGGCTTCTGATTCAAACTCGACGCGTATTGTTTGTCTTTGTGTAAACGTTGCCAAAAGGTGATGTGCGGGTAGTGGGGTTATTTTGATTTTCATTCAGGAGAGAACAATGAAAAAGTTGCAAACCGGATTTACCATGATTGAGCTGATCATTGTGATCGTGATTTTGGGCATTCTTGCGGCGGTGGCTGTGCCGCAATACATCAATTTGCGCCAGGATGCGGCACAAGCGGCAGTCAATGGCGTGGCCGGTGCACTCGGCTCGGCGATGGCCATTAATTTCGCCGCGCGCACCGCGAATCCCGCCAGTGGTGTCGCCGTTGGCAATTGCTCGGCTGGTGCGACCATGTTGCAAGGTGGTGCCTTGCCGACGCAGGGTGGTGCTTATGCCATTACTGCCGCTGTGATCGCGCCATTGGCAACCGCGGCTTGTACCCTGACGTTTACGCCCACCGGCGGCACGGCAGTGACATCGACCTTTACCGGCATGGGCATCGCTTAAGCGGATTTCATTCTGATGCGTCAAAGAGAATCGTCCTCGCTCCTGCAGCGGGGGCGATTTCTCGGCTTTTCCCTGATTGAGTTGGTCATCGTTTTATTGCTGGTCGGCATTTTGGCCGTTTTTGCACTGCCGCGCCTGACCAGCACCCAATCCATTACCCTGCCTGCCGTGGCCGCGCAAATCGCGGCCAATGTTCGTTATACGCAGAATTTGTCGATGAGCCAGGGGCAGCGCTACCGGATTAATTTCACCGCCAATTCGTACCATATTACCGATATGGCCGGTGTTGGCATTACCCAACCGGTGGTGGGTGGCACGGTGCCCGTCGTTGTGCCCGGGGTGGCATTAAGTGGTTATAACCCGCCATTGACCAACAACTATGTCGCTTTTGATACCATGGGTGCACCCTATATCAGTGCCACTGCCTTGTTGGCCGCAACCGCGACCATCACCCTGACAGCGGGTGCCGACACCAGCAGTGTCGCCATCGCCGCCGAAACCGGGCGGGTCAGATGAAAACGGTTCGTTTTCCCTTGCCACGCCTGGGCGGGTTCAGTCTGATCGAAGTGGTCATTTTTATTGTGGTGCTGGCGGTATTGCTGGCCGGCCTGCTGGTGGTGTTTAGTTCGTCGCTCAGCAAATCGCCGCAGGCGGGGCAACTGGACATGGGTGCCGAACTCGCCCAACAGCGTATGGAGCTGATACTCGGCCAGCGTCGTGCGGTTGGTTTTGCCGCGTTCACCGATCCTTGTCCGGGCCCGGCGGTTTGCACCCCACCGGCCGGTTATACCGTCACCTCGACCATTGTCGGCGGCTGGACCGACCCGGCTAATTTCAAGATTGTCACCGTCAACGTCACCGGCAACACCACATTAACAGCGACCTCGCTGGTGGCGAATTACTGATGGCGCTGCTGGTCGCCAACCGCAAGGCTCCACGTTTGACGGCTGGATTTAGTTTGATTGAGCTCATCATGGTGATGATTGTGTTCGCCATTGTCTCGGTGGTGGCAGCGCCACTGATCAGCGAAATGTTTCGCGGCTACCTGACCGGCAGGAATATCGCCGAAACCGATTGGCAGGCACGGGTGGCGCTGGAGCGCATGACCCGCGAATTGCGCAGCCTGCGCTCACCGGCAGAGTTGACCATTACCGCGGCCGGTGATATTACCTTTGTCACCACTGGTGGCACCGCGATTCGTTATTGTCTCGGCACGGTTGGTACCTGTCCTGGGCTGGTCAATGAATTGATGCGCAACACCCAGCCGCTGGCAACCGGTGTGAGCGCATTGAGCCTCACCTACCTGACACGCGCCGGTGCGGCCACGGCCGTTCCGGCGTCGGTGTTTTATATAAACATTGCTTTCACCGTCACCCAAAACACCGTGAGCAAAACCTACACCGCCACCGTCAGCCCAAGGAATTTCCCATGAGTTTGGCTGGCTCAGACCAACCCGCTTGCGCGATGGATGAATTTGCCGCGTATAATTCTAAATGCAAAAGTCCGCTACAGGAGCGCGATTTAGAGAATTTTTGCCTGAAAGTTCGCGCCCCTGCTGGTGTTTGCAAATATTTCCCTAAGCCCCCCCGCGTCGCCAACCTCGCCAACGTTGGGTACAGGCAGGATTGCTGCGGCGTGGCCAGCCGTGAACGCCGTCAAACAGCTCCTCGACCACCGCGCCGGATGATGCCCGCCAGTGGCCACAAGCAACAAGGTTTTTTGATGATCGTGGTTATTTTCCTGTTGGTGGTTCTGTTTTTTTTGGGCGGCGCGCTCAGCACCATGCTGGGCAACAGCACGCTGGCGAGTGGTGGCCATGTTGGTTCCATGCAGGCATTTTTTTTGGCAGACAGTGGCTTGGAAGTTGAGCAGCGTCGCTGGGCGCAAAATTTGGATTGGTACCGCAGCACCACCGACCCCAATCCAACCGCGCCTGTTGCACAGGCATTGGGCGGCGGCACCTTCACGATGTATGCCAATTTGCCGGCGACCAAAGTCCGCACAGGATTCCCGGCGGCGGCAGTCACTCTCAATGTGTTTACCACCGCCCGGTTTCCCGCCACCGGCATTTTGCAGGTGGACGATGACATGACCGGCGGCGGCGAATTTGTCCGTTACACCGGCGTCACGGCCAATTCCTTTACCGGGGTCACCCGTGGGCAGACGGTTGGCACCGTTACTGCCGTTGCCAGCAATCACGCCCGCGGCGATGTGGTTTATCCGGTGAGCCAATTGCGCACCGTAATGCCCGCAAACTGCACGCCGATGGCATCGATTAACCTCGACACCAACACAAAATTTCTGAGTGCCGGCTTGCTGGATATTGAAGGCGAAGAAATCGCCTATGGCGGCATGGCCATTGCCGGTGGCACTATGACCTTGACCGGCATCGTGCGTTGCCAAGGGGTGGTCATCAATGTCGCCCACGCTGTCGGCCAGCCAGTGACACCAATATTGGTCGGTGGCGATTCCGCCTGGTTTCAGGTGGAGATATTTTCCACCGGTGTCAAGGGCAGCAATATCCGTTATGCGCGGCGCACGGTTGACCGCTGACCACTGACCATTGATGCGAGGGAAAAACATGAACATAAAAATTTGCGCATGGTTGCTTACCCTTGCCAGTGGACTGTTTGTGTCGGCTGGGCAGGCAGCGATTGTTGGCGTCTACACACAAACACCAAGCGGTGCCGCCGCCACCTTTGACATGCGCAGCACCCAATCCATCACCTACAACGTCAGAAACGCCAACACGGGCGCAGATACCGGCCGATGTTTTAGCCGGGTGCGCTTTCGGGTGCAGAATGGAACGACTTTTTCCGCCGCCACGGCGGCACCGCCAGGCTGGACGCGCACCGCGATTACCACCGGCACCACCACCAGTGTGACCTTTGCGGCCAGTTCGGCCGCCGGTTATATTCCGTTGGGCGCGTCGTTGAATTTCACCTTGGTGCTGGTGATGCGTACGGGTGGGGTGGACAGCGTGGAGACCTTACGGGACGTTCGCCCTTCGTATTCCAACACCACCTGCACCACTGGCATCACCAATGCCGCCAACGTGGTGACCGGGTCGTGGACGGTGAGGTCGCTCGCCATCACTTCCTTGCAGATCACTGACCTTGGTGGCGCGGCGATTACCGCCATCACCGCCGGCACCAGCTTTCGGCTGGTGATGACGGTGGTGAATGTTTCCAACGTGACCCAAAACAACATTGTCTCCAACCCCAATCCGCCCACGGCAATCAAGACCGGCACGGTGACGCAGGTGCTGACTGGTACGGTCGGCAGTCCGCTCAGTCTGGCAGCCTTGGCAACGGGGACGATTACGTTTACCTACAGCTCGGCCATCACCGATGGCGGCACCATCTATTTCACCGCCGACGCACGGAATGGCGCGACCGTCACGTCCCGATTGGCGACCTCCAGCACATTGGCGGTCAGTCGGCTGTCGGCGGCGATCACCTCGTCGCTGGCCTGCCAGTACCCCGGCTCGAACATCACCATCACCATGACCTTGACCAATGGTTATCCGTACAATATGTTGAACGTCACGCCCACGCTCACTCCGGCGGTGGGTGCGCCGGTGACTTTTGTGTCGGGACCGGTGCCGGCCGTGCCCATCGCCAATGTGCCCTCGTCGCCCCCGACCACCGCCATCACCTGGGTTTACCAGATCAATGCCGTTGGTGCGACCAACCCATTTACCTTCAGCGGCTTAGCCACCGGTACCGGCAACACCGCCGGCTTTCCGGTTCACACCTCGCAGCCCGCCACCTCCGCCAATATCACACGCGGCGGTTTTTTGGCGACCATCGATCCGGCTGTCACCAATGCCGATAGTACCAACGTGGTGCTCACCACCAACGTCATCAATAATGGTTGCGCGCCGGTCAACAGTGTGGCCATCACTGCGCCCGCAGGCTGGGGCGCAGGCGGCGATCCCTATTCACTTGTTGACCTTGGCGCGGGCACCATCATCGACACCTGGATCGCGGCCGGGGTCAATCCGGTCATCTTTACCGCGCCCAATGTGGCAGGCCGACTGCCACAGACCCTGGACGGCGACTTCAGCCTGACCTTCGCAAGCTCACCGGCCGCTGCGACCGCCAGCGTTTTTAGTATCCGGGTGACCGATGCCAACGGCTTGTTTGCGGACATTCCATTCACCGTGACGGTCAACGCCTTTAAATCCGGCACACTCAACAATTCGGCCAACCAGATTTGGCGCGAGGATTTTCGGTGAATTTTCCGGCATTTGGCCGCTCGCCCTATGCGTCAGCCACACACGGGGAACGCCTGCTGATTTTTGCGTTGAAAGTGCATGGTACCGATGTTGCCAGCGTGTACAATTGCTGCTTGACTCAGTCCAGCAGCAACAGAACGCAAAAAATGGTATTTGATCCATAACAGGGGGAAACACTTGATAAAGGGATTGCTGTCCAAACTGTCAGGGCGTGCGTATGTAAAGGGGTATACCCTGGCGTTGACATTGGAGGACAATTCACTTCGTTATGTGCTGGCATTCAATACTAGCGCGCAGGGTGCGACGCTTGTGGCTTGGGGCACCGAGCTTCGCGGCAGCCAAACTCGCAATGCTTTTACCAAGCGAATCAAGTCCTTGTTGCCTGCGGCCGAGCGATCCATAGCCGTGCTGGCTCCGCGTGAGTATCAAATCCTCCAAATCGATTCGCCGAATGTTCCGCCGGAAGAGTTGGTGAGTGCGGTAAGGTGGCGGGCGATGGAATTTGTCGAGGGCTCCCCCAACGATTACACGCTGGATGTTTTGCCGGTGCTGGCCGAGGTCGGCAGAAATGAAAACGTGATCGCTGTAGTTGCCCACAACGACCTTATTCGCGCACGCATGGTGGATTGTGTCGAGTTGGGACATCCCTTGTCGGTGATCGAGGTTGCCGAGACTGCCCAGCGAAACTTGTTGCATGCACAGTTATTGGCCGAGCCCGGTGCACCAAATGTTGCCGCAGCGTTGGTGGCAGATGCCGGGCGGGCATTGATGATCGTGACAGTCAAGGGGGAGTTGTGTTTTTTTCGTCGATTTGAATTTGACTCAGACATTCTTGCGGCGGCTGTGGACAATGTCCAGTCGGCCTTAATCGGCACCAATGCCGGTGCTGAAGCGTTGGCAAGGTCGCTCACACAGTTGCATCGCAGCCTCGATCTGTGGGATGACCTTTATCCGCAGACGCCGATCATGACCATGCGAGTTGATGCCGGAGGAATGACCGACGCCATTATTGACTTGCTAAAGGTCGAAACCAGACTCGATACGCGTCCGTTCGATATGTCATTGGTGTTTAAGTTGCCGAACGGTAAAGCCGCGCCACCGTGGAAAGATGCAGCCTATTTGCCGTTGCTCGGCGCATTGTTGCGACCCAAGGTGAAGTCATGAAAGCGACCACCGTGACCACAGGCCTGCGCCAAATCAATCTGCTAAACCCGACGTTGCTACCATCGCGTGAACTGATCTCGGCCCGGTTGATTTTGATCTGGGTGGTGATTGCGATTTTGACCATGACCGCCGTGGGTTATTGGGCGGTGGTTGAAACAGGCAAACTTCGTCGCGAGGTTGTCATTCAGGCTGGCCGCCACGCGGCAGAGCAGGCAAGAATTGCCGCACCCGCTGAGGATGGAGAAGTGTTGCCGTCCGCCCAACAGGTTGCCGCACTTGAGACCAATCTGCGCGACAAAAAGGCGCTGTTGGAAACCAGACGTGCCGTGCGTGACACTTTAAAATACGGTGCCTCTGGCATAACCAATGGTCCCAGCGCATTGTTAAAATTAATTGCCAATAGTGTGCCGCCGCAAGTCTGGTTAACCGAAGTGCGTGTGAGTGACAACCGTATAGAGTTGATGGGGAAAACCCTCGATCCTTTGGCGGTCAACGTGATGATCGACCGATTATTGTCGTCTGGTTTTATCGTCTCCCAACCCTCGCCCACTGTGCGCCTCGAGCGGGCGGATGCACCAAAATCATCCAGTGCATTATTGCTGCATACTTTTGCTGTTACGGCGATTCAGGCATCACCTTTTGCTGAAAACGGAGTGCGGCCATGAAAGCACATTGGTTAAAACTGGCTGTACGCATCGACGCGCTCTCCTTGCGCGAGCGGTTTATGTTGTTTATAGGAATTCTGGCAGCGCTTGCCTTGTTGACCTTCCAATTGTTCATCTCGCCGCTGATGACCCAGCAAAACATATTGGTTGCCCAACTCGATAAAAAATCGTCGGACATGAATTTGCAACAGGCACAGACTAACTTAGAGATGTTGCGTCGTGGTCGTGATCGAGCCAAAGTTGTTGCCGTTGAAATGGCAAAGGCACAGGCGGATATTGATATGATTGAAACTGAAATTGCCAGCATGGCCGTGGTACCGGTTGACGCAGCGGCAATTTCAGCCATGTATACGCGGATTCTCAAGCGCTCTGATCGGGTCGCGTTGGTGAGTATGGCGCAGGCAAGCACGGAGCCGGTCGCCGTCGCAAATGCCGACCCGAATCGCCGCAGCAGTATTGATGTGACCCTGTCTGGCAAATACCAAGATCTTGTGGAATATCTTTTTGCGCTGGAAAAGACCTTACCGCAGGCGCGCTGGGGCGGTGTTTGGGTCCGTGCCGAGCCTGCGCCCACGCAGGTGACCATTCGCATCGTGATGCCCCCGGTAAAATCATGAATACCTCCCGCCAAATTTTGATGCTACTCTGTGCCAACCTGATTTTTGTCGGTGTTGAAGCGGCACCAACCTTGCCATCACCAGTCGTTACGCGGGACCCAACGCAACCGCCGGTCGAATACGCCGCGCCGGTAAGAAGTGACCGCAACCCGCTGGACCTGTTCAAAATCGAACACCTGGTCACCATTAACGGGACGCGGTACTTGGTGTATAACAGCCGTCGATATGCGGTTGGAGATACAGTTGAAGGCGCGCGCATCGAGCGCATTTCGGAATCAGCCGTTTGGCTGCAATCTCCAACCGGATCCAGAAAGTTGACGTTATTCTCAGGAATCGAAAAGCAGCCTGTCAGTTTGCCCAATAGCCACTCGCCTACAAATTCGATTGCGCCTGTCAAAATGGACGGCAAAAAGGGAATACCAAAATGAAATCAAACCATGAATATTCAAAAATGCCCCAGATCACTTTGCGTCCTTATTTATTCATGACACTCGCGCTGAGTGTGTTTATCAGCGGCTGCGCAAATCGCGTCAGTAAAACTGTATCAGAGGCCGCCATTCGTACCGAGATGCAGCAGGTGGCGGCGCCCAAACCTGCGGCAGCCGTGCCTGCGCAAATCAGTGATGCACTGCAAAGCGCCGACGTCGCCGCGCAGGCCGTTGCGACGCCGGCAGAGCCGCGTTTTGATTTGATTGTAAATAATGCGCTTGCACGTGAAGTATTTTTGGCCATGGTCACCGATACCCGTTACAGCATGTTGATGCATCCTGAGGTCACCGGTTCATTGTCCGTCACGTTGCGTGGTATCACCATCCGTGAGGCGCTCGAGGCGATTCGTGATGTTTATGGTTACGATTTCAAGATTGACGGACGACGTATCACCATTTTTCCGCCAACTTTGCAGACGCGTATTTTTACCGTCAATTACCTGAACGCCAAACGCGAGGGAAAAAGTGAGATACGGGTCAATTCTGGGGCGTCGGCAGCGCCGAGTGGCGGCACGCCCGGCGGTGTACCCGCTGGCGGGGCGCAGCAGGTTTTTGAAAGCAGCCGGCTTTCCACCAGCTCCAAGACCGACTTCTGGAGCGAGTTGGGCGACGTGTTGCGCGGCATGGTTGGCAGTGGTCCCGGCCGCAATGTGGTGCTCAGTCCGCAATCGGGTATCGTTGCGGTGCGCGCCATGCCTGAAGAATTGCGCCAGGTTGATGCGTTCCTCAAGGCCTCGCGCATCGCGGTGGAACGACAGGTGATGCTTGAAGCCAAGATTGTTGAAGTGCATTTGCGCGATGGTTTCCAGAGTGGTGTCGACTGGACACTGCTGCGTGGTCGCGGTGCCGGCGGTACCATCAGCCGCACGCCCAATAGCTGGTTCCCGGCCAATAGAGGCAATCCACAGCCGTCGCTGCCGGATGTGGTCGCGGCACCGGCTTTGGGCAATGGCTTGTTTGGGCTGGTGTTTGGCCACCGCAACTTTGACGGCGTGTTGAGCTTTCTGGAAACGCAGGGTGACGTGCAAATCCTGTCGAGCCCGCGGTTGGCGGCGCTGAACAACCAAAAGGCGGTGCTCAAAGTGGGCACCGATGAGTTTTTTGTCACCGGGGTCACGGGCGGCACCATTACCTCCGGTGGCAACGCCTCCAGCAATACCACCACGCTGCCTTCGATTGCACTTTCGTCGTTTTTCTCCGGTATCTCCCTCGACGTGATGCCGCAAATTGACCAGGGCGACACCGTTACCCTGCATATTCACCCTTCCGTCAGCTCCGTATCAGAAGTTGTCAAGCAGGTTGACCTGGGCGGCTCGATTGGTTCAATCCGTCTGCCGTTGCCTGCCAACAGCACCAACGAAACCGACACGGTGGTGCGGGTCACCGATGGTCAAATCGTCGCCATTGGCGGCCTGATGCAAGTCGAAACCAAAGGATCCCGCTCCGGTTTGCCAGGCTCAACCAACATCCCCCTGCTGTCAAATCTGCTGGGGAACCAGCAAAAAACCGGTTCTAAACGCGAAATCGTGGTGTTGATCAAACCAACCATCATCCGTTCGGCCGAGGATTGGCGCGAACAGTCCCGCGATGTGCGCGATCGTGTTGAAGAGCTCAGCAATGCCCGGCGGATTATCAATGTTGATGGCGCGGAGCCGGCGGCACCAACGTCACCAAAGTAACGCTTGATGTACGAGCGTCACTTTGGCCTGACCGAGCGACCGTTTTCGCTGACCCCGGATACGACTTTTTTTTATGCGCACCAAGGTGCGCAGGCGGCGTTGAATACGCTGTTGGTGGCGCTGCGCTCCGGCGAAGGATTTGTCAAAATTGTCGCCGAGGTGGGCTGCGGTAAAACGCTGCTCTGTAGGCGCCTCTTGGCCGCACTCGCCGATAATTGTGCCACCGCCTACATTCCCAACCCGGCATTGGACGCGCGCAATATGTTGCTGGCGGTATGTGATGAGTTGGCCATCGAGATAGACCCCAATGAGTCTTCGCATCGGATCGTCAAAGAACTCAAACGCTGCCTGCTCGGACACGCTCGTGCCGGTCGGAAAGTCGTGTTGATCATCGATGAAGCGCAGTGTATTCCCGATGACACGGTCGAAGCATTGCGCCTGATGTCCAATATTGAAACGGAAAAACGCAAGCTGCTGCAAATTGTTCTATTTGGCCAACCCGAGCTGGACTCCAAGCTTGCCCAGCCGCATCTGCGACAATTATTGCAACGCATCACCTTTGCCGACTACCTTGCGCCGTTGCAAACACAAGAGGTTGGCACCTATGTCGACTATCGCCTGAAAGTTGCCGGTGCGACCGATCCGCGCATTTTCACCAATGCCGCCATCGAGGAATTATCACGGCGCAGTGCCGGCATACCGAGATTAATCAACGTGATATCACACAAGGCGTTGATGCTGGCCTTTGGCAACGGCATGAAAAACGTGGAACGACAGCATGTGGTGCTGGCTGCCGATGACACCGACGCAGTAATGCCGGCAGCAGCCGGTTGGCTGAAATCGCTTTGGAATAAATTATTTGGCACGGATCCGAAGAGGGGACGGCCATGAGTGTCATTAATAAAATGCTGCAAGATATTGATCGTCGTAATGCCGTACGTAATGCGCCGATTGATTTTCCGGATCCGAGAAATGTTGCGCCCCGCAAAGACCGGAGTATGCTGCCGGGGTACTTTTTGCTGCTGGGCGTGGTTGTTGGACTATTCGCGCTTGGCCTGCTTGTTTGGCGGTATTGGATTGTGGCACCAACTGCACTGCCTGCAGTTACCTCGCCGCCCGTGCAAACGATTGCGCCGGTGGCGACCGCTACGCTGGTAGAGCCGCCCGTCAGCGTGCCGACACCGGCAGCAAATATAGCGATCGTCTCCTCAACCGCATTGACTGAGCCGGTGGGTGCGGTGCCGCTTATATCGAGTGATACGCTTAAATTGTCGATGAAACTATCCGCGTTGGTGGCGGATACGCCACCAACCAATGAGCCGTCGAATCGATTTGCCACAACTGCCACAACTGCCACAACAAAATCCGTTCCGCCGTCGCCATCTGTGCCGGAGTTGCCGGGAAAAACCACGATCTCAACATTGCCGGTTCGGCAGGTCGCTGCGGATGAAACCATCGCATTGGCGCGTTCAATGTGGAATGATGGTGCGCATTCGGCGGCGATGGCCACGTTGCGTGAGGCCTTGGCCGCAGCAGAAAATACCCGTAGCCAACGCGTCATCGGTTTACTCGGCCGTGAAATCGCCAGACTGGAGGTCGCCGACAATCGTCCGCAAGCTGCCATCGATTTATTAAAACGACTTGAAAATAGCATCGGCAATGACGCCGATGCGTGGGCACTGCGTGGCAATGCCGAACAACGCTTGGCTTTGCATCAGGACGCGGTTGCATCCTACTTGGCTGCGCTGCGGATTCGACCCAATGAGGGCAAGTGGATGCTTGGTGCCGCCATTTCATTGGCGGTCAGTGGCAAGCAGGATGAAGCGCAGGGCTGGGTGGATCGAGCAAAAGAGCGTGAGGCCATCACTCCGACCGTAGCCGCCTACCTGAAACAGTTGGGAATGAAAGTGATGAAGTGACGCGGGCATTTACGCTGGCAGGGATACCCAGTCTAATTTAATGAGGTAAACCCCCGGCTTTGCCGGGGGACTCCTCAAGGTTTGACCTTTACGACGGTCACTGCGAATCTCACGTCTCGACCAAGAGATAGGAGATTACCGATGAAAGAATATCAGAGCCTGAGTCATAGCAGGTGGGACTGCAAATATCAAGTGGTGTTCATACCAAAGAGGCGTAAGAAGCAGATTTTTGGCGCGCCAAAATGGTCCGCCGCATTGAGCAGTGGCCCTGGTCCAGCTTTCACTCGACTTGCGGGCAGGCGGCCAAACCGGAATGGCTCAACACTGATTTCATCCTGTCCCAATTCGGTGCGCAGCGGGCGCGGGCGATTGCCAAATACGTGGACTTTGTGCATGAAGGCAAAGGATTGCCGAGTGTCTGGAGTGAACTGCGGGGGCAAATTTATCTCGGCTCGGACACGTTCATCAAAAAAATGCAAACTGCCGCTTATAAAAAGCCAAACCTGCTGGAGATTCCACGTGCGCAACGCCGCGCAAAAGCGCGTGATCTGGCTGATTATGCGAAGTCGTACACGCGCAATGAACCCATTGCGCTGGCTTATCTTTCCGGCCATCATACATGGCGTCGAT
>CAMTWK010000009.1:0-62861 GCA_947085425.1 uncultured Burkholderiales bacterium | reverse complement strand
GCTCTTACTCCTCGCGTCTGCGGACAGCAGCCACCCGAACCATTTAGCGACGACTGTTGCTTCGCCCGCTTACGCCGACTCGTCCTATCGCACCCCCATAAATGGGGCCCCTGCTCTTACTCCTCGCGTCTGCGGACAGCAACCACCTGAACCATTTAGCGACGACTGTTGCTTCGCCCGCTTACGCCGACTCGTCCTATCGCACCCCCATAAATGGGGCCCCTGCTCTTACTCCTCGAGTCGTTACTCCCACTCGATGGTTGCTGGTGGTTTGCCACTAACGTCATAAACCACCCGATTAAATCCGCGCACTTCGTTGATGATGCGATTGGATACCCGGCCAAGCAAACTGTACGGTAGTTCCGCCCAATGTGCGGTCATAAAGTCAGTGGTCTCGACCGCGCGTAACGCCACCACGTATTCGTAGGTGCGGCCATCACCCATCACACCGACACTTTTCACCGGCAAAAACACCGCGAACGCCTGCGCGACTTTATCGTACCAACTGACGCCATGCACATCTTTGGTGTTGCGTAATTCCTCAATAAAAATTGCATCGGCACGGCGTAACAAATCGGCCGCCTCGTGGCTGACTTCACCGAGTATGCGCACGCCCAATCCGGGGCCGGGAAACGGATGGCGATAAACCATCGACCGCGGCAAGCCCAGCGCAACGCCCAACTCGCGCACTTCGTCCTTGAACAGTTCGCGCAATGGCTCGAGCAATTGCAAATGCAGCGACTCCGGCAGGCCACCGACATTGTGATGCGACTTGATGGTGTTGGCCTTTTTGGTTTTGGCAGAGGCACTCTCGATCACATCCGGGTAAATCGTCCCCTGCGCCAGCCACTTGGCATTGGCCAACTTGGCGGATTCGCGCTGAAACACGTCGACAAACACGCGACCGATAATTTTTCGTTTTTGCTCCGGGTCGGCCACGCCTTTGAGTTGCGACATAAACTCGTCGCTGGCGTTGACATGAATAATTTTCATGTGCATCGACTCACCAAACATTTGCATCACCTGCGCGCCCTCATCCAGACGCAACAAGCCGGTATCAACAAACACACAAGTGAGCTGATCACCAATAGCGCGGTGGATCAACGCAGCCGCCACCGATGAATCAACGCCACCACTCAATCCGAGAATCACTTCATCCTTGCCCACTTGTTCGCGAATGCGCGCCACTGACTCCGGGACATAGTCCGGCATATTCCAATCCGAGGCACAACCACATATTTCGTGCACAAAACGACTAAAAATAGCCTTGCCCTGTTTGGTGTGCGTGACTTCCGGATGAAATTGCACCGCGTAAAATCCCCTTGTTTCATCGGCCATGGCCGCCACCGGACAAGACGGCGTTTCGGCGATGACTTTAAAGCCGGGGGGCAGCACGTTGACCTTATCGCCATGGCTCATCCAGACATCCAGCAGGCCGTGGTTTTCGCTGTTGGTACGATCGACAATGCCGGCAAATAGTTTGGAGTGTCCACGCGCACGCACTTCGGCATAACCAAATTCACGAATCAGCCCGGTTTCGACATTGCCACCCAGTTGCGCCGCCATGGTCTGCATGCCGTAACAAATCCCCAGCACCGGCACCCCCAGATCAAACACGATCTGCGGTGCCCGCACCGAATCGGCAATAGTCGCCGAGGCGTGGGAGCCGGACAAAATAATGCCTTTGGGATTAAACGCGCGAATATCCGCGGCCGACATGTCGTGCGGGTGTAATTCAGAATACACACCGGCTTCGCGAATACGCCGCGCAATCAGTTGGGTGACTTGGCTGCCGAAATCGAGGATGAGGATTTTATCGTGCATTTTTATGTATCGTTTCTATCGTTCACTACTGTTCATTTCACAGCCGCGGGTAGGTTCACATTTTCGGCTGCGGCAGGCTGATTGACATGATGTAACGGAATGCCATGTTTACGGAAAAAGCGCCACGCGAGCCACAGTCCAAGCGCCTGCAAAATGGCTGCCAGAAAAAATGGTGCGCCAATCCGCCAGTCGCCCGGCGGGTAGTGGCTCACCGCCGCCAACAATTGTGTTCCCACCACCGGTGCAATGACAATCGACAAACTCGACAAGGATTGCAGGGAACCCATCAGTGCCCCCTGTTCGCGCGGGTCGGTGGCCTTGGAAACAATCGCCTGCATAGCCGGTCCGACTGCAAACGCGAGCATATTGGCCACAATAATGACGTAAAACATCCAGCCGTCGGTGGCCAGGCCATAGGCGGCAAACGCCATGGTGGCGCTGGACAAGCCGATCAACGACAAACGAACTTCACCGAAATATTTTGTCAGCCTGGCCAACAATACGGCTTGTACAACTGCGGCCGTGACGCCGACAAAAAATAATGAAATGCCATTTTCAAGCGGGCCCCAGCCAAATTTGAAATGTGCGTATAACACCCAGGTTGTTTGCAATAAAATTTGCGCAAAGGCAGACAGGGCGAACACCACAATCAGTCCGCCAATATCGCGGCGCGCAAACAGCCGGGTCAGCGAGGCAAATGGATTGGCTTTTTTGATGGTGAAGACATTACGTTTGTCAGCCGGCAACGATTCGGTCACAAAGAAATAGCCAAAAATGGCAGTCGACAAACACAATCCTGCAGCCACATAAAACGGCAGGTGGTAGTCAATGCCGCCGAGCAGCCCACCCAGCATCGGACCGCAAATAAAACCCAGGCCAAACGCAGCGCCAATCATGCCAAATGTTTTGGCGCGATTTTCCGGGGTGGAGATATCCGATGCATAGGCAGAGGCGGTCGACATCGACGCCGAACAAGCGCCGCCAACCAGTCGACCCAGAAATAACAACGCCAAGGTCGGTGCCCAGGCGGTCAACAAAAAATTGACCGCCATACCTGCGCTGGAAAAAATCAGCACCGGTTTGCGGCCGATTTTGTCCGACAACGCACCCAGTAACGGCATACAGAGGAACTGCATCAAGCCAAAGGTCGCAGCGAGAATACCAAACCAGTGCGCCTGCTCATCCGGCGAGGTGACAAATTCACCGACCAACAGCGGTAATACCGGCACGGCAATACCAATACCCAACATGTCCAGAAATACCACGGCCAACACAAAACGAAAGCCGCGTTTTTTTACCCGCTCTTGTTCTGCCTGCATGGTGACATCTGTTGCTGCCGTTGCACTGCTGGACAAATTATTCTCCCGGACTGCTTGTTGCTGATAATTTTGACTTGGCGAATTTCAACCACGATTTGGTGGCGCCAAGCGCAGATCGCTGATCGATTCATTCGCGGCCGCCCAACATTGGCACCGTGTCAACCGCCCCCACCTGCCTGACAAAAAAATGATCCGTTGCCGACCGGCCTGCCGTCGTTTTAGTCGGCGCGGTAGTTTGGCGCTTCCTTGGTAATCTGCACGTCATGCACATGTGACTCGCGCATACCGGCGGAGGTGATTTCCACAAATTGTGCGTGTTCATGCATTCGGCCAATGTTGGCAGCACCAACCAGGCCCATGGATGCGCGCACCCCGCCCATCAATTGCAGGATGATTGCCGTGACGGGCCCCTTGTACGGCACCCGCCCCTCGACGCCTTCCGGCACCAACTTGTCGGCGTTGGATATGTTTTCCTGAAAATAACGGTCGGATGAACCTTTTTGCATGGCACCCAACGAGCCCATACCGCGGTAACTTTTATATGAACGCCCCTGATACAACTCAATTTCACCGGGCGCTTCATCGGTGCCGGCAAATACCGAGCCCATCATGACCGCCGATGCCCCAGCGGCAATGGCCTTGGCCACGTCTCCCGAAAAACGAATGCCGCCATCGGCAATACAAGGAATATCGAGTTTTTCCAACGCCTTGGCCGCTTCAACCACAGCCGTGATTTGTGGCATGCCCACGCCGGTGACAATGCGCGTCGTACAAATTGATCCGGGGCCGACACCCACCTTGACACAGTCGGCACCATGGTCCGCCAGCGCTTTTGCGCCGGCACCGGTGGCGACGTTGCCGCCAATCACACCCACGCCTGGAAATTTCACCTTCACCGCTTTGACCATGTCGAGCACACCCTGGGCATGACCATGCGAGGAATCAACCACCAGGCAATCAACACCGGCTTCGACCAATGCCGCCGCGCGTTCCAAATTATCACCACCGACGCCAATGCCGGCACCGACACGCAATCGACCATGGGCATCTTTGCACGCCTCTGGATGGTCCTTTGCTTTCTGAATATCTTTGACGGTAATCAAACCAGCCAATTCAAATGCATCATTCACCACCAAAACCCGCTCAAGACGGTGTTTGTGAATAAGTGCCTGGGCGGAGTCGAGTGTGGCCCCCTCTTTGACCGTGACCAATCGCTCGCGCGGTGTCATGATGTTTTTGATCGGCTGATTAAGATTGGTCTCGAAGCGAATATCGCGACTGGTGACAATGCCGACGACCTTGCCCTGATCAATCACCGGCAGGCCGGAAATACCGTGTTGTTTTTGCAGCTGTATCACATCGCGAACCAGCATCTCCGGGTGAATAACCAAAGGATCCTTCACCACGCCGGACTCAAAACGCTTGACCTTCGAAACCTCCGTCGCCTGGGCGATGATCGAGTAGTTTTTGTGAATAATGCCCAGCCCACCTTCTTGCGCCATGGCAATGGCCAAGCGGGATTCGGTGACGGTATCCATCGCCGCAGAAATCAGCGGCAAATTCAAGGAGATCGACTTGGTCAGCCGGGTGGCAAGTGAAACGTCGCGCGGATGAACCTGAGAATGGGCGGGGACGAGCAAGACGTCGTCGAAAGTGAGCGCTTTAGCAATGAGTTTCACGTTTCTAGCTCCGACAAAAACAGCATTATACGCAGGTCGGATTGTTCATGCGCTGTTTGGACGCACCGGGACTGCAAACAAAAGCGCAAATCCGTTGATTGGCGCGGACTTCCGGCCATTTAAGGCAAAACAAAACAGTTTGCTGCTTTAGCGGGCAAAATGACTATTTATTTGACTCAACAGCTGATTAACGCTAACTTAGCGAATCGAAGCGAATAAAACCGTCTAAATTGTTGAAGACATTGATATTTTTCTCCAAAATCGACATTGTTTATCAGTGTATTCAACGACCAGTCAGTCGTGATGGTCGACGTTATTTTTTGATATTTGTAATGGCAAGCTTGACCGGTTGTGCACTTGCCCCATTTCAACAACCGAATTTGGGCAAAAGTGCCGCGCAAACGCAGGTTGTGATTGCGGCACCCACCGCCTTAACCGAGCAAGCCAGTCACGCATTAAAAGTTGCCGAAATCAGTGTGAACAATGCCAGGCAAACCCATACACTTTGGTCTCGCGCTTTAGATCAATTGGGCAAGGCACAGTCGGCCGCAAAGGTTTTTGACAGCAAGGCGACAATTTTGCACGCCCAGGAAGTGATCAACATTTGTTTTCGCAGCACCGAACAAGCCAAATTTCCACCCGTATTGTGGTAACGAAGTAACGGAATCAGGAGCCCCCATGAAATCCCCCATTCAAATCATCATTGCCATTGCAGTTTTGTTAGCGGCGGTCTCCGTGACTGCGCAGGTTTACAAATGGGTCGACAAAGACGGCAATGTCCAATACAGCGACATTCCACCGCCGCCAGACGCCCAAAACGCGGTACCGAAAAAGGTCAACACAAATTCGGCAGCGGGCCCGGCCGCACCCGCAAAAGCAGCACCTGCCGATGCCAAAACTGCACCCAAAGACGACAAGGGCAAGGCTGCCACTAAAGAGGGTCCGAAATCACTGGCTGATCGCGTCAAAGAGTTCGACAAAAAGCGCGCCGATGATGCCGCCGCCGCAAAAAAAGCCGAGGAAGAAGAAAAATTTGCCAAAGCCAATGAAGCACGCTGCAAGGACGCCGGCCGCTATTTGGCGGAGCTGAATTCCGGCCGCCCAATTGGCGGCACGGATGACCGGGGTGGCCGCAAGATTCTTGACGATGCCGCGCGTGCGGCCGAAGTCGCCAAGGTAAACGCGGCTATGAACGAGTCCTGCAAGAAATAAACCCGTCCGATTGCGCCTCCGATCCGACGTGGTGGGTGACTAGGTGCCGCCGCTGACGGAGTCAGCCGGACGATTTGACGTTTTTGGCACTGACCCGTTTGCGGCGCGCCTCTTTGGGATCCGCCGTCAGCGCGCGGTATAACTCTATGCGGTCTTGGTCACGCACCACAAATGATTCCCGGCAGGCGCGCCCCCATACCCCGTATCCGGTTAATTCACCGACGATTTCCGGTGGCAGCTCTGCCACAGCGCGCGCCGAACCCAGAACGTCGCGAATGGTTGCGCCCGGAATCATGTCTACCGATATTTCGCCGCACGATTGTGGCCAGGCCCAAACCAATAAAACCGATATTTTTTTCACAATGATGTTTCAGGTGGCACAAATGATTGTTGCACCGCGGCGAACAATTCCAAACCCTCGGCACGTTTGGCAAAGCGGTCAACCAATGTTTCAGCAATATTGGCCATTACCGGTCCGATCACGCCTTCAATCACCGGGTTGGCAAAAGCGTAACGTAAATTAAATTCAACCTTGCAGGCATCGTCGGCAAGTTGAATAAATTTCCACACGCCGCTCAAACTTTGAAAAGGGCCGTCAACCAGCGCCAACGTCATTTCAACAGGATGGCGCTTGTTGTTGTAGGTGGTCAGGGATTGGGCGACCCCCAAATAGCGAATATGAATCGTTGCTTTGGTGTGATGTTGGTCGCGCGAATGCACCTGCGCCCCGCCGCACCATGGTAAGAATTCCGGGTAGCTCTCGACCGCGTCAACCAATGCAAACATGGACGCGGCAGGATAGGGCAACAATACGGATTTTGTGACTTCGGGCATGACCACATTTTAGCTGCGTCATCGGCGCGCGTCGAAAACAGGTCCAGACTCCGATAAAATAGCCACATGAGCATCGCCGAAAACAAAAAAGCATTTTTCGACTATTTTATTGAAGATCGCTACGAAGCAGGACTGGTGCTGACCGGTTGGGAGGTCAAGGCGATTCGCGCCGGTCGTGCACAACTGAAGGAAGGTTATGTGATCTTGCAAAAGGGCGAGTTCTATTTAATCGGCTCGCACATTGCCGCCTTGCCGGCCGCCTCAACCCATGTGATCCCCGACCCGGTACGGTCGCGCAAGTTATTACTCAATCACGACGAGATTAAGAAGCTGACCGGAAAAGTCGAACAACGCGGTTACACCCTGGTGCCACTCAATTTGCACTACAAGGGTGGGCTCATCAAACTCGAGATCGGGCTAGCCAAAGGCAAAAAGCAGCACGACAAACGTGATACCGAAAAAGAAAAAGACTGGAAGCGCGAGCAGGGTCAGATCATGAAAAAAATGGTCATCTGACCATCGCTTCCACTGGTTTCACCGGAGCCGGTTTAACCGCCTGCGGCTCACAATACGCAGCCAGCAACCCGGCGGTAATTATCATGAATCCGCCAATCCAATCTTGAATTCTTGATATTTCATTCGCCAAATAATGAGCGGCGATCGCCGCGACAATCAGCTCAAAAAGCAAAATCACGGCGGCGCGATTAGCCGGCATTTTTGTCAGACCAAATTGCATGGCCAAGCCGCTCGACATCAATACCACGCCAATAATGGCGATCAGCCAAAAGTGCGACATGACCAGGGCCGGCCACGTCGCCGCCGGTGTTTTGATCAATAAAAATGATACCGGCAATGCCACAACTGCCACGCCGATTGCGCCTGCCAGGGTTTTTGCCTCCGGCGTCGCACGGGTTTCGCGACGGACCAGCACATTGCACAACGCAAAGGTGATGCCACCCAACAATCCCAACCACTCATGGGCGTTTTTCGGCATCGGCGCACCCAACTCCGGGCGCCACAGCATCACCACGGCACCCACCATTGCCAAGATCACCGTAAACGCGCCCAGCGGGCTAATTCGTTCGTTCAGCAACACGCGCGCAAACATGACCGTCCAAAGTGGTGCCATATAAAACAACAGCACAACCCGGACAACCTCTGCTTCCATGATCGCCACCAAATAAGCGACATTGGTCACCCCCGCAGACAACCCGATAAAAAACAGCGCGGTGGGAAAACGTAAAAATTGTGGCCACACATTGCGAAACACAATGCCCATCAACAAAATCGCGACCAGATACGAGCAAAACGTGGCAACGGGTGCGGCCAGCCCGGTTCCTTCCATGAATCGATAGGGGTACCAAATAATTCCCCAAGTCGTGGCAGCGACCATGATGCCCAGAATCGGCGTCAACGCAAAATGGGTCCGAATTTTAACCGGGGCAAGAAAATCTGATTGTAGTGACAAAACTTTCCTTTTAATTGTGGCAGCAGGCGTCGGCCTAAATGGTCGATTTACTGTACAGGCAGCAGGGTTTGGTTGATCCAAACCCTATAATTAACAATCCGGCATTTTACCCCTGTGCTGTGAGCGTACGAAAATGGCGCAACCGGGACCACTTCGTCGCATCCGTATCCCCAAGCACTGATGGGACCGATATTGCTTTTAATATTGATCTACTTTTATGCCGGCCCGATATTTTTTGCCGCGCTATTGATGCATCTTTACCCCACTCCCCACTTCCGAGCTCAACATGACCACGACTCAAATTCAATCCGCCATTGATGCCGCCTGGGAAACACGCGCCGAATTCAGCCCGACTTCCCATCCCGCCGACATTCGTGTGTTGGTCGAAACCGTCATCGCCGACCTCAATGCCGGTCGAATTCGCGTGGCCGAAAAAATTGACGGCGCGTGGGTGACACACCAATGGATTAAAAAGGCGGTGTTGCTGTCCTTTCGCCTCAACGACAATGCACCGATTCATGCCGGGGATCTGGGGTTTTTTGACAAAGTACAGACCAAGTTTGCCAATTTGGACGCCGCCGCGATGCGCGCCACCGGGGTACGCGTGGTGCCCCCGGCTGTGGCCAGGCGCGGCTCCTTTATTGGCAAAAACGTGGTGTTGATGCCGTCATATGTCAACATCGGCGCCTACGTCGATGAGGGCAGCATGGTGGATACTTGGGCTACTGTTGGCTCGTGCGCGCAAATCGGCAAAAACGTGCATTTAAGCGGCGGGGTCGGTATTGGCGGCGTGCTGGAGCCGATTCAGGCCAACCCAACCATCATCGAAGACAATTGTTTTATTGGCGCACGCTCCGAAGTGGTCGAAGGCGTCATTATTGGTGAGGGGTCGGTATTGTCGATGGGTGTTTATATCGGTCAATCGACCAAAATCTATAACCGCGAGACTGGCGAGGTGTGTTACGGCAAAGTCCCGCCCTATTCGGTGGTGGTCTCGGGTAATCTACCGTCACCAGATGGCAGGTACAGCCTGTATTGTGCTGTTATTGTCAAAACGGTGGATGCAAAAACGCGTTCAAAAACCGCAATAAACGAACTGTTGCGCACTTAATGTTGACGTCCCCGGTTGCGGGTACGGATACCCCGGCAGGAAACTGATTCAGGAGAAAAAATGGCGATTCTGGAAAAATTATTCAGGCTCATGGCCGAAAAAAATGCATCGGACATTTTTGTATCAGCCGGTGCGCCCATCAACATGAAGGTGAACGGCGTCTCCATGCCGATCAACCCGCAGATTTTGTCCGGAGAAGATGCCAAGAAACTTTGTTACGATATTCTCAAGCCGTATCAGATTGAAAAGTTCGAAAAAGAGCTTGAGCTGAATCTGTCGTTTCCGATTGAGGGCGTCGGCAACTTTCGCGTCAACATGATGCATCAAAAGTCCAGCGTCGCCGCCGTGGTGCGATACATCGCCACCGACATCCCCGCCTTTGACTCGCTCGGACTGCCGAATGTACTCAAACAAGTGATCATGGAAAAACGCGGATTGGTGTTGGTCGTGGGCGCGACCGGTTCCGGCAAGTCCACCTCGCTTGCGGCGATGATGGATTTTCGCAACATGATGAAACCGGGTCACATCCTGACTTTTGAAGACCCGATTGAATACATGTTTCAGTCTAAAAAATGCATCGTCAATCAACGCGAAATTGGCAACGATTCACACTCGTTTGGTGAGGCCATGCGCAACGCCATGCGACAGGCGCCGGACGTGATTTTGGTCGGTGAAATTCGCGATGTTGAAACCATGAAAAGCGCGATGATGTACGCATTATCCGGTCACCTCTGTTTGGCGACGTTACACGCCAACAATAGTTATCACGCGCTCAACAGAATCATTAATTTTTTCCCGCTCGAACAGCGCGCCGTGCTGATGTCGGATCTGGGCGTGTCTTTGCGCTGCATTGTCTCGCAGCGCCTGGTGAAAAATGTCGAAGGAAAGCGCTCACCAGTCGTCGAAATTCTCATGAACACCGGCAATATCGTTGACTTGATCAGTGAAGGCCGTGTTCCTGAAATCAAAGAGGCCATGGAAAAATCCATGACCCCTGGATCACAAACCTTTGAGCAGGATCTATTCCGGCTGATTAAAGCCGAAAAGATCACCATTCAAGAAGGTTTGGCCAACGCCGACTCGGCCACCAATCTGTCGTTACTGGTGGGCAACGCCGGCATTGTTGACCCCAATACGATCAAAGATATGCCCGCCCGCGCCGGCACCGGCGGGCCGAATTTCAGCGAATTCAAAATCAACTAAATGCAAATTTGCCGCGCAGACTGCTAGCGGTTTGTTGAAATTCGTCGCGAGCGAAGGTCAGGCGAGGCGGAAAGCGGCGAAAAACCGGAATGTATGCGGTATACATGAGGATTTTGAGCCGCTTGCCAACGCCGCATCACCGAGCGCAGCAGAATTTCAACAAACTGCTAGTAACTGCGTTTGAGGTAGCGGCCGTTGATCCAAACTCCGTAGGGGCGCGGTGCCCAAATGCCGGAATAACCCCAGCCCCAGTATCCACGACTCGTAAACCAGGCGTCTTGCAGTGCTTCGCGACGGCCTTGGCGCTCGGCCATTTTTAATTGGCCGTTTTGCATAAAGTCCAATACTGCGTCGTGCACACCGTCGCGGGAGAGTTTGGCGTATTGCGAGGCTGTCACATCAAACATGGTTTGCGATTTCTGAATTTCCTGAATGATGGCCTGAGCGTCTTTGCCACTCTTTGCCAGCGCGACCACCTGTTCGAGTGTCATTGGCACCGGCTCCGGTTCAAAAAGTGACGCACAGCCAGAGATACCGACCAACGCCATCAGACTTGTCAGCAAAAATAATACGGGTAAACTACGCTTCATGTCATACCTCCTTTTACTTGATCTGCGGATCCATACCAGCTTTCGCTCACCCACATGGGTGATGGTGAAACGTCGCGGCTCATCCGCACGGTAACCCCCGATCCCGCCAACGCAAACTAATGCGGGCGGGTTGACCACTGGTGCCGCGCAACTTGGCATAAGCAGTCAACACATTCTTCAGCACGGCTTTATTCTGCGCCCATTTTGGCGGCGTGACCAACAAGCCACCTATTCACGATTTTAAATTGCATGATCGCAAAACTGTCAGAGGCAAAAATGGACTTGTTTGAAAACCCGATGGGCACGGATGGCTTTGAATTTGTTGAATATACCGCGCCGGACACCAAAGCACTGGGCAAATTGTTTGAGCAGTTGGGTTTTGTGGTGGTGGCCAAACATCGCTCAAAAAATGTATTGCTTTACAAACAAGGCGATATTCAATTTATCGTCAATGCCGAGCCGGATAGCTTTGCCCAGTCTTTTGCACGAGTGCATGGTCCGTCTGCGTGTGCGTTTGGCATTCGGGTCAAAGATGCCGCGGCAGCATTCAAGCGCGCGGTTGAGTTGGGTGCAAAACCATACGAAGGACCGGTCGGCCCGATGGAACTCAATATTCCGGCGTTACAGGGTATTGGCGGATCTCTCTTGTATTTAATCGATCGGTATGGATCCCGCACCATTTACGACGTTGATTTTGTGCCGGTTGAAGGCGTCGATCCGCATCCCAAGGGTGTGGGACTGGAATACGTCGATCACCTCACCCATAACGTTTACATCGGCCGCATGGACACCTGGGCGCAGTTTTACGAGAAGTTGTTTAATTTTCGTGAGATTCGCTATTTTGATATCAAAGGCAAAAAGACCGGGTTGACGTCACGCGCCTTGACCAGTCCGTGCGGAAAAATTCGTATCCCGATCAATGAACCGGCCGATCAGAAGTCGCAAATTCAGGAGTATCTGGACGCCTACAACGGTGAAGGCATTCAGCATATCGCCCTGGCCTGTCGTGATATTTACACGACAGTGGAAACACTGCGTGCCAGCGGCGTGAAATTTTTGGATACCCCCGACTCGTATTACGCACTGATCAATAATCGCGTGCCCAACCACGGCGAGGATTTGGCGCGTCTGCAGAAAAACAGGATTCTGATCGACGGCGAGGGGCTCGACAAAGAATCCAACGAGGACAAACTGTTGCAAATTTTTACCGAGACTGTCATTGGCCCGATCTTTTTTGAAGTGATTCAGCGCAAAGGCAACGAGGGCTTTGGCGAAGGTAACTTTAAGGCGCTGTTCGAAGCCATCGAAGCAGACCAGATGGCGCGCGGCGTACTGTAATCGTTGCCCGCCAGCGCGGTCATGATGGTTCGATCAAATCCCTTATCCAGCAAGCGAATTCAGCCACTTCGAGCTGAAACAGCTCACCAATAATGGAGTTGTATCATTGAGTGCCTTTTTCTTTCCGTTTGTGATCCACCCTATCGACCATGCCTATGACTGCCACAAATCAAAAATATCTCTCCGGTTTCGGCAACGAATTCGCCAGCGAAGCCGTCACTGGTGCCTTGCCTGTTGGCCGAAATTCACCCCAACAAGTGCCGTTCGGTCTGTATGCAGAACAAGTTTCCGGCAGCGCCTTTACCGCACCGCGTGATCAAAATTTGCGCTCGTGGCAATACCGGCTGCGGCCGTCGGCAGAACATTCTGCCTACCGAAAACTAGACAACGGGAGAATTCGCAGCGCACCGTGTCATGAAGTCGCGGCACCACCCGATCGACTGCGCTGGGATCCGCCGGCCTTGCCCGCCACGCCGACGGATTTTATTCAAGGCCTGACCACCGTTGCCAGCAACGGCGACGCGCACATGCAGCGTGGTTTGGCAATTCACGTCTACGCCGCCAACCAAAACATGACGCAGTGTTTTTATAACGCCGATGGTGAAATGCTGATTGTGCCGCAGCTGGGCGTAATGACTTTAAAGACTGAATTTGGCGTGATTGACCTGAAGCCCGGCGAGATTGCGGTGATTCCACGTGGTGTCAAATTTCGCGTCGAGTGCCAACAGTCTATTCGTGGCTACGTTTGCGAAAACTACGGCGCGCCATTACGTTTGCCGGATTTGGGCCCGATAGGCGCCAATGGACTCGCCAACGCGCGCGATTTTTTGACGCCGGTTGCCTGGTTTGAAGAAATGAGTGGCGACACCGAGATTGTCGCCAAATTTGGCGGCAACTTGTGGGCCTGTACGGTCAAAGGCTCGCCGCTTAATGTGGTCGCCTGGCACGGAAATTATGCCCCGTACAAATACGACCTGGCCCATTTCAACGCCATCAATAGTGTTTCGTTTGACCATTGCGACCCATCTATTTTTACGGTGTTGACTTCGCCTTCCGACCTTGCAGGCACGGCCAATGTCGATTTTGTCATTTTTCCACCGCGCTGGATGGTCGCCGAAAATACCTTTCGACCACCGTGGTTTCACCGCAACGTGATGAGTGAATACATGGGGTTGATCCATGGCCAATACGACGCCAAGGCAGATGGCTTTGAGCCTGGCGGCGGCTCGTTACACAATTGTTTTTCCGCACACGGACCGGACGCCGCGACGTATCGCAAGGGATCCACTGAGGATCTCAAACCGGTGTATCAGGACAAAACACTCGCCTTTATGTTTGAAAGTCGTTATGTGTTCCTGCCCACTGAATTTGCCTTGTCCACGCCGGATTTGCAAAAAAATTACGATGCGGCTTGGGCAGGATTTAATCAAACAAAGGTTGTGAAATGAAATTCGCCACACTCAAACACCCGACCAATCGTGACGGCGTATTACATCTGGTTGACAGCAAATTACAGCGTGCCATTGATGTTTCCGATATCGCGCCGACGCTGCAATATGCGCTGGAAAATTGGACCGCGTTGGAAATGAAATTGCAGGATGAGTATGAAAGCCTGGAATGTGGCACCGACCGGCCAATCATTGATTTTCAGGAAGCACTGGCCGTCGGCCGCGTCGCCGCGCCACTGCCGCGCAGCCACCAATGGATAGATGGCTCTGCCTACCTGTCACACGTTGAGCGGGTGCGGCGGGCACGCGGTGCCACCGTACCGGAAAGTTTTTATACCGACCCGTTGATGTATCAAGGCGGCGGCGACTCGATGATGGGGCCACGCGACGATATCGAGTGTTTATCGGAAGACTGGGGCGTGGATCTGGAGGGCGAAGTGGGCGTGATTACCGGTGACGTACCAATGGGTGCCACGCCTGCAGAAGTATCCGGTTCCGTAAAATTGGTGGTACTCATTAACGACGTTTCCTACCGCAAATTGATTCCGGCTGAACTCGCCAAAGGCTTTGGATTTGTCAACAGCAAAGGCTTAAATGCGCTCTCCCCGGTCGCCGTTACGCCGGACGAATTGGGTGGCGCATGGTGTGATGAAAAAGGTGCCGGCAAACTCGACTACCGTTTGGTTTGTCATGTGCGGGGTGAATGGTTTGGCAACCCCAACGCCGCCGACGACATGACGTTTTCACTGTTTGATTTGGTCGCCCACGCCGCAAAAACGCGGCCACTTAAAGCCGGCACCTTGATCGGTAGTGGCACCGTTTCCAATCACGACGTGGCAACCGGTTACGCCTGCATCATGGAAAAACGTCTGGTTGAACAGGTCGAGCTCGGCGAAGCCAAGGAAGATTTTTTGCGTTTTGGTGATACGGTTGAAATAGACATGTTTGACCACCAGGGTGAAACGATTTTTGGTTCGATCAAAAATCGTCTGGTCAATGCCGGGGACCTGTAATGGCCGGCCAGACAGATCACTCACTACGCGGCGACTACACCCATATCCGGCCAGACTATACGGTTGATCAGGATTACAGCCGCTACACACCACAGGAACAGGATTTATGGAAGCGCCTGTATGCCCGTCAATCAGCATTGGTGCCACAATTTGCGTGTGATGAATTTATAGAAATTTTGCAATCGTTAAATTTTAGCGCCGGCATTCCGCATTTTGACGAGACCAACACCAAACTTTTTCCTGCCACACGCTGGACATTGGTCGCGGTCCCCGGGCTGCTGCCTGATGATGTGTTTTTTACCCACCTCGCCAATCGGCGGTTTCCCGTTTCCGTGTGGATACGCAAACCGGAAGAGTTTGAGTACATTGTTGAACCCGATATCTTTCACGATTTTTTTGGCCATGTACCGATGTTGTTTAACCCGGTGTTCGCCGACTATCTGGAAGCCTACGGTAAGGGCGGTGTCAAGGCGATCGGCTTAAACGCTCTCGATTATCTGGCGCGTCTGTATTGGTATACGGTGGAATTTGGCCTGATTCAGACACCCAGGGGATTGCGCACCTACGGTGCCGGCATTTTGTCGTCCGCAGGTGAATTGCCGTACTGCGTCGGCAGCCCAAAACCAAGTCGGATTAAATTTGACCTGTTGCGTGTCATGCAATCGAAATACAAAATCGACACGTTTCAGGAGACCTATTTTGTCATCGATAGTTTTCAGCAGCTGTTTGACGCAACTGCGCCGGATTTCACACCGCACTATGCCAAGCTCGCCGGTCGAAAAGACTTGGCGGCAAATGAAATTACGGCAGCGGATCAGCTGGTGAAAATCTAATATCCGCAAGAATTTTCAGCCGTTATCGGCTTGAAATCCGCTTAGGCCGGTGGTTTTGTGTCTATAAATTCCTGGCGCAACTCCATGCGGGCGACCCACGCCGCCAAGTTTGGATACGTTGCCCGCCAAGCCACTTCCGGCAAACGAAACTCAACCCAGAGTAAGCCACACGCCAACGCAATGTCTGCCAGGGTGAACACTTCGCCATGACAGAATTTACGATCACCAAGTTCTCGTGCGGCCGCGGCAATGGCGCTCTCCAGTTTGCCAAACTGACGGGCGATCCAATCCTTGCTTTGCAATTCTGCCGCGCGCTTGCGCTCCAAAAATATGGCAATACCCGCGTCGACAATACCGTCACCCAATGCTTCCCAGCGTTTTACCATCGCGCGTTCACGATTGTTTTCCGGAATGAGCCGTGAGCCTGGCGTCACACCATCCAAATATTCAACGATGACCCGCGAATCAAATAGCGCCGTGCCGTCATCCAGCACCAGCACGGGAACTTTACCGAGCGGGTTAAATAACTGAATCCGGGTCGTTGCCGCCCAAACATTCTCATCCACCCAATCGGCATCGAGATGTCGTTCGGCAAGAACAATACTGACTTTACGGGCATAGGGGCTGGTTTTGGAGGCAATGAGTTTCATATCGATTTACAAATTTATTTCGCAAATTATACCAGTGTGCCGGGTACCGGCCTGCCTGATCAGAATCAGTCGCCCGCCACAAACTACCAGGCTCAATTTTGGCATCGTGTTAAAATTTTGTCCTCCAGCACAGAAGAATTCGCCCATGCACCTGCCCCTTTCCACCCTGACCGCACTTTCGCCACTCGACGGCCGTTACGAAAAGAAAGTGGCGCATTTACGTGAATTTTTTAGTGAATTTGCGTTGATCAAAAACCGTGTGCACGTTGAAATCGAATGGCTGGTTGCGTTGAGCCACGAGGCGGCGTTGGCGGAGATCGGGCCATTTTCATCCACCACCATCACCGAACTACGAGAGCGGGCCAAAGCCTTTTCAATTGCCGACGCTGAGCGGGTTAAAGAAATCGAGGCCACCACCAATCACGATGTGAAAGCGGTCGAGTACTGGTTGCGGGAAACATTTTCTGCAAATGCGGAAATAGCAAAAGCGAATGCGTTTATTCACTTCGCCTGTACGTCCGAAGATATCAACAACCTGTCCCATGCATTGATGCTGAGTCAGGCACGGCGGGATTGCCTGCTACCGGTATTACGCGGCACGGAAGTCAAAATTATTTCGCTGGCACACGAGCATGCCGCACTGCCCATGCTCGCCCATACCCATGGGCAGCCGGCTTCGCCCACCACGCTTGGAAAGGAAATGGCCAATGTGGCGGCGCGATTACACCGCGCCATTGCCGCGATTGAAGGCGTGGTTATTCTCGGCAAAATGAACGGTGCGGTCGGCAATTACAACGCGCATCTTGCCGCTTATCCGAATTTTGATTGGCCGGCCTTTGCGCAAAAATTTGTCGGACGACTAGGTGTGACGCTTAATCCGTACACCATCCAAATCGAACCACACGACTATATGGCGGAATTGTTTGACGCCGTGGCGCGGGCGAATACTATTTTGATCGACCTGAATCGTGACATTTGGGGTTACATCGCCAAAGGATATTTCAAGCAGCTTACATTGGCCGGCGAAATTGGTTCGTCCACCATGCCGCACAAAGTCAATCCGATTGACTTCGAAAACTCCGAAGGCAATCTGGGGATGGCAAACGCGCTACTGCGACATCTGGCGGAAAAACTACCGGTATCCAGATGGCAACGCGATTTGACCGACTCGACCGTGCTGCGCAATATGGGGGTCGCCCTTGGTTATTCACTGCTGGCATATGAAGCTCTGAACAAGGGACTACACAAACTCGAAGCCAATCCGGACGTCCTGGCGGCGGATCTCGACCGTCAATGGGATGTATTGGCCGAACCGGTGCAAACGGTCATGCGCAAATACGGCATCACCGATGCCTATGAACAACTAAAGGAATTAACCCGCGGCAAAGGTGGCATTGACCGTGAATCCATGCACCAGTTTATTAATGGCTTGGCGATCCCGCCACATGAACAGGCAGCGCTGCTGGCCATGACGCCGGCAAGTTATATTGGCTGCGCGATCAAATTGGCGCAAGCCATCAAGTCATAGTTCTCCGTTGCTCACTTCCGAGAAATTCCGCTCATGGTGACTTCAATTTTGGCTGCGCTGACCGATACCGCCGTGTTTCGCAAAACATCGGTGGGTATTGCTGAATTGGCAACGCGCAGCCAGTCACTGCAGCAGCGGTTTCGACGTGCCCTGATTTTAATCGACGGAAAAAAAGACCTGGCCGCCATGTCGGTCTTGTTACGGCCCGGCGAGATTGAGGAAGTATTTCCACATTTGTTGGAGCGCGGAATGATCGAGCTGGTGACCGAATTGACACCTGCCGAAGATTCCGGCTATGTTTCCATGGTTCCGGCGGCGCGTGATCCACAAGTCTTTGCGGAACTTCGCGCCCGCACCATCGAACGTGTCCGCCACATTTTTGGCGACCAGGCAAACTGCCTCGTTGGTGAAATCGAACGCACCGGCACGGCCGAGGAATTGCGCATCAAATTGCGCAGCCTTGAACATATTTTTACCACGGTGCTTGGCGACGAGGAGGGTGTCAAGCTGGCACGCGAAATTGGCCACGCCCTGATCGAGCTGGTGCCACGGTCGCAATAAAACCGTCTACCGGCATTGCATTTCAACCCCACTCCCGGCCGCGCCAAGACACCATGGTCGTTTCGTACTCATTCAATCATTAGCTATCGGCCTGCGGACTTAAGCGCGCAAAATTACCAGCCATTTTGTTGAGGGCGTTTAAATAGGCTTTGGCCGACGCCATCACAATATCGGTGTCCGAACCAATCCCATTGACCACCCGTCCGCCTTTACTCAACCGCACGGTCACCTCGCCTTGGCTATCGGTGCCTTCTGTCACGTTATTGACGGAGTAAAGCAGCAGCTCTGAATCGCTGTGAACAACCGTCTCCAGCGCCTTAAAGGTCGCATCCACCGGCCCGGCACCTTTTGCCTCACAATGCACTTCCCGGCCATGATCTGAAATCACCAGCTTTGCGTATGGCTGTTCACCTGTTTCCACGCGGGCAGACAGAGAAATCAAGTGGTACGGTTCAATTTCCGGAGTCACCGCCTCGTCCGAAACAATGGCGTGAATGTCTTCGTCAAAAATCTCCGACTTTTTGTCGGCCAATTCTTTGAATTTTTTAAACGCGGCATTGACCGCGACTTCCGAATCGAGCTCGATCCCGAGCTCTTTTAACCGCTCACGGAAGGCGGAGCGACCGGACAATTTGCCCAGCGTCAGCCGGTTGTTGTGCCAACCCACATCCTGAGCACGCATAATTTCATAGGTTTCGCGATGTTTCAGCACGCCGTCTTGATGAATACCCGACTCGTGTGCAAACGCATTCGCACCCACCACCGCCTTGTTCGGTTGCACCGGATAGCCGGTAATGGTCGAAACCAATTTGGAAGCCGGCACAATCTGTGTCGCGTCTATTCGCGTTTCGACTCCAAAATAATCCGACCGGGTGCGAATCGCCATGACAATCTCTTCGAGCGCCGCGTTGCCTGCACGCTCACCGAGGCCGTTGATGGTGCACTCAACCTGGCGCGCACCGGCTTTGACGGCCGCCAGTGAATTGGCAACGGCCATTCCCAAATCGTTGTGACAATGCGTAGACCATATGACTTGGTCGGCATTCGGCACGCGTTCGAGCAACGTTTTGAATCGCTCCGCCCATAACTCGGGAATGCTATAACCAACCGTATCCGGCACGTTTATGGTCTTGGCGCCGGCCTTGATTACTGCCTCAAATACCCGGCACAAAAAATCAATTTCGCTGCGTACCGCGTCTTCTGCCGAAAATTCCACATCGTCGGTAAATGTTCGCGCAAACTTGACCGCATCAATCGCGCCCTGCAACACTTGATCCGGGGTCATGCGCAATTTATGCTGCATATGAATCGGTGAGGTGGCGATAAAGGTGTGAATTCGGCCGCGTGCGGCCGGCTTGATCGCATCACCCGCTTTTTGAATATCGCCCACCTGGGCGCGCGCCAGTGAACAAATCGTCGAGTCTTTGACCGCGCTGGCAACAGCGTGAATCGCTTCGAAGTCGCCATGGCTGGCGGCGGCAAAACCGGCCTCAATCACATCCACACGCATTTTTTCAAGCTGTTTGCCGATGCGTACTTTTTCCTCTTTGGTCATGGAGGCGCCGGGACTTTGCTCACCGTCGCGCATGGTCGTGTCAAAAATAATTAATTGATCCATCTAACAACTCCGTATCGATGATTGCCCTGCAAACGATGATGATCGCGCCTCCCGGCGTGGGAACCGGAGGGAGGCTGCGAAGGAAAAACAAAGGGAAGGGGGGGTTATTTTTGCGCGGGTGGCGCAAGCAGCAGCAGCGCGCCAGAAATGGCGGCTAAAACGAGCTTCGATTTTTCTGCGGCTGAAAACATAAATCAAATATAACGTGTCAGTGAATCGGGCGCAAGTCACACTGCCGTGGTTGGAGTCTTTGGCTTGCGCCACGCCCGCATGATCCAAACAATATAACCGGACAGGACATAACAAACAAACAAGCCGAACAACACATGTGACGGCTGCAGCGATATCAATAGATAACCCACCACCATCGCCGGGATCACCCAGAACGGCACACTGCGGCGCAAATTAAATTCTTTACCGCTGTAATAAGGCACGGTCGATATCATGGTGATACCGGCAAATACCGCCATCGCCCAAGCATACCAACCAATATCGTGACCTTTGACTTGATATTCATTTAATACCCAAATGAGACCCGCCATCAAACACGCCGCCGCCGGGCTGGGCAGACCTTGAAAAAAGCGTTTGTCGACGGTGCCAATATTGGTATTAAATCGCGCCAGCCGCAGTGCCGCGCAGACACAATAAATGAAGGCCGCAATCCAACCCCATTTGCCCAGCGGTTGCAACGCCCATGCGTACATGACCAGCGCCGGTGCGGCACCAAACGAAACCATGTCGGACAAGGAATCGAGTTGTGCGCCAAATTCACTGGTGGTGCGGGTCATGCGGGCGACACGTCCATCCAGCCCGTCCAGCACCATCGCCACAAAAATTGCGATACAGGCCACTTCAAATTTACCGTCCATTCCCTGGACAATGGCGTAGAAACCAGAAAACAACGACGCCGAGGTAAACAAATTGGGCAACAAATAAATGCCCTTGCGGCGGCGCTCGGGGTCGAGCAGACCTTTTTTGACACGGTCAATTTTTTGCAGGGGTGAGTTCATATCCTATTGTAACTGTAACAGTAGCGACAAAGTGACGACAACATGAATCAGCATGAGTTGTGCACTTGGCCCATGGATTCCCCCATACGAATGGCCACTGACGGACCCCAATTCGCATTAAAAGTGAGGGTGCTTTTTGGAAATAACATTACCACGGTGGAACCGAGCATGAAGCGGCCCATTTCCGCGCCTTTGTTCAGCACAATCTCTTGATCGGCATAAGACCACTCGTGAACATTCGGCCGTCTTGGTGGATTCACCACGCCATGCCATACCGTGGCCATGCTGCCGACAATGGTGGCGCCCACCAACACCATCACAAACGGACCGTGCGCAGATTCAAACACACACACAATCCGCTCATTGCGGGCGAACAGTCCGGGCACACCACGTGCCGTGGTGGGGTTCACTGAAAAGAGCGCACCGGGGACGTAAATCATTCTGGTTAAACGACCATCACAAGGCATGTGAATTCGATGGTAATCCTTGGGACTCAAATACAGGGTGGCAAAACTGCCGTTTTCAAAACGCTTGGCAAGGTCGGCATCGCCACCCACTAATGCGGCGGTGGTGAAGTGATGCTTCTTGGCTTGAAAAATCTGCTCGCGATCAATCGCGCCAAATTGGCTGATGGCACCGTCCACCGGGCAGAGGTATGGCGCGTCGGCCAACGGGCGTGCGTTTGCCTTGAGTGGCCGCGTAAAAAATTCATTAAACGTCGCGTAACTGGCAACGTCGGCGTTTTCAGCCTCGGCCATATTGACGCCGTAACGCCCGACAAACCAAGTGATCAGCCTGGTGGTTATATGACCGCAGCTGGCGTTTGCAACCACACCTGCAAAGGCGGTGAGTGCTTGTTTTGGCAACAGGTATTGAAATAAAACACTTAAGCGATCAGACAAAATAATTTCCAATAAAAAGCAGACTGGTATTTTAGCGCAGGATTGAAGCCGTCGGGCTGCAACCGACAGCAAAAATCAATCAACCTCCAATAAGGACAAGCGTTTTCAGCCATAAATGGCTGAACAAGATCGTAAATATTAGCGTTTCACTTTGAATTTTTTCCGGTTCACTTTTTATAACGCGCGGTGAAAAAATAAGGGCGGAGAAAAATTCTCCGCCCGTTGATTTTGTGCCGGGATTGCAAAGGCGCATTACGCCGAGTTCATTACGCGCCTAGTCAACCAACTTGTTCTTTTTGATCCGGGGTACTTTTGCAGGGGTTGCGGGGAGTTGAACTAGTTGCGCGTCTGATCAACCAACTTGTTCTTTTTTATCCAGGGCATCATGCTGCGTAGTTTTTCACCCACCTCTTCAATTGGATGCGCACGCAACAAACGGCGACGTGCATTCAACGTCGGCGCGCCCGCTTTATTTTCCAAAATAAACGATTTGGCATATTCACCGGTTTGAATATCGTGCAAGGCTTGTTTCATGGCCTTTTTGGTTTCAGCGGTAATGATCTTCGGCCCGGTGACATACTCGCCATACTCGGCATTGTTGGAAATTGAATAATTCATGTTGGCAATGCCGCCCTCATAAATCAAATCTACAATCAGCTTGGTCTCGTGCAAACATTCGAAATAGGCCATCTCCGGTGCGTACCCGGCTTCGGTCAGGGTTTCGTAGCCCGCCTTAATCAGCTCAACAATGCCGCCGCATAAAACCGCCTGCTCACCAAACAAATCCGTCTCGGTTTCTTCACGGAAATTGGTTTCAATCACACCGCCGCGTGAGCCGCCAATTGCCTTTGCGTAGGACAGTGCCAAATGTTTGGCTTTGCCGGAGTTATCTTTGTGAACGGCGACCAGTGCGGGCACACCACCACCGGCAACATAGGTTGAACGCACCAGATGGCCCGGACCTTTTGGCGCGATCATGATCACATCCAGATCAGCGCGCGGCTCCACCACGCCGTAATGAACATTAAATCCATGCGCAAACGCCAGTGCCGCGCCTTTTTTAATATTGGCGTGCACGTCGTTTTTATACACGTCACCGATATTTTCATCCGGCAGCAACATCATCACCACGTCCGCTGTTTTGACCGCGTCGGCAACTTCGGCAACTTTTAAGCCGGCTTTTTTGACCTTGTCCCAGGATGCACCACCTTTACGCAGGCCAACGGTTACTTTTACGCCGGACTCACTCAGGTTTTGCGCGTGGGCGTGGCCTTGCGACCCATATCCCAATATGGTGACTTTTTTGCCCTTGATGAGCGAGAGGTCACAATCTTTGTCGTAATACACTTTCATGTCAGGTTCCTTTTTTACCGGTGTTGAATACTAATTAAACGAAATTTGTGATCAGGTTTGGTCAGGGCGATATTCCGGGTCCGACCAAACCGTTATTGATATATTTTCTAAGTCGCCGCCTTCACGATCCACTCGCCGCGGCCCAATCCGCACGCCCCGGTGCGAACCGCCTCGAGAATCAAGGCACGATCGATTGCCTCCAAAAACGCATCAAGCTTGTCGCCCGTGCCGGTGAGTTCAATGACAAAGGTCTTTTCGGTCACATCAATGACCCGCGCGCGAAAAATATCCGCATTACGTTTCAACTCCTCGCGATCCTTGCCCAAGGCGCGAACCTTTACCAGCATCAACTCACGTTCGACGTGTTTACCCTCGTTTAAATCGACAACTTTTACGACATCGACCAGTTTGTTCAACTGTTTGGTAATCTGTTCGATGACATCGTCCGAGCCGGTGGTAACAATGGTCATGCGCGACAAAGTCGGATCTTCAGTCGGCGCAACCGTCAGTGACTCAATGTTATAACCGCGCGCCGAAAATAAACCGGCAACACGCGATAACGCACCGGCTTCGTTTTCTAGTAATAAGGAGAGAATATGCCGCATTATTTTTTCTTTGGTTTCTTGATTTGTATGACGATGCTTGAGCCGCTGAGTTTTGTACCACTAATATCAGCTTAAAGATCCTCGGCGAGAATCATTTCCGAAATGCCCTTGCCGCCGGGCACCATCGGAAAAACGTTTTCCTTTTGATCGGTTTGAAAATCCATAAACACCAAACGTTTTTTCAAGGCAAACGCCTCCTTCAGAGCACCCTCCACATCACCCGGCTTGTCAATTTTCATGCCGACGTGCCCATAGGCTTCGGCAAGTTTTACGAAATCGGGAAGTGCATCCATATAACTGGCGGCGTGTCGATTCCCATGGAAAAAATCCTGCCATTGCCGGACCATGCCAAGGTAACGGTTATTCAACAGAATAACCTTGATTGGCAAATCATATTGTTTGCAGGTCGACAGTTCTTGAATATTCATTTGAATCGAACCTTCGCCGGTAATACAGGCGACGTCCGCATCCGGGAATGCGAATTTACAACCCATCGCATAGGGTAGTCCCACGCCCATGGTGCCCAGGCCACCGGAGTTGATCCAGCGGCGCGGCTTGTCAAAACCATAATATTGCGCCGCCCACATTTGATGTTGCCCCACGTCCGAGGTGACATACGCGTCGCCCTTGGTCACTTCCCAAAGTTTTTGCACCACGTATTGCGGTTTGATAATCGTTTCCGAAAACTTGTAATTCAAACAGTTGGTGCCACGCCACGTCTGAATTTGCTGCCACCAGTTGGTGATGGCATTGGGTTTTTGTTCGGCACCCTTAATTTGCGATAACAAATCAACCAATACATCTTTGATATTGCCAACGATCGGCACATCAACCTTGACCCGCTTGGAGATTGACGACGGGTCAATATCGATATGAATGATTTTGCGGGTCGGATTACCGGCGTTGAAATGCTCCGGATTACCAATCACGCGGTCATCAAACCGTGCCCCCACCGCCAACAGCACGTCGCAATTTTGCATCGCCATATTGGCTTCGACGGTGCCATGCATGCCCAGCATGCCAAGAAACTGTTGGTCGGATGCCGGGAAACTGCCCAGACCCATCAAGGTATTGGTGCATGGATAACCCAACAACCGGATTAATTCGGTGACCTCATTGGAGGCATTGCCGAGAATTGCGCCGCCACCGACATAGACCATTGGTCGTTCTGCCGACAGCAACATTTGCATGGCCTTTTTGATCTGGCCGGTATGACCCTTGGTGATTGGCCGATAAGAGCGCATATCGACCGACTGTGGATAGTGAAACGGCGCTTTCGCCATGGACACGTCTTTGGGAATATCCACCACCACCGGTCCTGGGCGTCCCGTTGTGGCGATAAAAAAAGCTTTTTTAATGGTCGCCGCCAAGTCACCCACATCCTTGACTAAAAAATTATGCTTTACACAGGGACGGGTAATACCAACCGTGTCGCACTCTTGAAAGGCATCTTGGCCAATGGCATAGGTCGGCACTTGCCCGGTGATGATCACCATTGGGATGGAGTCCATATATGCAGTGGCAATACCGGTGACCGCATTGGTCACGCCCGGGCCGGACGTGACCAATGCAACGCCTGGACGACCGGTTGCGCGCGAATAGGCGTCGGCCGCGTGAACCGCTGCTTGCTCATGCCTGACCAGCACATGTTCAAAATTTTTCTGTTTGTGAATTTCGTCGTAAATAACCAGCACCGCACCGCCGGGATAACCAAACACGAATTCGACGCCTTCGGCCTTCATCGCGTGACAAACAATTTCCGCCCCCGTCAGCAATTGCGACTGTTGGCTGGTTTGGGATTGTGGCGCATCTGAGAGTTTCATATTTTTCACCGCAGGGGGAATCGAGTAAAACTGACGTGGGTTGATACCTGACCAATCAATCCTTCAGGACAGGTAACCAACACACAAATTGAAAACCTGGGCTCACACGATACGTCGGAGGGGTAGGCAATGCTGCGCGTGACGTCGCTGGATTTGCTGAAAATAGGCGCGTGAGCCGGTTTGTCGCAATATGACCGAGGATCGCCCGCGTCATGCTGCACTGCAAAACGATACCTTACCATACTTACAGAACCCGTCAAGCATTCGAATGCGCCGACCACCGCTATTCTTGTTAGACTTCGTAAAAATACCTGTTCGACTTGATCAGGGTCGCCATCCTTTTGTGTATTTCAGATTAATTAAAGAGGTTCATCCTGGCATCACGGCAACAATTGTCCGATTTTCTGGCTTCCGTTGAGCGTCGCGCTTTTAAGCAAGCCGTTTTTGCTGTGAAGGGAGACGATTCCGCACTGGATATAGTGCAGGATTCAATGATGAAACTCGCCGAAAAATACTCGGGTCGACCGCCGGAAGAACTGCCGATGTTGTTTCAGCGCATCTTACAAAACAATATTCGTGACTGGTTCCGCCGCAGCAAGGTTCGTTCAACCTGGACCACACTTTTTTCGTCGTTCGGCTCTAAAGACAATGATGACGAGTTCGATATTCTCGAAAGTTTGGCCGTCGAACAGCACAGCAACGTGCCAATTTCACCGGTCGACCAACTTGAACAGGCCCAGGTGCTAAAAATCATCGAAAGTGCCGTAGAAAATCTGCCGATGCGTCAACGCGAAGCTTTTATGCTGCGTTACTGGGAGGAATTCGACGTGGCGGAAACCGCCGAAGTGATGGGCTGCTCGGAGGGAAGCGTCAAAACACATTGCTCCCGGGCCGTCAAAGCACTATCCACGTCACTCAGAAGTCAGGGCATCACGCTGGATGTGTGATTCAAGCCAACTAAATTTTGCAACACCCAAACCAAGCTAACCTCATGAACGAAAAGGATTTTTCCATAACAGTCGCCCGCCACCTTGATGGCGGATTGGCCGATATTGACAGTGCCAAACTGGCCCGTCTCTGTGCTGCCCGCCAAAAAGCGATGACCCTGCATAGAGAGCCTGTGTGGATTTTGGGGCTGGCAAGCGTATCAGGTCGATTCTTGGAGCCGAGTTTTTTGGTCAGTAAGCCCTTGTTTTGGCTGCCCCTTTTGACAGCACTTGTGGTCATAGTCACACTGCTTTTACAACCACAAGCCACGGACGACCTTTATGACGAATCGGGCATGCTGGACGCCAAACTATTAACCAGTGAGCTACCAATCGATGCCTTTTTAGATAAAGATTTCGCAACTTGGGTGAAGGAAAAGCAAGACTCACAGTAGCATTGCTTATAAATGCCGATGGCAATTTGATGCAACGACTCACGCTCCCTTCGTAAACGACTGCCCATATATGATGAATAAATCCCAATTACCAAGGTTCGCGATTGTCGCGAGCCTTTTTGTTTTTGGGGCACCAGCCTTGTCTGTCAATGAGGTTTGGGCAGCAGCGGATGCGCAACCGGCAGAAACCAAGTCGGCACCTGTAAAAAGATCATCCCCTTCTATCGCCTGGAAAAAAGTGCCCGTAGCGGAGCAAGCAATATTGGCACCGCTTGAGTCAGAATGGTCGAAAATGCCCGGTCACCAGCAACGCAAATTGCTTGGCGCGGCCAAGGAATATCCGAAACTATCGCCTGTTGAGCAGGAACGTTTTAAAGAACGGTTACAAAGCTGGTCGGCACTCACTCCGGCGCAGCGAACAGCTGCACGTGACAAATACCAGTCGCTAAGCAGCCTGCCGCCGGCACGCCAACAAGAACTGAAAGCGCGTTGGCTGCAAGAAAAGAGTGCGGACAAAACTACAAAGCAATCGTCCGATGCAATTGTAACGCCGGCCCCGTCAACGGTTCCGACACCACCATCGGCAAAATAACGCGTGGTAATCGAGCCGCCTGTACCCTCCGCTGATGCGGAAAATTCAACATTATTGGCCGGACAGCCAACCATCCCCAGCATCGGGCGACGAATCGCGGCGATTCCATACGAAGGACTGTTGCTGATTGCGCTGTTGCTGATTGTCAGCTTCCCTTTTGCAGGTTTGGCCGGCAAATCGTTTGCCGGGATGGGGCAGATTTTTTTTCAAATTTACATACTTGGCATCACTGCCACATATTTTGTCTGGCAATGGCAAAAAAACGGCCAGACTTTGGCGATGAAGACCTGGCGATTTTGTGTGGTCGATCAATTCAACCAAACGCTATCCTGGCCAAGAGCGCTGCTGCGATTCATTTTTTCGGCAATATTTTTTGTGCCCGCAGCAATAGGCAGCTTGTTGCTATTTTTCCCGGGGCGGATGAGTCCGGTCATTTCAATGTGGTTTTTTTTACCGCTGATCACAACCTTGTTATACGCCCGCTTTGATGGCAGTCGTCAATTTCTGCATGATCGCCTCGCGGGAACGCAGCTTATAGACGCGCCGCCACCTGGCAAAAAATAACTCTTTTCAGGTTGACCAGGGTTGTGGATATTCCTTTTTTACCAGCAGCAAAATGGCGACGGCAAGAAATGCCAACAAGGGCAAAGAGGCGCCGATAAAAGCAGGCCACTCGTTCAAGACTGTCAGGTGGCCGATCATTTGATCAAGGAAATACGCGCCGATGCCGATCATCGTGCCCAGTACCAACTTTGCGCCAACGCCACCGGCGCGGGAAGATTGAATTGCAAACGGAATCGCCAGCAACATCATCACGATGACCGCAACCGGCTGGAAAATTTTCCCCCAAAGCGCAACTTCATAACGTGTGCTGTTTTGTTTATTTTCCCGCAAGTGGTCAATAAACGCGTTCAAATTTCCAATCGACATTTCTTGCGGCTTTACACGCAGGACGGATAACAATTCCGGCGTCATGGCCGATGTCCATGCGAGCGAAGGTAATTTCACAATGCGGGCCTTGCCGCTGCCTTTGCCGCCTTCAAACGTCGTCACCTCAACGTTTCGTAGCGACCAGCTATTCTTCTCAATGTATTTACCGCGTTCCGCAACCCGGATTGACTTGAGACTCAGCGCCTCGTCAAACTCAAAAATCCGCAAGTTCACAAGCTCATTTTCCAGGGTTACGTTCTGGATATTGACAAATGAGCGCTCGTCCTTGACCCAAAATCCGGAGCGGAATTTACTCGCGACCAAATTAGTGGTGGCCGCCAACCGGGTTTTTTTTGCCGCGTCCTCGGCCGCCGGGGCAACAAACTCTCCAAACGCAAAAATAATGATCGAAAACACCACGCCAACTGCCGCCGCCAGCGCAGCCAATTTAAAAAGTGACAATCCAGACGCGCGCATCACCGTCAACTCGGACTGCGATGACAATCGGGACACGGCATAGAGCGTTCCCAATAAGGCGGCCACGGGGAAAATAACCACCACATGTGCCGGCTGCGAAAGGGTCACATAGTACAAAGCCGAAGCCAGGCCGTAATTTACCTTGCCGACTTCACCCAACTCCCTGATCAAATCAAACAAGGCGAACAGGGCCAGCAGGGCAAACAGCAAAAATGCCGTGGCAACGGCAATTTCTTTTGCAATGTAACGGAACAGAATGGTCATGGCGAAATTATCGCACTGTCACCCGGCAAATGCGCCCCGCTTCACTTTACGCCTACGCCCGACTGGACATAGGCAATACCGATAATGACCACGACCCACGCCCATAGGACCAATCCAAAGGCAACAAACGGAATATGCCGGTCCGGCACAAAACGTGGCGATACCACCCGCGCAAACTTGGTGACGGGGCTGGCGACAATTTTGAAAATGACGTAAATAAAATTTTGATCGCGTTTGTTTCCGGAAAAAATCGCGACAATGCCCTGGCCGACCATCGCCAATCCGGCGACCTCGACCAATGCCTTAAAAATCTTCAGGATAAAAACGACATCCATAAAAAACAACCCCCTAAAAAAAACCCGCGCCACCTTTCGATCGCGCGGGCTTGTTACCTCAATCAAATTTACGACAAATTACGAGTAAGCGTTGGTGGTATCCAGTTTGTCACCCTTGATCACCGGATAACGAACGTGCTCAACCAGATCCTGCGTATCCTGATCCGGCGCCTTGGTGAGCAGACTGACCACAACCATCGTGCTCATGCCGGCCGCAACGCCAAACACGCCGCTACCGATTGGCGCAATGGCGAACCATAGATCCATTTTACCCATCCCTATGTTTGCAAGGAACTCCATATTCGTAAAGAACGGATAGGTGCGCAACATGTAATACATGGTTACGCCCAAACCGACCAACATTCCTGCAATAGCGGCCGGTTTATTCGCCCGTTTCCAGAAAATACCCAACACCAGCGCCGGGAAAAATGCCGATGCCGCAAGCGAGAATGCCGCCCCCACCAGGAATAAAATATCACCCGGTTTTTGCGCCGTCACCCAAGCAGCCGTTATTGCGACCACCAACAGCAGCGTCTTCGAGATGGTGATGCGGCGCGCGGTGGATGCATCTGGATTGATGATTTTGTAATAAAGATCGTGTGACAACGCATTGGCAATCGTCAACAACAAGCCATCGGCAGTGGACAACGCCGCCGCCAAACCGCCGGCTGCGACCAAACCGGAAATCACGTAAGGTAACCCCGCAATCTCGGGCGTGACCAGAACAATAATGTCCTGACCAATGGCAATTTCGGCCAGTTGCACAATACCGTCTTTATTCATATCAACAATGTTCAGCAGTGCTTTATCCACCGCCTGCCAGGATGTGGCCCACGCCGGTAGATCTGCAAACGCCTTGCCGACCACATTGGAGTAGATGTCAAATTTCACCAACACCGCCAACGCGGGTGCCGTGAAATACAGCAGGAAAATAAAAAACAGCGACCAGAATACCGACACCCGTGCTTCGTGAACGGATGGCGTGGTGTAGTAACGCATCAGGATATGCGGCAACGCTGCGGTACCCACCATCAAGCTGAACACCAACGCCAAGAAGTTATTGCGCTTGTTGTCAGATGATTTTTGTTTTTCTTCGTCGGTCTTGCCAACGCCGACAAACGGTGTGCCATGTGGCAGCGGCGGGGCTGCACGCCCACCTGCCGCCTGCTGGCCCTTGAGCTGCGTTTCATAGGTCTTGACGTCTTTGGCAAACGACGACACCGCGTTTTCTGCCGCCATTATCGCGGCGCCATCCGGGGTCGGTGCCGCCTTGAGCTCGTCAACCTTGGCAACCAACACTGCCTTATCGGCATTGTAGGATGTCTCAGCGCCGGCTTTTAGCTTTTCAGCAGCCGCTTTGGCACGATCACCAAATATTTTACGGACCTCAATTTCCTTGGGATCAGCGGTCAGCTTTTTTTCCAATTCGGTGACCTTTTCCAGCACCTTACCATACACCAGTTGCGGCACCGGAATGCCGGTTTCCTTTACTGACAGCCATACCACCGGAATCATGTAGGCAACAATCAAAATAATATATTGGGCGACCTGCGTCCAGGTAACAGCTTTCATGCCACCCAGAAACGAGCAAACCAATATACCGGCCAAACCAACAAACACACCGACTCCAAACTCGAGTCCGGTGAAGCGGCTGGTGATCAATCCGACGCCGTAGATTTGCGCGACCACATAAACAAACGAAACAATAATGGCCGACAAGATGCCGATCGAGCGCACCACGTTGCCACCATATCGCGCGCCAAGGAAATCCGGAATGGTGAATTGGCCAAACTTTCGCAGGTAGGGTGCCAGCAACAGCGCCACCAGACAATAACCACCAGTCCAACCCATGATAAATGCCAGTCCATCAAAGCCCTGCAGATACAAGCCACCCGCCATACCGATAAACGACGCGGCCGACATCCAGTCGGCGCCGGTGGCCATGCCGTTAAACAGCGCGGGGACTTTGCGTCCGGCCACATAATATTCAGCCACATCCAGCGTGCGGCTCATGATGCCGATACCGGCATAGAGCAAGATCGTCGCCGCCAGGAAGGTATAACCCATGTACAAACGCGGCATACCCATTTGCTCGGCGATGCCGAGCAAAATCACAAAGGTGATAAAGCCTACGGTATAAAAACTGTAGTAGCGTTTTAATTGCTGTTTAAAGGATGCGGTGCCTGTGCTCATTCTTGCTCTCCTTCATCGACGCCATGCTCAATATCCAGTTTTTTCATGTACATGGCATAAAAACCGATGATCAGCACATAAATAATGAGTGAGCCTTGGGCGGCCATGTAAAACGAAAACGGCCAGCCAAAAAAATTAATCGTTGCCAACTCGCGGGCAAAATAAATCACCACGAATGTCGCGACAAACCAAATTGAAAGCAGCAGCGCGGTCATGCGCAGATTCTTTCGCCAATAGTCCAGATGAATTTCGGTCAACTGCATGGAGTCCTCCTGATATTTTTTGGATATAACTTGCAGGTCTAAAAAAGCCCGATCAGCCATCGCCGCTCTGTATTCGAGCCAAGTGTGAACAACCTCACGTTCAGAGCCGAGTATAGGGGCTGAATTGGAGAACGGTCAAAGAAAATTCCGTTAAAAACGGTCTTTTTTCGTGCTGCATTGCACCAAAAATTATTGGGTCGGACACATATTGATATGGATCATTTTTTCATTGCGAAATTGACTCTTATTGACTCATTCGTTATTAGCGATGGCCCATATTGTTCACACCAAATGAAATTAGATTTCCTTATGGCGAGCGAAGTTGACTGTGCGTCAGCCACATATAGTTTTTGGCAAGCGCGGTAAATTTTTGCGCCTCAACCATACCCAAAGCCGGTGCGGCTGCCAACAACACCGTCCACAATTTGGCCGTGTACATGGCATCGGCTGCGGCGTGATGGCGTTTGCGGACTTTTACGGCATATCGATCGAGCCACCAATCCAGCGAGCGCCTTGCGCGCGTGTGCGGTTGGCCGACGGCGGAAAGGTCGGCGTCATTCGCCTGTGGAATCATGGCCGGCGCGAGCATGGCCAGATCAAGCCATTGATGGTGCGTCACATAACCAAGATGATGTTTGGCCGCACGATTCAACATGGCTTCATCAAATGGTGCGTGAAAACCAACCAGTGGACAGCCGCCAACAAATTCGAGAAAAGCGAGCAGCGCTTCGCGCGGATCTTCGCCGCCATGCTGCGCCTCGCCACCAATGCGGTGAATCAGAATATTGTCATCACTGGAAACAGCCGGCTGGCGCAGCACCACTTCAAAACTATCAGCAATATCAATTCGGCCATTCGTTACGGCGACGGCACCGATGGCGATGAGTTGATCCGAGCGCACGTCCAATCCGGAGGTCTCAACATCCGCCACCAGCCAACGCATCTTGTCGGCACGCTGTGTCATATCGGCAGGCGCAACCTGCGCAAGCGCCTGCAGGCGCGCTTGCTGGCTTTGATCGAGGGCGGCGAAATGACCGGCTCGCCCAAACAGAAAACTCATAAGACGCATTTGCATCGTGCGTCCGGTCAGGCTCATATCTGAAAATCCAATTCCAGCCGCGATTGAAGTTTGCGTGCCTGGCGCAGCGACTCCTTCAAAATGCGCCGATCCAATTCATTCAGACTGTTCAAATCAATACGATTGGGGTTGATCGCGGCAGTGCCGGTTTTTTCCGCGACATCCACTGCCAGCGGCTGCAGCGGTTGAATCCGCAGACGCAACAACTGAATAAAATGAAACGCGTCAACGTAGGCGTTGCATTCATCTTCCGCCATGCGAATTTTAGGGCCGACCAACCGCAATCTATCCGCCGTATTGGTGGCACCGACATTGTTCGCCAATGCCAAAATTCGCGCCGCATCGATAAACGGGCGTGCCGCATAAATCTTCAGATCCATCGTATCGGGATGATCCGCATCTGATTCAGCAAAGTCACGAAAGAATTCGATGAATGCGAGCGGCGGTCTGACCTGCAATGCGTTAACCGCCATCTGCCGCAAAAAAAGCGGCTGCTTGACAACCGTCCCCACCAACCACAACTTCAGATTGTCCACCAGCTCGACGTCGCCATGTAGCGCACGAAAATCAAAAAAAATCGCCGCGTTCAGTAATGCCTTGGAACTAATCGCCCGCATCCATTCACCAAAACGGTCCCGCCACTCGGCTTCACTCATGCACCATTGTGGATTTTTTGCCATGATGTCGCCACGACAAAGTGGAAAACCCACGTCGTTCAAAATCTGATTTACCACCGCCGCAAACGCCAACAATCCGGCGCGTGTCCGCTCGATTTCCTGCGCATCAGCGCCCCCATCCGCCGTCGAAAAAATGATCGAATTATCTTGATCGGTGGCCAGCGTTTGCTCCATACGACCTTCCGAACCCAGCCCCATCCAGCACCACGGCACTGCCGGTGGCGCGCATTCGGCACGGGCCAGGCTGAGCGCACGGCCGACAATGGCGTCGTTCATAGTGGTGACAAATTGGGTGAGTTGTTCGGCGGCCACCCCTTGCCCCACCAGCGCCGCTGCCATCTGTCGCACATCGGCCGATGCCCCGGCCAGGGCGCCAACCGTTTCAGCCCGATCAATTGACTTGGCGATTTCGCCCAACGAAAGTCGTTGTTGGGCGAACAAGTCGCGTTCGGATATCACACCAATCAAACAGCCCTCTTCGGTCACCAACACGTGCCGGAAGCGACGTTCCGCCATCGCCTTGGCCGCTTCAAATATCGGCGCATGCGACGGCAGCGAAAACGGATTGGCGGTCATGACAGAGGCAACGGCTAGGTTTTGGTCAACCTGCGGCAACGCGACCCGATCCAACACGTCGCGCTCGGTAAAAATGCCAACGGGTTTCGGCACGTCTTTACCCGGTTGATCGTCTACCACCACCACCGAGCCGATGCGTTCGTGTTTCATCAATTCAAGCACATCACGAATCGGCGTCCGGGACGCAACCGAAATCGGCGCACGCCGCAAAATGGCTTTCAGTGGACTCGCCAGTGTTTGTACATCCGCCAGCCTGTTGCTGAATTGTGATTGGGTATTGCGCCGTGATTGGTCCAATAAATGCGCCAACCGCCTGGTTGCAAAATGCCGGAACGGTCTCGACAGATTCATCGCGTCTTCAAAAACCGGCAGTGGCATTTCATAACAAAACACATCGGTCGCGGCGGTAAAGGTCAGCACCGTTGGCCGACGTGACATGACCGCACCAATCGGAAACATCTCACCCTCGGCCAATACCAACACGCCATCACCAACAATTGCCAGTGACATTTGATTGATGCCATTGACCGTGCCGCGTTGAATGATCACCAAGCGGGTGACAACACCGTCGGCCGGCGACATGATGGTTGCGCCCTTGGCAAAATAGCGCACTGATAATTGCGCGGCCAAGGTTCGTAATAACGTGGTGTCCATCTGATCAAATGGCGCGTGGCTGCCGAGCTCGTCGACAGCCTCGTCAACAATCGTGGATGAAGGTGAAACAGACATAAGTTAACACTCTATTAAAAATAAAACACCAATGAGCACGGGCACTTTCAGCAAAAACTTCCCGGAAGCGCCCGCCCAATATAGAGTTTCACATTCAAAGTGATTGTTTGAGCTGCTCAAGAATTGCCGGATTTTCCAGCGTGGAAATGTCCTGGGTAATGTTTTCGCCTTTGGCAACCGAACGCAACAAACGCCGCATGATTTTTCCACTGCGCGTTTTGGGCAGATTGTCGCCAAATCGAATGTCTTTGGGTTTGGCGATCGGGCCGATTTCCTTGCCCACCCAATCGCGCAACTCTTTGGCGATGCGCAGCGCCTCGTCACCCTCCGGGCGTTTTCCTTTTAGAACCACAAACGCACAAATCGCTTCGCCGGTCATCGCGTCCGGGCGACCCACCACCGCTGCTTCGGCAACCAATTTCGAATTTGAAACCAAGGCGGATTCAATCTCCATGGTGCCCAATCGATGTCCGGACACATTGAGCACATCGTCAATGCGTCCCATGATGGTGAAATAACCATGCTCAATATCACGTACCGCGCCATCACCGGCCAAATAGAGTTTACCGCCCAGTTCCGCAGGGAAATAGGTGGTTTTGAATCGTTCCGGATCATTCCAAATCGTTCGCACCATGGATGGCCATGGTCGTTTTACGACCAAAATGCCGCCCTGCCCGTTCGGCAAATCATTGCCGGCTTCATCCACAATCGCGGCCTGAATTCCCGGCAGTGGCAAGGTGCAGGAGCCCGGCTTGAGCGGGGTGACACCAGGCAGCGGCGTGATCATATGCCCGCCGGTTTCGGTTTGCCAAAATGTGTCAACAATCGGACAACGACCGCCACCAATGTTTTCGTAATACCACATCCACGCCTCGGGATTAATCGGTTCACCCACCGAGCCGAGGATCCGCAGTGACTTCAAATCATAGTTGCGTGGATGCGCCTTTGGGTCGACCTCCCCCGCCTTGATGAGTGAGCGGATGGCAGTAGGTGCGGTATAAAAAATCGTCACCTGGTGTTTTTGAATCATGTGCCAAAAACGGCCGGCGTCCGGATAGGTGGGCACACCTTCAAAAATGAGTTGTGATGCGCCGGCGGCAAGCGGTCCATAGGCCACATAGGTGTGGCCGGTCACCCAGCCAATATCGGCGGTGCACCAAAACAGATCTGAAGGCTTGACGTCAAAAGTCCACTGCATGGTTAACGACGCCCATAGCAAATAACCGCCGGTGGCGTGCTGGATGCCCTTTGGTTTGCCGGTCGAGCCCGACGTGTACAAAATGAACAATGGGTGTTCGGCATTCACCCAGGTCGGTTCACACTGGTCCGATTGTGACGGCTCCAAATCGTGCCACCATTCATCACGGCCGGCCAGCATGCTGACCGCATTGCCGGTGCGCCGGTAAACAATGCAGGTTTTCAGATGCCCGCAGCCACCCAGACCGATCGCCTCGTCAACAATCGCCTTGATCGGCAGCGCCTTGCCACCACGCACTTGTTCGTCCGCGGTAATCACCGCAATGGCGCCGGCATCAATAATCCGCTCCTGCAAACTCTTCGCGGAAAACCCGCCAAACACCACCGAATGTGTGGCGCCGATGCGGGCGCACGCCTGCATGGCAATCACGCCTTCGATCGACATTGGCAGATAAATAATGACGCGGTCACCCGAGCGGATTCCCTTTGCCTTTAACACATTGGCCAAACGGCACACCCGCCGCAGCAGGGCCTGATAGGTGATGGTATTCACCGCGCCGTCATCGGCTTCAAATGTGATTGCGATCTTATCGCCGAGTCCGGCGGCAATCTGCCGGTCGAGACAGTTAAACGAAGCGTTTAATTCGCCGTCATGAAACCACTTGTAAAACGGCGCATTCGACTCATCCAAAACCTGGGTAAAAGGCTTGTGCCAGGCGAGATGTTGTTTGGCCAGGCCGGCCCAAAAGTTACCCTCGTCATTGATTGATTGTGCGCACATCGCATCGTAGGCCGCACGACCAGATATGGCGGCCGCTTTTATCAGCACCGCTGGCGGCTGAAACAATCGGTTTTCCTGCATGGTGGATTCAATATTTGACATGACTCACTCCGCAAACTGGATTAATTTTTTTTAGAACACAGGTTCTTTTATAACACACCCAACAACGGCTCACCCCCCTCATTCATCCACCCTGCGCCGCCGCCATGATCAAAAATCAAAACTTGTTGATCGGTGCGTGTGCGGCTTTACGTGCGGTTGCCGAGGAGGCGTCCATGATGGCGTGATGGTGGCGTGGTCGGTGACCAAAAAATGATATATCTTATATCTTATATAAGACATATTGACGCGGCGCAGCAAAACCGGTATTGTTGGGTCACCTTGTTTGCAGCGGTCGCCGGAGTGGGTTGCAGGCAATCTTGAGGCACCGCTGCCACACACGTACTGCTATCACCGGCATGCACCAGTCACGCCAAATCCTGAACAACGCAACTTCCATTTTTCCCACGGTTACCCACGGTCAAAATCATGAGCAATCTCAAGGAAACACACATTACTCCGGGCACGACGGCCATGTTGGGCGATTATTGGCCCGGCATCCAGATCTACTACCCGCCGGTCAAATACGCGCCATCACTGGGCATTTACGAGGACTTGGAACAAGCGGCACAACGCTTTCAAAAACATGCGCTTGGCACCACCGCCCATACCCTGTTATTCGATTTGGAGGATGGCTGCCGGCAAAAAGAAATGTCGCGCCAATTGCTGCGCCAGGAATTACCCGCCATGCCGCCCCGCAAAACCGTGCAGATCGCGATTCGTATCAATCCGTTTCGAACAGAGGAATACGAAAAAGATTTGGAGCTGATCCGCGACCTGTCCGACTACATTGACGTTGTGATGCTGGCCAAGGCCGGTGAGGCCTATGGATCGGCGGAAATCCGCGATCTGTCGGCCGTATTGGTCGGACTCAATCATCGCATGACCATCCAACCCATCATTGAACATCCGAAGTCGCTCAAAATCGCGCCCGACCTGATGCAATACAGCACCGTCAAACACGTGGTGTTTGGTATTCACGATTTTTCAAAAGCGATGGGTATTCACATTACCCCGCGCAACTGGACCGTGGAACTCGCTTACTTCATGAATCAGGTTTTGTTTGAAGCGCGGATCGCCGGTAAAGGTGTGATTGGCGGCGTTGAAACACTGATTGGCCAATCGACCATGCCTGAATCCAGTGTCGAGCCCGACGATGTGCGCCGTTGGCTTGATTTACACGGTGACGTAGAGTCCCGCGTTGTTTACGGCCACGCCTGTGAAGAAGCCGCCATGGGCATGACCGGCAAACAGGTGATCCACCCCTTTCATATTCATCCCTGCAAGGTGGCCTACACACCGTCGCCAACCGATATCAACACCAAGATTGAAATCCTCAAGGCCGCGATTGAGGCCGACGCCCTGCTGGGCGGCGCGATCAAATTTAATGGCGAAATGCTCGACCCACCCATGTTCGGTAAGGCACTGCAGACCTTATTGCGGGCGCACGCCTTACACGCCTTGTCCGATGACGACACGGCGTTTGCGATTCAAGTGCTCAAAAAGCTGCCAGAACAGGTTATTCGTGAAAACTGGCCTTACGGCGTCATTTTGTAACGTCAACCAACGTCGACCGGCATCACACCGTCATGCTTGTTCATTACCACGCCCGCCGCTCCCACAAAGTAACCTATGAACGCTAACATTGTTTTTCCGCCATTTGAGACTTGGAATTGGCAAGTCCCGGAATTCTTGAACATCGGCTCGGCCTGTACCGACGATCATTTGGCGACGGAGGTGGCCGATCGCACGGCAATGATTGTTGAAAACGATGCCAGCGGCACCACCACCGCCACTTATCGCCAATTGTCGACCCGCAGCAATCAATTTGCACAGGTGTTGCGAAAACACGGCGTGGTGCCGTCCGACAGGGTGCTGGTGCGGCTGCCAAATAGTCTTGAATATCCGATCGCTTTTTTTGGCACGATGAAGGTTGGCGCCATTGCCGTGCCCACTTCAACATTGCTCACGCCGGAAGAAGTGATTTACCTGATCAAAGATTCCGGCGCAAAAGTATTGGTACTGGACAAAGCGAGCTGGTCGCAGGTAGCCGAGACCATGACGGATCGCGGTCAGGTTGAATTGGTGCTGACTACCGGCGAAGGACGGGCGACCGTTATGGACGGGGTCTCTGTAATGGATCTGAAAACCGCACTGAATGGCGTGACCAGCTTTTCTGCTCCCCACGCCACCCGCGCCAACGACCCGGCCTATCTTGTTTACACCAGCGGCACCACCGGCTACCCCAAAGGCGTGTTGCATGCGCACCGCGCCTTGATCGGGCGCGCGCCGGCGGCACATTACTGGTTCAGTTTTGACGACAATCAGGTTGATCGCATCGTGCATTCCGGGAAATTCAACTGGACCTACGTGCTGGGATCCGGCCTGATGGACCCGCTCTATCGCGGTAAAACCGTGATTGTTCACGAAGGCAAAAACGACGCGCTGTTATGGCCGCGCCTCATTGCCAAACACCGCGCGACCATCTTTATCGGCGTGCCAACTATTTACCGGCAAATCGTGCAAAAAACCGCAATTGGCAAGGCGGACGTGCCGTCGCTGCGGTTTTGCATGAGTGCCGGCGAACACCTTTCCGACGATATGTTGAGTGAATGGCGCACCCGTTTTGGCATGGATATCTATGAAGCCGTGGGCATGAGCGAGTTTTCGTATTATTTGTCGCAATCCATCCATCGGCCGATCCGCGCCGGGTCCGCCGGTTTTCCGCAACCCGGACACGCCATAAAACTAATCGATCCGGAAACCTTGCAGCCGACCCCACCGGGCGAGGAGGGCATGATTGTTATTCCAGAGACGGATCCCGGATTATTTCTGAGTTACTGGCAAATGCCGGCAGAAACCGCCATGCATAAACGCGACGGCTACTTTTTTACCGGCGATCACGCGCGCATCGATGAGGATGGTTATTGGTGGTTTTTGGGTCGCAAGGACGACATTATCAAAAGTTTTGGTTATCGGGTATCGCCATACGAAGTCGAGCGGGTGCTGAAGTCGCATCCCGCGGTAGCTGATTGCGCCTGCGTCGGCGAGGTCATTGGTCAGGATAAATTGATCGTGGTGGCGTATGTCATATTGCAGCCCGGCCAGACAACAACTGCCAACGAACTATTAAGTTGGAGCGAAACTCAGCTTGCCGCATACAAAAGGCCAAAGCGTATATACCTCGCGCGGGACTTCCCGCGCACCAAGAATGGTAAAATTCTGCGTCGGGAGATCGTGCCAGCCATGGCACACGAACAATCGGCCTGAAAAACATCGTTTCACCGTTCGACCAAAATCCGAAACAAATTTTGCCCTGCAACCAGGCGAACCATTCCATTTTCCCGGCAATTTTCTATTTGCCGGGTTTTACTATTTTTATGTCCAATACAAATTCTGTTTCAACTGCACCACGCACCCGTTCTGTCGCACTTGGCGGCCTCTCCAATTTCATTTTTTGGAGCCGCTGGTTACAAATGCCGCTCTACATTGGTTTGATTGCTGCCCAGGCCGTCTACGTTTTTCATTTTTGGGTCGAGCTGGTGCATCTGGTGGAAGCTATTTTTGGCAACCAAGACGCGCTCCGACAGTTAATTGAATCGGTTGGTTATAAAGCCGCGCCCATGCTGGACGCGCTCAACAAGCCGATTCTCGATGCAGCCGGCAACGCCATGTTTGCCGCACCCAAACTCAATGAAACCGTCATCATGCTGGTGGTGCTGGCATTGATTGATGTGGTCATGATCTCGAATTTGCTGATCATGGTCATTATTGGCGGCTACGAAACCTTTGTATCGCGGCTCGGCATTCACGGCCATCCCGATCAGCCCGAATGGCTGTCACACGTTAACGCCTCGGTGTTGAAGGTCAAGCTGGCAACGGCCATCATCGGTATTTCTTCGATTCATCTGCTGAAGACATTTATCAGCGCGGATAAATACGACGAGAAGGTATTGATGTGGCAAACCCTGATTCACATGGCGTTTTTGTTTTCCGCCATGGCCATTGCCGCTTGTGATCGTATTCTTATCCCGCCAGGCAAAAAAGCAGCCCAACACTAACTGGAGCGTTTGCCATGACCACCATCAATCAGGAAGATTTCATCAGCTCGGTAGCCGACGCGTTTCAATTTATCAGCTACTACCATCCGGTGGACTACATCAAGGCCTTGCATGAAGCCTACCTGAATGAGGCCTCACCCGCGGCCAAGGATGCCATGGCGCAAATCCTCATCAATTCACGCATGGCGGCTGAAGGCCACCGGCCGATTTGTCAGGACACGGGTATTTGTATTGCCTTTATCCGCGTCGGCATGGACGTGCGCTGGGACACCAGATTATCCCTTGAACAAATGGTCAACGAAGGGGTGCGCCGCGCTTACACGGACAAAGACAATCCGTTACGCGGCTCCATGCTGGTTGATCCGGACGGCAAACGCAAAAACACCATGGACAACACGCCGGGGGTGACCCATGTTGAGTTGGTGCCGGGTGACAAGGTGGAAGTGATCGTCGCCGCCAAAGGGGGGGGCTCGGAGAACAAATCCAAGTTCGCGATGTTGTTACCCAATGACAATGTGGTGGATTGGGTATTGTCGATGTTGCCGACCATGGGCGCCGATTGGTGCCCGCCGGGAATATTGTCGATCGGCATTGGTGGCTCGCCGGAAAAGGCCATGTTGATGGCCAAGTGGGCGATGATGGAGCCGATGAACATTCACGAGCTACAGGCACGCGGCCCGGCGAGCCGTGCCGAAGAACTGCGGCTGGAATTATTTGACAAGGTCAACGCGCTTGGCATTGGCGCACAGGGACTCGGCGGACTTGCCACCGTGTTGGATGTGAAGGTCACCGACTATCCAACCCATGCCGCTTCCAAACCGATCGCCTTGCTGCCCAATTGCGCAGCCACCCGCCACATTCACTTTACGCTGGACGGTAGCGGTCCGGCGGTGCTGACTCCGCCCTCGTTGGATGATTGGCCCAAATTAACCATGGATTTGTCCACTTCCAAGCGGGTCAATATTAATGGCATCAGCAAACAAGAACTCGGCAAACTTAAATCCGGCGACCGGGTTTTGTTATCCGGAAAAATTCTTACCGGGCGCGACGCCGCCCATCGCCGACTCACGGACATGATCCACAAGGGCGAAAAACTGCCGGCAGATTTCACCAATCGCATAATTTATTACGTTGGCCCTGTCAGTCCGGTGCGCGACGAAGTGGTCGGTCCGGCCGGTCCAACGACAGCGTCACGCATGGATAAATTCACCGCCGATATGCTCGAAAAAACCGGTCTGATCGGTATGATCGGCAAATCCGAACGCGGCACCGCAACCATCGACAACATCAAGAAAATCGGTGCCACTTACTTCATTGCAGTCGGCGGTGCCGCCTACCTGGTTTCCAAGGCGATCAAGGCTTCCCGCTTGGTGGCGTTTGAAGATTTGGGCATGGAAGCCATTTACGAATTTGATGTTGAAGACATGCCGGTGATTGTTGCCGTTGACTCGACGGGTAATGCCGTACATCGTACCGGCCCACAGGAATGGCGCGGCAAAATCGCCACCGCAGGAACGATTGGCAATATTCCGGTTGTTGTTCGTTAGTCATGTTGACACGCCATTCATGAACGGTCATGACGCCTGCTGAAGATATCAATATGGTCGCGGCAAAAACGTCCGCGCCACGAATATCCGTCATCGATGGTTCGGCAGGATTGCGCGTGTTGCTGGCGACACTCATCTCCTCGGTTTATGCCGAATCCATCATCGAAGACATTGACCCTTATTCACAAACCATGCGCAGTGCCGGATTTTTATTTGGCACACATGGTGATGTGATCATTCTGGGCGGGCTAGGCACCACAACCGAAGCCATGGATGCACTCAAAAGGCTTGGTGAACGGGAACACTGCTCTCCCATCATATTATTGGTATCCGGCGAACTGATGGCTTTGCGCGCAGAACTCATTGCGGCCGGCGCATTTGCAGTGTTGCGTAAAAGCGCGCTGTCATCGGCACGGTTGTTTGATGCCATTGATCGTGCGCTCACCCGGACACAAACTCCGGCCGATCCGGTTGCACGCACACCGGCTGTTCAGCAGGATGCGGATTCATACTACGGCGAGTTCGTTTTTTCACACGAAGGTGGGCAGTGTTCGGTGGAAATAGATGGATACCGAATGGTTAAGTGTCTTTCGAGCGGACCATTGGCACAAGTTTTTTTGGCCGATCAGGTCAAAACCGGGTTGGCGGTCGTCATTAAAATTTTGACTGCATCACCCGTCCACAACATGGTTGCCATGAACGCGGTTCGGGCGCGACGCACCCTATTTGCAAATCAATCCGATCCGTCCATCGTGCGCACCATTGACAGCGGCATTGGCGGCGCGTTTTTCTTTGAAGTCATGGAATATTTGTCGCACGGCGATTTGCGACAGCGCATGAAAACACCACTGCCGACAGATCAGGTTGTGGTCATCATGGTTGACTTGCTTAAGGCGCTCGAGTCATTACACACCGGTGAATTGGCGCATGCGGACCTCAAACCGGAAAGCATATTTTTTCACGCCGACGGGCGCCTGGTGCTGATTGATTTTGATATCGCCACCCCGTTTGGACAACTGGTGACCGCAACCGTGCCGCGCATAAAAATTGGCAACGAGTTGTCGATTCTCGGCACCCCCATCTACTCGAGCCCCGAGCAGGGCGCGGGCATGCCGATCGCTGCCACCACCGACATCTATTCGGCGGGGATTATTTTTTTCGAGTTGCTGACCCGGGTCGTGCCGTTTCCCGGCGACACACCGGCGCAAATTATTTTTCGACATATGCATGACGAAATTCCACTGCTGCCATTACGTGTCCGGCATCTGCAACCGGTAATCGATCAAATGCTCGCCAAAGCGCCAATTGACCGGTTCCAGACGGCCGCAGCGGTAATTGAAGCACTGCGTGCCACGTTGCTGAATTCGTCGACATGACGGCACCCGGATTTATTGGTTCGGCCGATGCGCTGTTACTGTCGCGCGCCGTGCCGTCCGTGCCCACATCGCCAATTTTGGTTTTGTGCGCGCATGCCGCCGATGCCGAACGATTGGCGATTGAAATCAGCTGGTTCAATCCGACCGCACGAGTTTGCCGCCTGCCGGATTGGGAAACACTCGCCTACGACCGATTTTCGCCGCACCCGGATCTGGTATCCGAACGACTGGCAACATTGTTTCAATTTGCCAACAGTGACTTTGATATTGGCATTGTGCCCGTCACCACCGCCATGACACGGCTGGCACCGCGTGAGTATCTGGCCGGACGGGCATTTTTCCTGCGCGTCAAAACCAAACTTGATTTGGAGCGTTTTCGCGCCGATTTGGTGTTTGCCGGTTATGCCGCTGTCAAACAAGTGATGGCACCGGGTGAATACGCAATTCGTGGTGGCTTGATTGATTTGTTTCCGATGGGCGCAACGGTACCGTACCGGATAGATATGTTCGGTGACGAAATTGATGCCATCCGTACCTTTGACATTGATACCCAACGTAGCATTTATCCGGTGAACGAAATTCGTCTGTTACCGGCACGCGAATTTCCGCTCGATAAAACCGGTCAGCACATGTTTCGCGAACAGTTTCGTGACCGCTTCGAAGGCGACCCTGCCAAGTCGCGCATGTACAAAGATGTGTCAAGCGGCCTCGCACCCAACGGCATCGAATATTTCCTGCCGTTGTTTTTCGCCGCAACAGCCTCGGTGTTCGACTATCTTCCCGCCGATACAAGGGTTTATTTGCATGGCACCGTCGAAGACATCGCCAATAGTTTTTGGCGGGATGTGAAATCACGATACGACCTGATGCGGGGCGACAAAGATCATCCACTGTTGCCACCGGTGGATGTATTTTTGCCGACCGACGAATTGTTTGCCGGCATCGGACGCTTCGAACGCCTGGGTGACAATCAAATCACCGCGCCACTTTTGCCGCTGCCGGCAATTGATGTAGATCGCAGGGCCGCTGATCCGCTGGCGCGGATCAAACAATTGGTAAGTCAGTTTGACGGCCGTGTTTTGGTGGCCGCAGAAAGTCTTGGCCGTCGCGAAACCATCATTTCATTCTTTAAAGACAACAATTTAGACGCGACAACTGGCGGGGATTTTCAGACTGTTTTGACTGAAAGCGCGCAGCAGATCAAGAGTTTGCAAATCGTTGTGGCACCTGTCCAGCGCGGCTTTATCAGTGTCAACGACAAACTCGCCATCGTCACCGAAAACGAACTGTACGCCAGTGAAGTCAAACAATCGCGCCGGCGCGCGGATGGCAAACGCGCGCGCAGCAACGCCGAGGGCATGTTGCGTGATTTGGCCGAGGTCAAGATCGGTGATCCGGTGGTGCATGAACAACACGGCATCGGCCGTTACATGGGCCTGATATCGATGGATCTGGGCGAAGGCTCGACTGAATTTCTGGAGTTGCATTACGACGGCAGTGACAAATTGTTTGTGCCGGTTTCGCAGTTGTCCGCGATCTCACGTTACACCGGCGCCAATCCGGATAACGCGCCACTGCACCGGCTTGGTTCGGGACAATGGGAAAAAGCCAAACGCAAGGCTGCCGAGCAGATTCGTGACACGGCCGCCGAATTACTCAATCTGTATGCCCGTCGCGCCGCCCGTCAGGGGTTTTCGTTCCCAATGCGGCTAAACGAATTTGATGCGTTTTCGGCAACCTTTCCATTCGAAGAAACGCCCGATCAAATGTCGGCTATTCAAGCGGTGATGGCGGATATGATGTCGGCTCAGCCCATGGATCGCCTGGTCTGTGGCGACGTGGGTTTTGGCAAAACCGAAGTGGCGTTACGCGCCGCGTTTATCGCCGTCAACGCCGGCAAACAGGTGGCCATTCTGGTCCCCACCACGCTGTTGGCCGAACAACATTTTCAAAATTTTTCCGATCGATTCGCCGATTGGCCGGTGAAACTCGCCGAGTTTTCGCGCTTTCGCACCAGCAAAGAAACCAATGTTGCGATGAAAGGTTTGGCGGATGGCACCGTTGATATTGCCATCGGCACCCACAAGCTCATTCAAAAAGACATCGTCTTCAAAAATTTGGGACTGGTGATCATCGACGAAGAGCATCGTTTTGGCGTGCGCCAAAAGGAAGTGCTCAAGGCCTTGCGTTCGGAAGTGGATGTGTTGACCCTGACCGCCACCCCCATCCCGCGCACCCTCGCCATGTCACTCGAAGGCCTGCGTGATTTTTCCGTTATTGCCACCGCTCCGCAGCGACGTCTGGCCATTAAGACCTTTGTTCACCCGATCTCAGACGGCACCATTCGCGAAGGCATCATGCGCGAATTAAAACGCGGCGGCCAGATTTATTATCTTTACAACGAAGTCGAAACCATTCAAAACCAGCTGGAACGGCTGGAGCGGCTGGTTCCGGAAGCGCGCATCGCCATTGCCCACGGCCAGTTGCCGGAACGTGAGCTCGAACGGGTGATGCGTGACTTTTATCACCAGAAGGCCAACGTGTTGCTGTGTTCCACCATTATCGAAACCGGCATTGATGTGCCGACCGCCAACACTATTCTGATTCATCGCGCCGACAAATTTGGTCTGGCGCAGTTGCACCAACTACGCGGGCGCGTCGGTCGTTCTCACCATCAGGCTTACGCCTACTTGTTGACGCCACCGGAAGGCGCGCTCAACATCAATGCCAAGCGCCGTCTGGAGGCCATTCAGGCGATGGAAGATTTGGGTGCCGGATTTTATTTGGCGATGCACGATCTGGAAATTCGCGGTGCCGGCGAGGTATTGGGTGACTCGCAATCCGGCGGTATACAAGACATCGGTTTTACGCTCTACACCGACATGCTCAACCACGCCGTCAAATCGTTAAAAGCCGGCAAAGAACCCGACCTGTCCAAACCGCTCAATGTTTCCACCGAAATCAATCTGCACTCACCGGCACTGCTGCCGGAAACCTATTGTGGCGACGTGCACGAGCGGTTGGTCATTTACAAACGCCTCGCCAATTGCGACAGCAGTGATGGCCTGTCAGAATTAAAGGAAGAATTGGTTGATCGTTTTGGTGCCCTGCCGGAAGCGGCCGCCACGCTGATCAACAGCCACGATTTGCGCATCCTCGGCAAGCCATTGGACTTGATCAAAATTGACGCCAGTGCGGTGTCGATCAGTATTCAATTTGGCAAGGACACACCCATACGCCCGCAGCGGGTGATACAACTGGTGCAGCAAAAACGTCACTGTAAGTTGGCCGGCCCGGACAAACTCAAAATTGATAAACCACTGGTTAAATTGCACGATCGGGTGCTGGAAATCAAATCGGTATTGCGCGAGTTGTCACCCGGCGAGTCCATTGGCAAAGTGGCGGCATAACATGGCGGCGAAATTCAGTGATTTTCGATTGCTCGCCATGGACATGGACTCCACACTCATCACCATTGAGTGTATTGATGAAATCGCTGATTTTGTTGGCAAAAAAGCCGAGGTCGCCGCAGTCACCGCCGCCGCCATGCGTGGTGAAATCGACTGGCCGGTGTCACTGCGTCAGCGGGTGCGGTTATTGGCCGGTCTGAATGAAGACGTATTGCAACGCGTTTATGATGAGCGCCTGAAATTGTCCCCCGGCGCGGAAACATTGATCCATGCCGCGCACGCAGCGGGAATGTATACCCTGCTGGTTTCAGGTGGATTCACGTTTTTCACCGAACGACTGAAAAGTCGCCTGAGACTAAACGCGGCGTTTGCCAATCAATTGGAAATCGTCGACGGCAAATTAACCGGCCGGGTGATAGGTGAGTTGTGTGACGCTGAGGGCAAGGCTCGCCACCTGCGTGCGACCGCCCAACAATTGGGCCTTGTTCGCAGCCAAATCATCGCCATTGGTGATGGCGCAAACGATCTAAAAATGATGGCCGAAGCCGGTGTCTCGATCGCCTATCGCGCCAAACCGGTGGTGCAATCGCAGGCAACACACGCGATCAACTGCGCTGGATTGGATGCGGTGTTGGCATTATTTGATTGAATCGCAAACTGGTTGTGTCGGCGGCAACGGCGACCAACCACAAACCCAACGGGCCGATTAAGACTTATCGCTGGGTTTGGGCAACGGAAAATAGGCATAGGGTGCCTTCGGCGCTTCCGATGCATTGTTGCGATTAATCTGGTCGAAATCGAGTTTTTTGTCCCACCACGTCGCCCGATTCTGTTTTTGCAAGTCTTTCAGTCCGGGGGTTTGTTCAAACAATTCGCGGACAAATTTTGTCACATCGGATTCGTACATGGCCATGCGGTGGCTCCTGCAATTATTGGCGAAAGTAAGCAATTGATTTTATCATTGCCAGACACAAGAAGTGCCAGCCACCCTGGTAATGCAAAAAAAATGACCCCAGATGCCATGACCGAAAAAAAATCTTCGCCTTTTAAGTCGGGCCGATTTCGTTATCCAACCTCATTCCCCGGACTGATTCTGGTCGGATTTGGCATTGTCACGCTACCCTTGATTGCCGGGTTGGTATCCAATGCGTTTTTTATCGAGCGCCTCGCCGAACAGAGTCAGCGCGCAGTGGTCAATGCCACCCTCACCACCCAAACCGCCCGGCAGCTCAGTACCACCGCATCCGCACTGGATAAATCGGCAAGACTCATTGCCAGTTCGGCTGATCGCGAATTGATTGAAACACACGGCCGGACGCGTGAACAATTTTTGCAACAGTTGCAACAACTCGATCAATTACCACTGACGTCCGAAATGGTCGAGGCGGCAAATTACATTCGATCACTCGAACAGGCGGCAAATCCTTTGTTGTCGACTGGAAACCCAACTCCGCTGCTGCAAAAACGAGTTGAGCGTGAGTTTGCCGAGGTTGCCAATCGTGCCATGGCACTCAATACCATCGCCGACCGGAGTGTCGAAACCGAGGTTGCCAATTTACGCGCATCGGCGGCAAAGTCGCGCAAACAAGTGATCTGGCAAATGTTGGCGATTGTGCCATCGGCATTGTTATTGATTGCCGGGTTCAGCTATTTGCTGGCGCGGCCCATTCGTGACCTCGGTGCGGCCATTGATCGTTTGGGTGAGGGCAAATTTGCCAAACGCATCCGAGTTTCCGGCCCGCACGACATTGAGAAGCTCGGCCAACAACTAGATTGGCTGAGGCAACGGTTGATCGAATTGGAAGACCAGAAGACGCGATTTTTTCAACACGTTTCCCATGAACTCAAAACACCGCTGACGGCATTGCGGGAAGGCTCGGACTTGCTTGCGGAAGAGGTGGTGGGTGAGCTGAATTCCGAACAACAGGAAATCGCCCGCATTCTCAAACAAAATTCGCAATCATTGGAACGTCTCATTCAGGACCTTTTAACCTATAGCCAGACCCAATCGGCGCGCCGGCTCAGGGAAACACAGGCGTTGGTTCTTGCCCCGCTGCAACTATTGGACTTGGTTGACGAGGTGCTCGACACGCATAAAATCGCGCTGGTCGCCAAATCAATTTCTGTACGACGCGAATCCGAGAAAGTGTCACTGCAGGGTGATGCCAATAAAATTCGCGTGGTACTCGACAACTTATTGTCCAACGCCGTCAAATATTCCCCGGTCGGTGGCACCATCACCATACGGTTGGTGAAACAACAGGAAAACGCCGTCATTGAGGTGATCGACGATGGTCCGGGCATTGCCGAGGCCGATCGCGAGCGCATTTTTGAGCCGTTTTTTCGCACCGCCTCGGCCATTAAATCGGCCACCAAGGGGACCGGGTTGGGCATGGCCATTGTCCGCGATTACGTTGAGCTTCATCGTGGCAGTGTTGCGGCGGTCGCAAAGGGCAACAACGACGTCCCGGACAATCGGGGTCACGACGATGACTACGCCAGCGGCAATAGCGTATATACCAAACCGCGCGGTGCTCGCATTCGCGTGATATTGCCAAGGCGGCCGGGCCGCGCGTAAATCCACGCTGATCGACCAATCTATCCGTCAAGTTTCGATGTCAGAAATGGACGGACTGGGTATCATGGTTGCAAGGCGCTTAATCCGGCACGATTCATGCATATAAGATCCTATCCAATTGACAGGGTATGACAATGTTTGAATTAATGGAAAGACCAAAGAATCCAATGGCTTCAATTTCTACCACCACCGGGCATTTATTGTTAGTCGATGACGACGCGGATCTGTTGCACCTGCTTGCCATTCGTTTACGTGCCACCGGTTATCACGTCGCCACCGCATCCAGCGGTCAGCAGGCGTTGTCAAAAATCGCCGCCGAGCGTCCTGATTTGGTGATCACCGATTTGCGCATGGATGGCATGGACGGCATGGGCCTGTTCGCGGAAATCAATGAGCGTTATAGCGGTTTACCGGTCATTATCCTGACCGCGCACGGCACCATACCCGATGCGGTCGCCGCAACTCAGGATGGCGTATTTGGCTACCTGACCAAGCCCTACGACGCCAATGATTTACTGGCTAAGGTGGCACGTGCACTGACTTTACACGGTGCCCACGGCGCGATTAAGCGCGCCACCGCCCCGGCCGGTTTTGCCTTATGGCGTGCCGCCATCATCACCCGCGCGCCGGCCATGGAGGAATTATTGGTGCGCACCGAGCGTGTGGCACAGAGCGAGGCCAGTGTTTTGATTCAGGGTGAAAGTGGCACGGGCAAGGAAATTTTGGCGCGCGCGCTACACGATGCCAGCCCACGCGCAGGCAGACCCTTTGTGGCGCTAAACTGTGGCGCGATCCCGGAAGCGTTGCTGGAAAGTGAATTATTCGGCCATAAAAAAGGCGCATTTACCGGTGCCATTGCCGATCATCCCGGCTTGTTTCAGCAGGCCGATGGCGGCACCCTGTTTCTCGATGAAATCGGTGACATGCCGACTGCGTTACAGGTGAAATTGTTGCGTGCACTCGAGAGCCATGAAATTCGCCCGGTTGGTGACGTCAAGAGTATTGCCGTGGATGTGCGCATTGTCTCAGCCAGCCACCGTGATTTGGTCATGGCTCGCGATGCCGGTGAATTTCGCGAAGATTTGTTTTACCGTCTGAATGTGGTCACCCTGAAAATCCCACCGCTGCGCGAACGCCGCGAGGATATCCCGTTATTGTTGACGGCATTCGTAAAACGATTGGCGGCGCATTACGCCAAGCGGGTCACCGGTTTTTCCCCCGATGCGTTGTCGACCATGTTGGCGGCACCCTGGCCCGGCAACATCCGTCAGGTCCTGAACGTGGTGGAACAAGCGGTCGCATTAACCACCACCGAAATCGTGCCATTGAGCGTGGTCGAACAAGCAATGCAACTCGGCAAGGACAGCCTGGATGGATTTGAAGAAGCGCGTCGGCAATTTGAATACGATTACCTGACACGTTTGTTAAAGCTCACCGGTGGCAGCGTTACACAGGCGGCAAAAATTGCCAAACGCAATCGCACTGAATTCTACAAATTGTTGCAACGACACGGGTTGGAAGCGGCACACTTCAAAAACTGACCTGCTGTTGAGTAGTCAGAAACGTGAAATTTTTGCGACTCATTGCGGCACTATTGGCATCATTTTTGTCGTCAAACAACGACGGCATTTGCCACGCCAAAACAACCACTTAGCAAAAAGCCGCCAATTGCGTCGTGATTCGGCGACAAACACCCATCAGGCCGCCCAACCATTTTGTGCGCCCTGCCCCGCGCAACAGGAATATTTGTCCGCCAGTAAAGCTGGCACGACATTTGCGATAGTTAACCTGAATACTTGCGGACCGCCCTACCTCCCTGGGCGGAATGGTGAGCGGATAGGTCCCCGCGAACCGAGGTTCTCCTCTGTAAGTATTCGAGAGTGCGCCTTCTGGGGTGGTCGAAAGATCACCCCACTTTTTTTGGAAATTTGATCTATCCAACATCAATGTGCGCAGGTCATCCGGGTCGACACCACTCATCACCACTCAACGTAACGCATCACCTCGCAGCACATGGCCACATTGTTGGTACAGCGACCTGTTATCGAGCGCAAAGGTCTCATGTTCAATCAAAACCAAATTGGATGACAAAGTGCAATAAAACTTCACGGGTCAAACCCCAGGCGGAGCGGGGCCGAGCCGTGAAATATGCAGGTTAATAACCACGCACAACATCAACCGTTACAGGCAAAACACCCGCGGCCCGATAGTTGGCAATATTGGTCGCGACTATTTTTGATGCACTTTGCTGATTGGTGATCGCGGAAATATGCGGCAGAACCGTGACCGACGCGTGTGACCAAAGGACGTTGTCCGCTGGTAACGGCTCGGTTGCAAATACATCCAGCACCGCATGCGACAGCGCAGCGGAATCCAGCGCGGCAATCAGTGCGGTGGTGTCAAGGATTGGGCCGCGAGCGAAATTAATCACCGCCGCCCCCTGCGGCAGGTGTGCCAGCCGCTGCGGATCGAGCAATTGGTGCGTGTCCGCCGTTAATGGCAGCAACACCACCAATATTTGGGCTTGTTGCAGTAACGACGTAAGGCCCGCCTCACCTGCGTAAGTCGTCACGCCGTCAATTTGTTTGCTGTGACGACTCCAGCCACAAACACGATAACCAGCCGCCAACAACCGTTGTGCGGCCGCCTGACCAAGTGCCCCCAAACCGAGAATTCCAACCGTCTGTTCCGCCGCCGCACGATAGGGCCGCTGCCGCCACTGTTGTTTGCGTTGTTGCGCGGCGTAGGCCGGCATATCGCGATGCAAATAAAGTGTCCACGCCAACACCGATTCCGCCATGGTGTGCGCCATCAACGGATCAATCAGTCGAACCAATGGCAGGTTGCGCGCCGCGGTGATCGGTAACAAACGTTCGACCCCCGCCCAAACACTTTGAATCCATTTCACATTTTTGTAACGCGCCAGTCGCGCCGCATCCGGCGTGCCCACCACCACAATATCAACAGCCTCGGCGGCGTCATCATTCAATTCGCGATCGGCCACCACCCGTTCCAATGGCATGGCTGCCGATAAAACTTCAATCCAGTCGCCATCGTGTTGTTGCGATACAAACGCGATGGTTCCGCGTACCGACTGGTTATGCGGCATACACCGCCGCCATATCCCGAAACCCCTTGATCTCCAAAGGATTGCCAAAGGGATCCAAAAAAAACATGGTGTGTTGTTCACCCGGCTCACCGGCAAATCGCACACTCGGTGGAATAACAAATTCAACGCCTTGGCTGCGCAGTGCATCCGCCAAGGCCTGCCAATCAGCCAGCGGCAGCACCACACCAAAGTGTGGCATCGGCACCGCCATGCCATCAACCTTGCCGGTGGCGGCGGTGGTGAAGGGTGTGCCAAGATGCAACGAAAGCTGATGACCAAAAAACGAATAATCGACCCAGGTGGTGGTGCTGCGCCCTTCGGTGCAACCCAGCAAACCACCATAAAAACGCCGCGCGGCGTCGAGGTCGGTGACGTTTATTGCGAGGTGGAAAATGCTTTTCATGGTGATTCGTTTCGCTCCAATCAATTTTGCAAGGCACCGGTGGTGAATGTCGGCAACGACCTCAAGTCAAACCGAAACACCACTATTCACGGGCATCACCAGGACTTTTGGCCTGAATCCGCGCGTCAATATTGGCGTTTTACTCGATCTCTTCAATCCACGCCGCCTGAATCGCCTCGAGTATTTTTTCACCGCCGCGTTCCGGATCATCCGCAAATTCCGGCAGCGCCAGCACCCAGGCGTGCAGATCGGTAAAACGAATCGTCAGCGGATCGACCTCAGGGTGGGCATCAGCCAATTGAATGGCGATTTCAAGAATGTCCGTCCATTTAATGGTCATCAATGATTCTCCCGGGCATGATTAATGGTGTACTTCGGGATTTCAATCGTCAGCGGAGTGTCGGTTACTTTGATTTGACACGATAAACGCGACAACGGCGTCAACCCCCACGCCATATCAAGCATGTCCTCTTCCTTGTCGAGTGCGTCTGGCAATGAGTCAATGCCTTCACGCACAATCACATGACAGGTTGTACAGGCGCACGACAATTCACAGGCGTGTTCAATGGCAATATTGTTTTGCAACATGGCGCTGCACAACACGGTGCCGGCGGCAACATCGAGCGTGGCACCATCAGGGCAGAGTGTTTCGTGCGGCAGGATTTTGATAATGGTCATATTGAAATTATTTGCTGTCAAATGCGGCGAGATCCGCCATCGATTTACCGGTTAGGGCGGAGGCGACACTTTTATCCATGCGTTTGGCGGCAAAGGTCTCGGTTGCGGCCGACAAAGTTTCTATGGCCGCTTTGATGGCGGCCACCTGTTCACCGGTCACGGCGGTTTCCAGCGCCGCCAGCGCGTTAACAATGCCACTAGACTCGGCTGGTGTTAACAACGCTCCATCGGTATTGACGGCAGCGGTGACCGCCTCGATCAATCGTCGTGCGTCGGTGACTGTTTCAGCCAACACTCGTGCGCTGGCATCGGCCTCGGCATAGGTAAAGCTCGCTTGTAACATGGCCGTGATTTCGGCATCGGTCAAACCGTACGACGGTTTCACATCAATTTGCGCCACCACACCGCTGTTTAGTTCTTGCGCCGTGACCGCGACCAGACCGTCGGCGTCCACTTGAAAGGTCACTTTGATACGCGCCGCGCCGGCCACCATTGGCGGAATGCCGTGTAACGTAAATTTTGCCAACGATCGGCAGTCCTTGACCAACTCCCGCTCACCTTGCACCACGTGAATGCTCATCGCCGTCTGCCCATCCTTGAAGGTGGTGAATTCCTGCGCACGCGCAACCGGGATGGTTGAATTGCGCGGAATCACTTTTTCAGCGAGTCCACCCATCGTCTCCAATCCCAGCGACAGCGGGATCACATCGAGTAACAACATATCCTCGCCGGTTTTGTTTCCGGCCAGCACGTTCGCTTGTATGGCCGCGCCCAGTGCCACCACTTTGTCGGGGTCAACATTGTTCAACAACGGCTTGCAAAAAAAATTCCTCACCGCATTTTGTACATGCAGCATGCGTGTCGCGCCACCAACCATTACCACGCCGTCAATTTCATCAATGGCCAATTTGGTATCACGCATGGCTTTCTTGACCGGTGCCAGCATACGATCAACCAAATGCGCGGTCATCGCGTGGAATTCTGTCCTCGTCAATTTGACGTTGAGCGTCTGACCATAACTCAGGCTGATTGCCGCCGTGGCATCCGCTTTTGTGGTCAACGCCTCCTTGACGGTACGTGCCTCCATCAATAGTCGACGCATGTCCTTGTGATTGGCGCTCACCAGGCCATGTAGCTTGCGCCAATGCGCGGCAATCGCCTGATCAAAATCGTCGCCGCCAAGTGCCGCGTCCCCATTGGTGGCGAGCACTTCAAACACACCGCGGGTTAATTTCAAAATGGAAATATCAAAGGTGCCGCCACCCAAATCAAACACGGCAAAAATGCCCTCGCTGCCATTGTCCAAGCCATAGGCAATGGCGGCTGCAGTCGGTTCGTTCAGCAAGCGCAACACATTGATGCCGGCGAGTCGTGCGGCGTCTTTGGTGGCCTGGCGCTGCGCATCATCAAAATAAGCGGGCACGGTAATGACCGCGCCGACCAGTTCACCTGCCAACGCCTGCTCAGCTTGTACGCGCATCACGCGTAAAATTTCCGCAGAAATATCGACCGGTGATTTCACACCTGCGATGGTGTCAATTTTCACCATGCCCGGCGCATCAACAAAATGATAGGGCAACGCACCGTACTTGGCGACATCGGCCATGCCGCGTCCCATGAATCGTTTCACCGACAAAATGGTATTGGCGGGATCTTCCGCCTGTTCGGCTTTTGGTTTGGCGCCCACTTCGCAGTGGCCGTCGGCAAAATAACGCACCACCGACGGCACCAACTTATCACCAACGTGGCCGACCAATACCTCCGCCGCGCCGCTTCTGACAGTGGCGATCAGTGAATTGGTGGTGCCCAGATCAATGCCCACAGCCAGCCGGTGTTGATGCGGCGCGGTGGCTTCACCAGGTTCAAAAATTTGCAGAAGTGCCATAACTTTCCAAGATTCAGTTAAAGATCAATTGCTTCCGATGCCAGATCAATTTCTTCGCCAAGCTTTTCCAAAAACCGCAATTTGCGAACCGTCTGCTTGGCATCATTCAACGTGGCCGGTACGTCGAGTTGTGTCGCCAACATATCAAACAATGCTTTTTCTTCCGCGTGTTTTTGCCCCGCCAAATCCGCCAGCGCCGTTTCGTCGTGCGCGGCTTTTGCTTCCACCACCGCCTCGCGCCAGGCCATTTGCTGCATTAAAAATTCCATCGGCATGGCGGTGTTGCGCTCTTCCTCGGTGTCGATGCCGTTGATTTTTAAAAGATAGCGGCCACGATTTAACGGTGACTTGAGTGTTCGGTAGGCTTCGTTGGCGTGGGTCGCCCATTGGGCAGCGAGGCGCTTCTCCACATTGGTGGCGTTGGCAAATCGATCCGGGTGCACTTCTTTTTGCACTTCGCGATAAGCCGCGTCAAGTTCAGCCGGCTCCATTCGAAATGATGGCGGCAAACCGAACAGGGCGAAATGTGTTTTGCGGAAATCTGGGTTCATAACAAATAAAAAGGGTGCAAAGCTGCACCCGGCCAAGTGTTACGCCACGTCAGTAGCGCGGCTGGAGTTATACGTTGAAAGACTCACCACAGCCGCATTTGTCTTTTTCCCTTGGGTTGTTGAACTTAAAGCCTTCGTTCAAGCCCTCTCTGGCGAAATCCAACTCGGTGCCATCGATATACACCAGACTCTTGGGATCAACAAAAACGGTTACGCCGTTCGATTCAAAAGTCTGGTCTTCCGCGTTGGCGGCATCAACAAACTCAAGCTTATACGCCATGCCGGAACAACCGGTGGTGCGCACACCAAAACGCAAACCAATGCCCTTGCCGCGTTTGGTCAAATAGTTTTGAACGTGGGTTGCAGCGCGTTCAGTCAGGGTGATCGACATATTCAGTCCTCAATTCAACTTAATTATTCGGCTGCTACCGCAACGGCTGCGGCATCAACATGTTTGGCGCGGTAATCAGCAATCGCGGCTTTGATGGCGTCTTCGGCCAAAATCGAGCAGTGAATTTTCACCGGCGGCAATGCCAGCTCTTCAGCGATTTGCGTATTTTTAATTTCCGCCGCTTGGTCGATGGTTTTGCCCTTGACCCATTCGGTCACCAGTGAGCTCGAAGCAATTGCCGAACCGCAGCCGTAGGTCTTGAATTTGGCGTCTTGAATAATCCCGTCTGGACCAACTTTGATTTGCAACTTCATCACGTCGCCGCAGGCGGGGGCACCCACCATGCCGGTTGCCACGCCATCTTCATCCTTGGCGAATGAACCGACGTTACGCGGATTTTCATAATGATCGAGTACTTTTGTGCTGTATGCCATGATATTTCTCCTTAGGTGAACAGGATCACTGCTCACAAAAAACTATTGTGCAAATTAATGCGCCGCCCACTGCACCTTGCTGACGTCAATGCCGTCTTTGTACATTTCCCAAAGCGGCGACATGTCACGCAGTTTGCCGATCCGGTCTTTCATCAACTTGATCGCATAATCAATATCTTCTGCCGTTGTATACCGCCCGATCGAAAAACGAATGGACGAGTGCGCCATTTCATCGTTGCGACCCAGCGCCCGCAACACATACGATGGTTCGAGTGACGCCGAGGTACACGCCGAGCCGGACGATACTGCCAGCTCCTTGATACCCATAATCAACGACTCACCCTCAACAAAATTAAAACTGACGTTGAGATTATGCGGGACACGTTGCTCCATATCGCCATTCACATACACTTCTTCCATGTCCTTGACGCCATTGAGCAACTTGTCGCGCAACATCCGAATGCGTTCGTTTTCAACCGCCATTTCTAACCGCGCCAAACGATACGCTTCACCCATGCCGACAATCTGATGGGTCGCCAGCGTGCCGGAACGAAAACCGCGTTCGTGGCCACCGCCGTGCATTTGCGCTTCCAGCCTCACTCTTGGCTTGCGGCGCACAAACAACGCACCAACACCTTTTGGGCCGTAGGTCTTGTGTGCCGAAAAACTCATCAAATCCACTTTTAGCGCCTGCAAATCAATCGGCAGCTTGCCGGTTGCCTGCGCGGCATCAACGTGAAAAACTACACCCTGCGCACGGCAGATTTCACCAATTGCAGCAATTGGCTGAATCACGCCAATTTCATTGTTCACAAACAAAATCGAAACCAGAACCGTATCGGCGCGTATTGCCGCCTTTAAAACATTGACATCCACCAAACCGTTTTCCAACACCTCAAGGTAGGTTGCTTCAAATCCCTGCCGCTCCAATTCCCGAAACGTATCAAGGGTCGCCTTGTGTTCGGTCTTAAGGGTGATGATGTGTTTGCCCTTGGTCTTGTAAAACTGTGCGGCACCTTTAATGGCGAGGTTGATCGATTCGGTCGCGCCGGAGGTCCAGACCAGCTCTTTGTCATCACAATTCACCAGCTTCGCCACCTCCTGACGCGCTTCATCTACCGCTGCTTCCGCCGTCCAGCCGTAGCTGTGGCTGCGTGATGCGGCATTACCGAATGACTCCGTCAAATACGGAATCATTTTGGCGGCGACACGTGGATCAACCGGAGTTGTTGCCGAGTAATCGAGATATATGGGTTGCTTCATGTGCTGTTTGTCCTAATATTTTTTGCGTGCAAAACTTAATTTGAATGAATCGTGCAGATCAACATGGACGGCAAGTTAACTCGCCACCACGTTTTCCGCCGCAAACGACGCACGTCGTTTATTTGTGTCTTCCTGACGACTCTTTACCCGGCTGGCCGGTCCGGAAACCGTCTTGGTTGCCGGCTCCGTTGGCGTGAACTGCTGTTGCACCAATTCCGCGAGGGTTACCGCAGACAAAAATTGAATCACATTTTGGTTCAGACTTTCCCACAGGTCATGGGTCATGCAACGCCGATGTCCGGCACCCTCACCCAAACAGTCCTTTTTGCCTTCACATTGGCGTGAGTCAATTGATTCCTCAACGGCAATAATGATTTCGGCCACTGACAACTGATCACTTGACCGTGCCAATTGATAACCACCACCCGGCCCGCGTACCGACGCGACCAAGTCGTTACGGCGCAATTTGGCAAACAACTGCTCAAGGTATGACAAGGAAATTTTTTGGCGTGCGGCAATATTGGCCAGCGTGACCGGGCCATCACTCGCATTGAGCGCGAGATCGAGCATCGCAGTCACGGCAAAACGGCCCTTTGTGGTCAAACGCATAAAATCACCTGTCAGAAAACGGTTTCACAATTTGTGAGAGTAATACGAGCGAAACCAAGTTAATAAGTGGGCACAAAGTCGGGGAAAACAATCAGTTACTACCTGTTGGACGCGCCAATACCCTACTAATTCACTCAAGTATAGATAATCCGACTGTTTTAATCAACTATTACCTTCAGAATGTGCCCGTCACTTTGCCAACGGCGAGTTGAAATTTAAACGAACAATCGTTTATCCACGACATTTTCCAGATGAAAAGTGCTGGAAACCGTTTCTGTAATTAGTCTTTTTGTTTTTGTTCATTTTCCAGGGCCGCAATTCTGGCTAACAATGCATCCACCGCCGCATCACTTTTGTCGGAACGCTCGGCCAGTGTTTTGAGGATGGCGTTCAAGGGATCATTTTCATTGGTGGTCACCGCATAGGCCGAAAATGCGTGGCCAGCCTCACCGCTGATACCCTCGACAATCCGCGCCGGAATTCCCACAACCGTTGCCCCCGGGGGCACGGCTTTGACCACCACCGAATTCGAGCCGATGCGTGCACCCTCACCAACCGTAAACGGGCCGAGAATTTTTGCGCCTGCGCCAACCGTCACGCCCCGCGCCAATGTTGGATGGCGTTTGCCTTTGTTCCAAACCACGCCGCCCAAGGTCACGCCGTGATAAAGCGTGCAGTCGTCACCAATCTCGGCGGTTTCACCAATCACAATACCCATGCCATGATCGATAAATACTCGCCGGCCAATGGTGGCACCCGGATGAATTTCCACACCGGTAAAAAGACGCGCAATGTGAGACACCAATCGCCCCAGCCACTTCAGACCAATGCGCCACAACGGACCGGAGAGCCAGCGATGCAACCAGATCGCGTGCATGCCGGGGTAACAAGTCAGGACCTCCCACCAGTTACGGGCGGCAGGGTCGCGTGCGTACACGGAATCGATATCTTCGCTGAGCTGGGTAAACATAATTGAATTTTACCGGTGAACCGACACCGAAAGCCGGACAAAGACTTTCCCTTGGCAACTACAGATGGATTGGTAATTTTTTGCGAGGAAAGAAACGCCCATCTGCAGGCAGACAAACTGCGCGGGATGACCGCCGCCGCTTCACTCCTGAATATTCGGCTCGACCAAATTTGCCAGCTGGGCGAGCGACTCCTGCCAGCCGAGATAACACATCTCGACGGGAATTACTTCTGGAATGCCTTCTTGCACAATCGTCAACTCGGTGCCGCCAATGACCGGATTGAAGGTGATGGTCGCCTGCATTTCACCCGGCAAATTGGGATCGTCGAATTGATCGGAGTAACGAATTTTTTCAAACGGCACCAGCTCTTGATAGACCCCGCCAAAACTGTGCCCTTGCCCGGTGGTGAAATTGGTAAACGACATTTTGTAGGTGCCACCCACCTTTGCCTCCATGTGATGCACAGTGCAGGTAAAACCATATGGTGGAATCCATTTGGCCATCGCCGCCGGATCTAAAAATGCCCGGTAGACTTTTTCCGGGGTGGATTTTAAAACACGATGCAGTCGGACTGTTCCTGCGCTCATGTTGACGCCTCCTTAGTCAATTGCACTCTGCAAACTGGTCGCTGACCGCGCGCAATACCCGCCGACGAATACAACAACCCGGCCCATAAAAACAACCCGCATAACTGAATCAGCGTGCGACTGTGGCGGGGGCGGCGGGCGAAAAACATCACTTCGAGTTACCGATAAAAAACACCATATGGAATTCATCATGAAGCACACCATCGACCAACATGAATCCACGTTCGAGACCAAATTGCTGAAATCCCAAGTCTTTGTATAAAGCCATTGTTGGGCTGACGAAAACATTGCCATTTTTTTCAACTCGCACTGCTCCTGGTCGGAAAGCGACCGTCGGCACAATACGTTTTGCCCACCATACGCATGCTCCTATCCCCAGAAGCAGCCATATTGGTCTTTCTCCACCTCAACTAAAAACTGCTCAATGTCTTTGACCTTGGGGCAGACGTCATAACTGTGCCATTTCAAGTCTGCCCGCATCCAGAAAATTTTCCAAATTCCTTGTGTGCGCACAAACGTGGCCTTCGCAACTGGTTGTTCCATCTTTTCTGTCGGGTTACGCCACATCGGACGAATTTCAAATATTTCCACACTGTGGCCAGTTAATCGATAGTCGATATCGAGCTCTGGACGAATATGTGGCGGCGGTCGGTGCAAATCAATGTATGCACCGACCGCCTTTTCGACCTTTTTCCTTTCAATCTCACTCAGCGCCATGACGGATCCACAAATGAAGAAGTCAGCATCGACGGCATTTTTCCATAGGTCGCGCCTGGCTGCGATGGGCTGTAACGAACGACCGTCCCCAAGCCTTTACACTGAAAGTTTGGCAGCGCCCATGGCTTGACCAGCACGATGTTTTAACGGGGGTGTATCAGTTTTATATCGGCGTTAGCATCAAAAGTGTGTCAGTTTCAAATCGGCGTTGACAATTAGGCAGCGCCCTATTGGAGTGCACGCTGGACTACCGCTGTGTCGGTGTGCTGCCTGAAAGAAATGACACGACCTCCGCCAAACTTCCAGACGTGAACGAACGGAGCTTTGAAGCTCTTGCCTGTGGCCTTGTACTTGCCACTGTATTCACCAAGCGCAACGACGGTATCAGCGCTGGCGATGAGCTCATGTGGCGCAGCGGCGAAGCCGTTCCATTCGGAGCCAAGCCTTGCGAAGACATTTTGCAGCACGGCATCAGGGCCTACATATGTGCCACCGTAAGGAAAACCTTCTGCTTCGGTCCAGATGATGTTCGGTGCCAAGGCAGAAAGCACGGCGGGTACGTCACCGCATGCGAATGCCGTGTACAAATTGGCGATAGTGTCTGAATGCCCAGCCATGATTGTTCTCCTGTCAGGTTGTGGATGATTTGCTGCGCTGCCTAACGATTTAGGTGAGCAACCTGCCGTTGTTGGCCGGTCTGCTCGACCGCCGTGTTATGCCTTAAGCGCATTGACAAACTCTTCAACGGAAACGCCCGCCTGCTTCAGTACACCTGAGAGCGTGCCCGTTTTCAATTC